>NZ_CP179926.1:3097257-3406983 GCF_052344095.1 Pedobacter paludisoli | reverse complement strand
ATTGGTGATAAAATTAAGCACCACTTGTTCAATGCGCATTTCATCGCCAAAAATATTTTCGTGCGTTTGACCAATTTTGGTGATGGTAAAATCGGGGTGCGATTGTTGCAGCATTTCAATGGCATTGTTTAACATGTGCTCTACGCAGAAGTTTTCCATGTTAAACTTCAATTTACCGCTTTCTATCTTAGAGATGTCGAGTAAATCGGCAATTAAACTATTTAATTTTTCGAGCTGTATGTTCGCTTTTCCTAAATGGCGAATGGCAGTTTCATTGTCGGATTTAGCAATACTCCTTTCTAACAGCTGAATATAACCTTTTACACTGGTTAAAGGCGTTTTTAACTCGTGACTTGCAATGCTGATAAATTCATCTTTTTTATTTTCTGCGGCTTTCCGAAACTCTATTTCTTCTAGCAATTTATCTTGCATTTCGTTAAGTTTTCTATTTTGCTCGTAAATGCGGTAAAAGGTTTTAATTTTTAGAAGCAGAATATTGATATCAACGGGTTTGGTAATGTAATCTAAGCCACCACTTAAATATCCCTTTGTAATAAATTTAAGTTCGGTGTTAACGGCTGATAAAAAGATGATGGCGGTATCTTTGGCTTTACTGTATCCTGTTATTGCTTCGGCAACTTCAAAACCATCCATATTTGGCATTTGCACGTCCAAAATGATGAGTACATAGTTGTTATGCAAAACCTTTTTTAATGCTTCTTCTCCAGACGATGCTGTGTCAACTTCAAAATTATGTGCTTGAAGGACCTTGGATAATGCAATTAGGTTTTCAGACCTATCATCTACTATAAGAATCATCTTTTTTAAACAATTTGGGATAATTAATTTGTTGGTCAGCGTATATTAAAACAGTAACCACAATTAGACAAATTTGTTTAAAAAAAATTGAATTTTATAAAGAACTGGAATTAAAAGTGTCGCCTTCTCTAATATCTCCGGTCTCAAATCCTTTTTTAAACCAGTAAACACGCTGAGCAGAAGTGCCGTGCGTAAAAGAATCTGGTTGTACTTGGCCCGTTGCTTCTTTTTGTAATTTATCGTCGCCAATGGCTGTTGCAGCGTTTAAAGCCTCTTCTAAATCGCCGCTATCTAATTTTATGCTTTCGATATTTTGTGCAGTATGCGCCCATAAGCCGGCAAAAAAATCGGCTTGAAGCTCTAATTTAACCGATAAACGATTATATTCTTTTTCGCTAATTTTTCCTCTTACGGCATCCAATTTTTCGGAGATTCCCAATAAATTCTGCACGTGATGCCCTACTTCATGCGCAATTACGTAGGCTTGTGCAAAATCGCCTGCCGCGCCAAAACGGGTTTCCAATTCGTTAAAGAATGCTAAATCGATATATACTTTGCGATCGCCCGGGCAATAAAAAGGCCCCACATTTGAAGAGGCAAAACCACAGGCTGTTTGAACGCCTTCGTCAAACATGTGTAAAGGCGGGGCTTCATATTGTTTCCCCATCTGTTCAAATTCTTTGGCCCATACTTTTTCCGTTGATTCTAGCACAAGGGATACAAAGTGCCCCTGCTTATCGCTCGGCGGCACACCCTTTTTAACTTGTGTGTTTTCAGTTTGAGGCAACTGATTTACCAAAGGCCGCAGGTCTTTTCCAAAAAACAAGCCTACTACAATAATGATTAAACCAATTCCTCCGCCCAAAATGGTCTTACCTCCTCCACCCCCTCTTCCGTCTTCTATATTTTCACTGCCTTTTCCAAAAATTTGCATGTCGTTATCTCTTTTTAATGAACAACCCAATTATCCCTAAATTGTTATACTAATTTATAAATATTTTATAAGATAATTGGTTTTAACAAAAGCATAAACCTTTAGCCTGCTTACGAAAGAGATTTTTCGTTCATAGAATGAAGGAATCAGAAACAGATGTTAGTCTTAGAAATAAAAAAACTGCTATTTTTTGCTTCCACAAAATGCATTTTTACTTGTTACTTGTTTCTAGTAAAACAAAAATTAACTTTGCTGCACTAAATTATCACTCACATTTTATCTTTCGCACTAACGCAGTGTATCTATTTTAGGTATCCGTTGGATATGAATAAGCGTGTATAATTTAGCAAACAAATTAAAACGCTTTTATGAAATTTACCCCCTATTTTATTCTCGTTACACTATTGCTTTTTTTTAGTGCCTGCAAACAAAAACCTGTAAAATTTGCTTAAGGAGGCTTAACACAAGCCTTTATGACGGCAAAAAGATTGAACCTAAAACTATGTGTTATTACCTATAAAACAGATTGCAATCTCTGTACAGAATTTATTAGCAAAATAAATACGTCTAAAACCATTTAAATTATATGCTATTTAACATCACTCTTAGAAAAATAAGCTTATCCATATTTAGCTTTTTTATCATCTGCGTAATTACTAGTTGCTCAAAGCAAGTAGTATCCGTATACACACCAGAAATGGGTTGGCAAGTACCTAAAGACCCCAAACGCATTGCTTTACAACAAAAGTTAGCAAAAAACGATACGTATATCGACTTTGATTTAGACAACTTTACTAGCTGGTACGCCGCATGGATAAAAGAAAACTATAAAAGTAAAATAAGCAGAAAACAACAAAATGAATTGGCCAAATGTAGGGCGATGTTGTATCGCTTTTACAGCCATGTAAAGATTGAAAACTGCATTTCTACCCTAGATTTAAAAAACGGGACAGAAATTAATATCTCAGAAAAATTATTCAATAAGTATGCTAGCGACGAAATAAAGGCCAATGAGGGAGTATTAGCGGATAGAGAAAAAGGTCTTCAAGTACAACGCGCGCCGATATCTAAGGCGTATTTAGATCATTTAATCAATGATTAAAACTAAAAAAGGAGAACCTAGCCGTTCTCCTTTTTTAATATATAACCTGAATTCAGGAATTATTTCATTGCCTTTCGGCTTTAGCCACTGGCAATGATTTCAAACAATCCCTAACTATTAAAAACCTCAATCGCTTTTGCAATTCTATTTTTAGTTTCTGCTACGCCTAATAAAACAGCTATATCAAAAACACCCGGGCCAAACTTACCACCTACCAACATAATGCGGAAAGGCAGCATTAATTCTCCGGGTTTAAACCCTTTTTCTTCGGCCAATGCTTTAAAAGCTGTTTCCGCGCTTACAGCATCTGCTAGGGTTAAATCATCGGCAAAAGTTGTAAAAAATCCTGCCTTTTCGGGTGTCCATTTTGGTTTAACGGCATTGCTATCATATTCGCTTGGTAAGCCAAAAAAGTATTTGCTTTGCGCTACAAAATCGGGAAGCAAGGTGCAACGGTCTTTAATTAAATCGATTACAGTAGCTAAAAAAGCATCGTCGTTTACTTCAATTCCTGCTTTTTGCAACTCCTCTTTTACAGGTGATAACAAATCGGCAGACGAAGTTTGCTTAATCCACTCGTGGTTATACCATTTCGCTTTCTCAAAATCGAATTTTGCCCCAGCTTTGCTAATTCGCTCAATTGAAAATGCTTGTTCAAGGGCAGCAAGCGTAAAAATTTCCTGGTCGGTACCATCGTTCCAGCCCAAAAGTGCCAACATATTCACAAAAGCTTCAGGCATGAATCCCATTTCTTTAAAGCCTTTGGTAACATCGCCCGTTTTAGGGTCGGTCCAGTTCATGGCATACACCGGGAAACCTAAACGATCGCCATCGCGTTTGCTTAATTTACCGTGTCCATCGGGTTTTAAAATTAACGGTAAGTGCGCCCATTGCGGCATATCTGCTTCCCAGCCCAAATATTTCCATAACAAAATATGAATCGGAGCAGAAGGCAACCATTCTTCCCCTCTAAAAGCATGGCTAATTTCCATTGCCTTATCATCTACCACTACCGCCAAATGATAGGTTGGCATTCCATCGGCTTTTAACAACACTTTGTCATCTACAATGGAGGTATCAAAACTCACATCGCCACGAATTAAATCATGAAAATAAACATTTTCATTTTCAGGAACTTTGATTCGGATAACGTGTGGCGTATTGGCTTTCAAAAGCTCCTCTACCTCACTTAATGTTAAGGTAAGTGAGTTGCGCATGTGCATGCGCGTAGCTTGTCCGTATTGAAAATTTGGAACTTCAGCGCGCTTTGCATTCAATTCATCAGCCGTATCAAAAGCATAATACGCATATCCATCGTTTACCAATTGCTCGGCAAATTTACGGTAGCTTGGTTTGCGTTCGCTTTGACGGTAAGGACCAAATGCGCCAGGTTTTGATGGACTTTCGTCTGGAGTAATGCCACACCAGTCTAAACACTCGGCAATGTACGCTTCAGCTCCTTCCACAAATCGGGTTTGATCGGTATCTTCTACACGTAAAACAAACGTTCCGTTATGCTTCTTTGCATATAAATAATTAAACAATGCAGTGCGCACACCGCCTAAATGTAGGCCTCCTGTTGGGCTTGGGGCAAATCTAACTCTTACTTTCTTATCCATAATTGGGTCTTGAACGCTTAGCCTTACCATTCATTCCGATTGGCCAAACGTAACCAGGTACAAAGATATGTTTTTCATTAATTTTATATAGTTTTCATTTACAATGAAGTATTCTGTATGAAAAATGCATAATGGTTTTATGTTTTTTTCGTTTTGTTATTGTATTTTGGCTATCCAAAGCATGAATCCATACGAAACCAAACGCCGCTGGAAATTTCTCCTCCTTATTTTTGCGATGCTCATTGGCATTGCCTCTATTTTTTACACCGATTCTTTTGTAAAGAAAATGGAGCGCGAAGAAGCCAATCAATTTAAGCTTTATGTAAAAGTGCAAGAGCGTTCGTTATTGCTGTACGACAACGATACCTTTACCGGAATTGTTGATTCCATTCGAAAAAACACCAAAGTTCCGATAATTATTACCAATTCTGACGGGGCCATTCTTGCCTTTCAGGGTTTAGACAGTACCAAAACCATTTATCCCGACGTCAAAGAGCTCAGTTACGATTTGCCTTATTTTAAGCACGAACTGGCAAAAATGAAAGCGCAACATCCATCGGCCGAGATGAATATTTTTGGGAGAAAATCGTACGCCTATTACAAAGATTCATTTGTTTTAACCCAGTTGCGCTATTTCCCCTACATTCAAATGTTTGTTATTTTCTTGTTCCTTCTAACGGCCTATGCCGCTTTTAGTTCATCGCGTAGAGTGGAGCAAAATCATGTTTGGGTAGGTTTAGCAAAAGAAACTGCACACCAGTTAGGGACGCCTATTTCTTCGTTAATGGCTTGGGTGGAATTAATTAAGTCGAAATTTGATGCAGAAAATGATCCCCTTATTGCCGAAATGGAAAACGACATCCACCGGCTCGAAATCATTACCGACCGTTTTTCTAAAATTGGTTCAAAACCAATCCTTGAAGACCATACCGTTTTCTTCGTTATCGGCAATTTTATCGATTATTTTAAAGTACGCACCTCCGATAAAGTTAAATTCCGCATCACCGGCGATGAGCAAGTTAGGGCCATGCTTAACGTCCCTTTGTTTGATTGGGTAATTGAAAATTTATTAAAAAATGCCGTAAATGCAATCGAAAATGAGGGTTCAATCGCAGTCAACATTATCGAAAACTTAGCCAAAGAACAAGTTTTTATCGACATTACCGATAGCGGGAAAGGAATTGCCCGATCTAAATTCGATGCCGTTTTTCAGCCGGGATACACCACCCGGAAACGCGGATGGGGCTTGGGCTTATCTCTAACAAAACGTATTGTAGAAAATTACCACAGCGGCGAAATTTTTGTCAAAGAATCAGAAATTGGCAAAGGAACTACTTTCCGCATCATTTTAAAAAGCAGTTTAACCTATGAACCGACCACAGCCTAACGAGTACCCTATCTGGGGCGAAGCCTACATCAGCAAAGTTGATGGCGATATTTTCGAGATCCTGAACCAGCAAATAGAAAGCATTCCGGCCTTGTTTAAAAAAAATGCCGACAAAGAAAACTTTGCCTATGCAGAAAACAAATGGACACTCAAAGAAATGTTAGGCCACATCATAGATACCGAGCGCATTTTAGTGTACCGCTTAACCTGTTTTGCGCGTAACGAACAACAAGCGCTTCCTGGTTTCGATGAAGATGCTTTTGTATTAAACGCTCGCTTTGCTGAGCGCGATTATGCCGATTTAATAGCAGAATTTGCCGCCCTGCGCAAAGCAAATCTTTACCTTTTCCGCAGCTTAAACAACGAAGAATTAAATCGAAAAGGTATCGCCTCCAATCGCGAAATCAATGTCAAATCTATTCTATTTATTGTAGCCGGGCACATCATCCACCATGTGTCCATTTTAAAAGAACGCTATCATGTGGTTTAAAGATTTTACCGTCGCTCAATTAAACGACCGCCCCAAAAATCACATTGGCGCCTTGCTCGACATTCAATTTACCGAAATTACCGCCGATTCTTTAAGCGCCACCATGCCCGTTGATGAACGTACGCATCAACCGGCCGGCATCTTACACGGTGGAGCCTCTGTGGTTTTAGCCGAAACACTGGGCAGCATTGCATCCTTCATGTGTATCGACCCTGAAAAACACATCGCAGTAGGTTTAGAAGTTAATGCCAACCATCTACGGCCGGTAAAAAGCGGCCTGGTAACGGGTATTTGCAAAGCCCTCCATCGCGGAGCCAAAACGCATGTCTGGGAAATCAAAATGTACGATAATCGAGGCAAAATGAATTGTATCAGCCGATTAACGGTTGCCATTCTAAACAAACCCCTTACAACATAACACAGCTAAAACACATTCATTTTTCTACCTTTGTGGTATGAACTGGATAATACTAATCATTGCCGGCCTCTTCGAAGTTGGCTTTACCACGTGCTTAAAGCTTTCCAACAACTTTAGCAACTTAAAGTGGAGCATTGCCTTTTTTGTTTGTATAACGCTAAGCTTTATTTTGCTTAACAAAGCCTCGCAAACCCTGCCAATGGGTACAGCTTACGCCGTGTGGACAGGAATTGGCGCCGTGGGAACCGTATTAATCGGCATATTTTATTTTAACGAACCAGCCACCTTTTGGCGCATATTTTTTATTTGCAGCCTTATTGCATCCATTGCTGGTCTCAAGTTTTTCGCCGCACATTAAGAAGCGCAGGTACAGACTATCAAACAAGGGCCAGTCCCGCTTTCCATTACAAGTCCTCATTTCATTGCGGGCTTTTCATTTCAATCGGGGCTAAAATTGAAAAAACACTGCAAAACAAAAATACCATAAATGAGAAAGGGTCACTATTTCATGAATAGTGACCCTTTTCTAATATGATAAATAAATTAAATTACTTTCACATTAACGGCATTTAAGCCTTTTTTACCGTTAGCAACTTCGTACTGTACTTTGTCGTTTTCACGGATTTCGTCGATAAGACCTGTTGAATGTACAAAAATCTCGCTATCTCCGTTTGAAGGGATGATAAATCCGAAACCTTTTGTTACATTGAAGAATTTTACTGTGCCTTCTTGCATTGTATTAAAATGTTAAATTAAGTCTGCAAGATATGTTTTAATTTTTAATATCAAAATCTTTTTTTAACATTATTTTAACGTTAAAATCTTGTAAACTACAGATTATTAACTCTTTTTAAGGGCGCGCCCAACTACATTTAATGTTATTTCAGAATTATGTGCCATTCCCAAAGTTGTTCCCGGAATAACCTCAAACAAATTACGGATATACACATCGGCCACGCCTTGCATCATCTTTTTCTTTGCTTCGGCATTCTCAGGCAAAACACCCCCCACAAATAAAATCTTAATTCGTCCGGTATAATCCACAATTGCTTTGCATTCGTATGCAAAATCTCTGTATGCTCTGTTTATCACAATTTTATATTGCGGAAAAATATAATCGTAGGCGGTTCCCCGTTTGGTTAATTTATCAACCGTGCTAATTTTTTCAACGGTAACCACTTTACTTTTGGGTATAAATTGAACGGGTACGCGTGCCGCATAGCTGCTATCGCTATTCGAATTTACCACTGCTGTTCGCTTCTTTATAAACAACGTATCTTTTGCTGTCGGTTTTTGAAGCTCCTCCGCAGTTGTTTTCAATTTATTTTTAATGTAATCATTGGCATAAAAAGTCATGTTCACATCCGAGCGAATATCCGATGCAATTACCATCCCATCAACCTGAATACGCTGAAAAACCAAACTATCTTTCGAAATCAGCTTTACTTTAAAAAATTGCTCTGCGAAATTGTACACATTCCCGTGATCATATTGCAGGAAGAACTTTTGCATAATTTGTTTCTGGGGGCTCCAAGCCATCATAGTGTCTTCTTTCGCAACTTCAATAATCCAGGAAGGCTCTTGCATAAACCCTTCCGGATTAAACGACAACCCGTTGCTAAAGCGACGTTTAACTTCGGTATATCGAATTCCTTTTACAGGCTCAAACCTAAACTCTCTTAACGATGCGTCTTTTGATTTACTCCCATAATTACAGGCCGAAAACAAAAACAACACGAACACCCCAAAACACAGGTTCTTTATCATAATACGTACTAGCAATTTAAAATTGCGCTAAATTAATTATTCTTTTTCACCAAAACCACATTGGCCACCTTACGCTGCCCTTCGTGGTCCCATTTTTTATTATCAGAAGGATAATTGACAATTCCATTCTCGCCAAAACCCGATACCCACAGCGTAGTTGAGCCTCCACCATCAAAATTGATCGCACTGCTACAGCCGAGCCAATACATTAATTTATTGAGCTCATGCAGGCTCATTCCTGCCGACTGGTCGCTTCTGCCGTCCACCGTCACCAACAAAACCTCTCCTGAAGCCTTTAAGCCCAAACAAGTTCTAGGGTGACGCAAACGTGTAAAACTTGTCGTATCTAATGTTTCGTCTTTTCCATTAAAGCGCAATAAAGGGCCATTCAACAATATGTTTTCTGCTTGCAGCTTGGTTTCCCAATCCATACTCCCATCCCATTTTTGAATGCTCAGTTTTCCATCTATAATAACTACCGCAGCTTGCTGATGACGGGCGCGCAAGCCACTTTTATCTAAACGAACGGTATTTACAACACGGCCATTTACTTTTACAAAATCAACCGAGCCTCCATTTTTTACATCAAAGAAATTTCCGTTTATAGCTACCAATGCATTGTTTCGTTTCCCAAAATCGCTGGTATTCTTCAATTCTTTTTTTTCTGCATCTAATGCAAAAATCGCCTTTCTACCTTTGTTCTTTACTTCAACAATAGAAATGTTCTCGTTTGCCGAAAAAAGATTCTTTTCATTAAAATGATATTTCCGAAGGACAAGGTGCTTTGAAATTTTTGTTTTTTGCCATTTAGCCTGCACCACCGATAACGAATCGATATTTTGAGCGCTCAGCGCATAGCCTGATAGAAAAAATAAAAGAAAGGTTGTTACGTGCTTAAACATGGGAATAAATTTGCACTAAAAATAACCCGTTTTTATCCAAGAACAAAAGGTATCTAAACAAAAACGGGATAAATCATACCTGACCTATCCCGTTCTATCTTCTTTCGAAAATTATTTTTTCGGATCTAGAATATCCTTAATTCGGATGGCTAAATCTTCGTAATGTGCTTTTGTAATCGCATCGCCTGCAGCAGCTCTTGCTTTTACAGTTGTTAAAACTGTTTTAAGCTCCATACGCACCAATGGACGAATATCAGATTGTGAAACATTTATTGGCGTGAATCCTGAATTTGCTAGGTAATCAGCAGGCATACCCGGAGGCGTTTCCATCTCTTTTGTCATCAACGTTTCTAAACGATCGATATAGGCACGTTGCAACGAACGTTTAAAAGCATCCGCTTTGCCCGAAGCAAATACAGAAGAACGAACATCAGTAAACATTTCAGGTAAAGTATACGCTTTTGCTGTACCATTTTTCGCTTCATTATCCAACATACGCGCAATACGAGGGGCAGATAGAAGACTACCTAAAGTGTTCGCCTGAACGCCTTTAATTTTATTTAAAAGAACACCGTTATCAAATTTGCCCAACAAATTGGTATTTATTAACCACATTGGCGTAGTAAACAATTGTTGGTTTAAGAACGTGATGGCTTCTTTTTGTTTTGCTTTTGGCAAATATGCATATACCGAACCCGCTTGATCATAGGTTTTAAAGTTCTCGCTCATTCCTCCCACATTCATGGTTACATGACCCATGTAGCGGTTAAACTGGCCAACAATTTCTGTATACAATTCTTTCACATCAGAATAATCTTTTCCTTTTTGGTAGGTCCATTTTTCAAGATTTGGCAAAATGCGTTTCAAGTTAGCAATACCGTAAGTACTTGCTTTCATGGCGTTATCACCCAAATCTTCATTTTGTAAACGCGGATCGATACTCGTTCCTTGACGTCCAAAATAATACAATGGATTTCCTGCATTTTTCAAGGTCCATTGATCCAAAATTTCTCTTTCTTGTGCTGCAGATTTATTTCCAGGGAACCATGTATAACCCCATTTAACAGCCCACTTATCGTACTCGCCAACTTGAGGGTACAATTTTGTAACGCCATCTCCTGGCTGTGCAATGTAATTAAAGCGAGCATAATCCATAATAGATGGCGCCGTTCCGTGTTTATCTGTAAACGACTTAGAACGCAATGAGTCTACTGGATACGCGTAGCTTGAACCGAAATTATGTGGCAAACCTAAGGTATGACCAATTTCGTGCGAAGATACAAATCGAATTAACTCACCCATTTGCTCATCTGTGAATTTAGATTTACGTGCTGCAGGATTTACCGCTGCCGTTTGTACAAAATACCAATTACGCAATAAACTCATCACATTATGGTACCAGCCAATGTGTGTTTCTAGAATTTGACCAGTACGAGGATCACTAACGTGCGGACCATATGCATTTGCAATATCAGAAGCAAAATAACGAACTACCGAATAACGCGAATCTTCTACACTAAACTCAGGATCTTGCGCCTTTGTTGGGGCTTCCTTACCGATAATCGCATTTTTAAACCCTGCGCTTTCAAAAGCTACTTGCCAATCGTTAATCCCTTGAATTAAATACGGAACCCATTTTCTTGGCGTAGCCGGATCAATGTAAATTACAATTGGCTTCACTGGCTCTACCAATTCGCCGCGTTTGTAAGCATTCGTATCCTTTGGCACTAAGTTCCAACGGTGAATATAAGATGTACGCTCTGCCTTTTGCGCATCCGTTCCGTAGTCAATTTGCGATTGGCCAAAGAAACCAACACGACTATCCATGATACGGGCTTTTACCGGGTTTTTAGGCAACAACAACATCGATGTATTGAATTCCATTGTAATCGACGCATTGGTATTATCCGTTGGCGAGTCAGCTGAACGGTAGGTTTTAGAGGTTTTCACTTCAATGTTAATTGGAAATGATTTCACCGTATCCAAATATGAACGTGTAGGATCTAAAGCCATTACTTTATATAACTTTCTAAGTTGATCGCTAGCACCAATAGCCATTACGTCGCCATTGTAAAAATCGGTTACATCAATCACTACTCCCGTAGTATCTTTATTATATGCTTTGATATCGAAGCTTGCTAAAATTTGCGATAAGTTTGAGTTTTGCACCGATTGATACATATCTGAAGTAGAGTCGGCTTTTGTAGCAAAACTCGGAACGCGAATAAAAACTTGCTTTCCTCTGCGTTGCCATTGCCATACCTGTTCGTTTAACATCTCACCTCCGTATTGTTGGTTTCCAACTTTTACACCGGCCGGAACCTTTGCTAAACGCGTAATTACTAACATTTCGCGGCTCAACATAGAATCAGGGATTTCGAAAAACCACCTATCATCTACCTTATGGGTTTTAAATAAGCCTTTGGTTGTTTTGGCTTTCGAGGTAATAACCTCGTTATAGGCTTTTATTCCTTCTTTTTTAGGGGCTTGTGGAGGAGTTGCTGGTGTGGCGGGTCCTGCAGAAGGTTTTTTCGTATCCTTCTTGTTTGGCCACTTTTGTGCATGTGCCGTATTTGACCCGGCTACACAAAAGGCCACCATACCTGCAAATGCAAGTAATTTAATAGATTTTTTCATGTGTGTTTGGTTTTGTATAAACCGCCAAAGTTAATGGCTTATACGTGTTTACGCAACCCGTAACTAGAAAATTACTTCAAAATTAAATTCGTTTTTCAAGATGAGCTACTTTGAAGACAATTTCATTATCGCGATAAATTTCAAAAATAAGGGTTAAACCTTCCTTTGAGCGAAACAATTCCGTCAATTCACTAAAGGAGTAATGTTCGATAGCTTTAAAGTTTAAGCCAATAATTTGATCGCGCGGGCATAGCCCTGCCTTTTCTGCTGGCGAACCCTCCTCTATCTCTCCTATCAGTATCGCTTTAAATTTATCCGGATCCAGATAAATAATCATCCCCAACATATCATGCTGAAACGGTCCCTTAAAATATTGGTTAGGTTTTAATGAGATGAATTCATCTTGATAATTAAATTGAATATCAAACCTTCGCAACAAATCAGCTCCCAAATTTCCATTTCGATTACTGACTGCAACTTTATCGGCAATGCTCTCAAAATCAGGAAAGCTCGATATGACATCCCTAAATGAATATTTTCCAAGATTTATTTGCTCCGTTCGTCCAAAATACCCCTTAATTTGACCACTTAAGCTCAAACCTAAGTTTGCTTTAATTTTCTTTTCGGGTAGTGGAAAAGGTCCTGATTCGAGCTTTTCTAAAGATAATGCATGACTGGCGCCCGTATCCATCAAAAACTTGGCGCGTACAATGGCTCCTTCTGCGGTTTTAACGGACGCTTGAACATACGGTTTTAAATTTTCAAGGGTTATTTTTTGTTTGCTTCCGCGATATTTAACCTTGCTGCCAGGCCTATAAAAAATAAGTCTATTCTCGCTGTATCGAATATCGACCACAAAACTGTTAAAAAAATAATAGCCAATTAGGCCATAAACTTTTTGCCCCAAGTGTCCTGACAAATTAAAGAGGTCCTCTTTTA
Source organism: Pedobacter paludisoli (assembly GCF_052344095.1). Classification (GTDB taxonomy): domain Bacteria; phylum Bacteroidota; class Bacteroidia; order Sphingobacteriales; family Sphingobacteriaceae; genus Pedobacter. The sequence goes on along the minus strand of NZ_CP179926.1, from coordinate 3,393,969 downwards.
AAATGGCGGTGGGGATATTTTGAGCACGCGAACGGCCAACCTTAGCCCGCATATGTTGTGTTACATACGCTTCCACACTTTCGACCCCTAAGCCCGTAACCGTAATTTTGCGCAGCACACTAAAATCAAGTGAATCTAAAATGCTTGGATCGGTAATAATCATGGGGCCTACACCCGTGTCCAAAACGAAATCATAAGGCCCTTTATCATTAATATAGACTGGAACGACCATTAAATTCTTTATGCTTTTAAACGGGATAGACTGCCGATTGCCACCTCCCGGAAAAGTAAAATCTTGGCCAAAGGCACGCCCATCATAACACAGAAATATGCAGCAAAGCCAGATTTTTACCAGACGTAAAACCATAAAGGGATGATATTTGGTTAACATTGAATTAAATTTAATAATTTAGTTCTGAATAACATCCATAAACAGAAAACATGTTCCTTACTACTGTCGTTAAAATAGCACGCAATAGCACTGTCTGCTTACTTCTTTTAGTATCGGCCTGTGCCACCGAAAAAAGCATGCACAAAAAAGTTGCCCATCAGTTTAAAAACTCAAGCATCATTAAACAATATCACGTTGGGTTTGCGCTTTACTCTTTAGCAAACCATAAAATGATATACGGACAAGATGCCGACAAATATTTTACGCCCGCTTCGAATACCAAACTGTTTACCTTTTACACCAGTTTAAAGATGCTGCCCGATTTAATGCCAGCCTTTAAATACATCGAAAGGAACGATTCACTCATCTTTTGGGGCACCGGCGATCCTTCTTTTTTACACAGTACGTTAAAAAGCAGAGAGGCCTACAATTTTCTGGCAAACAGCTCAAAAAAATTATTTTTTGCCTCAGGGCGATACACGGGTGATTTTTATGGAGATGGCTGGAGTTGGGACGATTACAACGACTATTACCAACCCGAGATTACGGAGTTTCCAATAGCGGATAACATGGTCACCACACACTACTTGAGCGCCGATAAATTTAGCATCAGCCCAAAAATATTCGCACCAAATTTTAAAGCTGATTCGAGTAAAAAAACAACGGACTTTTACGTCAAACGTGATTTTGGAAGCAACACATTTACCTATCCTATTGCACCGATAAAAACGGGCTATTCACAACAAATACCATACAAAACAAGTCCTGAGAATTTCGTTGCCGTTTTATCGGACACCTTACACAAGTCTGTAACATTAACGCATGTAACCTTGCCTAAAGATGCTAAAACTTTTTTAGGGGCTAAACGCGATTCGGTATTAAAACACATGATGCTCCCTAGCGATAATTTTCTAGCCGAACATTTATTATTGGCCTGTTCCAATCAATTGGGAGACACGCTGAGTACGCAAAAAACGATTAATTATGCGTTAAAAAATTATCTTTCCTTTTTACCCAACAAACCCCGCTGGGTTGATGGCTCTGGTTTATCGCAAAAAAATTTATTTAGTCCGCAGGATATTGTTTTACTGCTAGACTCCATTTATCAAGAGGTAAACAGTAGTAGCCGCCTTTTCAATATGCTGCCCGCCGGTGGTAAAAGCGGAACCCTAAAAAATGCCTATCCTAAAACGGAAACTCCTTTTGTATTTGGCAAAACCGGAACGCTCAGTGGTGTACACAATCAAAGCGGCTATGTGGTAACAAAAACCGGCAAAATTTACCTCTATTCTTTTATGAACAACAATTTTGTGAATCCAACAGCTGAAGTTCGAGGAGAAATGGCTAGAATTGTAACCTATATACACGATAATTTTTAAATGAAAATCTCCTTAACCTGTATTGCCTTATTCATTTGTTCGCTTGCCTTTGGTCAAAAACAACTTGTCTTTACCTCCAAAAACTTGCCTCAAGCAGACACTACGTGGGTTTTCAGTCCTAAAAACCTCAAGAAAAAAACAAAAGTGCCGGCAATTATATTACTGCATGGCTATGGAGGCAACTACAAACAATGGGATAAAATAATGGATGCTCAAAAATATGCCGACGAATATGGCTTCGTAGTTATTTGTCCTGACGGATTGGTAAAAAGCTGGTATTTAAACAGCCCAGCCAAAGCAGATTGGCAATATGAAAATTTCTTTTTTGAGGAATTTTTACCCAAAATAAAAGCCGAATTCCCCATCGATTCCGATAAACTTTTCATTACCGGCCTAAGCATGGGTGGGCATGGTGCTTTATGGTTGTTTTTAAAACATCCCGAACAATTTTTAAGCGCCGGAAGCACCAGCGGAGGCATCAACCTACGCGATGCCATCGGAAAATTTGGTGTTCCTGAATTACTCGGAAATCCCAACAAAGACAGCGATATCTGGTTAAAATATTCTGTAATTGGCCAAATAGATAAACTTAAAGACAGTAAAAAGCAAATTATCTTTGATTGTGGCTCGAGCGATTTCTTTTATCTCTCGAACAATGCCTTGAAAAAGAAATGCGACAGTTTGCACATTAACGCAACCTATATATCTCAGCCCGGAACCCACAATTCGGCCTATTGGAAAAAATCCATTAAGCAACAATTTACCTTTTTTAGTAACCTGCTTCCTTAATGCTTCCTAATTTTAGTTCCATACCGCAGCCCTTTTCGAACCGAATCATGCATGAGGGGCAATCCTATTTGTATTTTGGGGGAACGGCGTATTTAGGCATCCCGCGGGACGCTGATTTTTTAGCACTTTACCTAGAAGGATTAAAAAAATACGGAATCAATAATGGCACGAGCCGCAACAACAACGTACAACTAGGAATTTACAACGAAGTTGAACAGTATGCTGCAAACTATTTTAAAACTCCGGATGCGCTGCTGGTTTCAAGTGGATATTTAGCTGCGCAACTCTGTGTAAAAGCGTTTAGCAAAAAAGCGGAAGTTCGCTATGCACCAGCCACCCACCCAGCATTATGGCTCCAAGATGAAAACCCAAATAACCAGTCCTCCTTTATAAACTGGACAAACGAGATTATTCAGGAGATTAACCAATCTCCTCAAAAAAGTTGGGTCTTAATCAGTAACTCGATGAATAATTTATTTCCCGAAATCTACAGTTTTGATTTTGTTAAAGAAATTCATCGTACAAAAGAAATCATCTTATTGGTCGATGATTCACATGGTATTGGTATCAACAACAATGGCCTAAGTGCCTACAGCTCCCTGCCTCAGCAAAAAAACATCCATTGCGTGGTGGTAGCATTCATGGCCAAAGCATTGGGAGTAGATGCCGGAATTGTTTTGGCCTCCAAAAAAATTATCCAAGAATTAAAAAACACCAACGAATTTTTCGGCGCATCTCCAGCCTCTGCAGCGGGTTTATATGCCTTCAGTAAGGCGGAAAATATTTACGCCAATGCGCGTGTGAAACTGCAGGGAAACATGCGCTTTTTTGAAAGCAACCTCGATTCTGAATGGGCCTATGTATCCAAATTTCCGGCATATTTAAGTACCGATCCGCTTTTAGATCAAAAATTATTTCCGCACAACATTTTACTATCCTCTTTTGCATATCCAACTAAAGACAGCCCATCCATCAACCGAATTGTGCTCTCCAGTTGGCATACGGAAACCGATATAAAGAATCTTTTACATTCATTGAACAGATAAATCTCTTTTCTAGTATCTTAGCCACATGCTATCCATGAAAAAATTTTTTATTCTTCTATCGTTCCTAATTTTAGGGACTTCATTCAGTCAGGCGCAAACAACTGAAATTTGGATTGTACGCCATGCAGAAAAAGATACATCAAACCCACAGGATAAAAACCCTGATTTATCCGTTGAGGGACAAATACGTGCCCACGATCTAGCCATTTACCTAAAAAAAGTGAGTTTCGACTATGCCTTTACCACCGATTTTAAGCGAACACGCCAAACAATTGATTCGCTTATTGTTCCCAAAGTAAAAGTGTATACCGATACGAAAGCATTAGCCGATACCATTAAACAAAATTATCTGGGAAAAACGATTATAATCGCAGGGCATTCAAACACCATTCTCGAAACCATTGAAGCCTTAGGTGCAGACAGACCTCTTGATATGTTGACGGAAGATGATTACGATTATATTTTTCACCTTACGTTAAAAAACGACAAGGCTAAAGTGAAAATAGATCATTTTGGAAGGCCGCATCATCTTTAATCGCTACAATTGCTGAAAAGGAATATCCATTAAATCGTAGTTTTTCCAGTTATTGAAATCGAAGTGCCACCATTCGTTTTCCAATACTTTAAAATTATGCCGCTGCATAACTTCAATTAAAAAACTACGGTTCTTTTTCACCTCGTCACTCACATCGGGATAATCAGCCGCGGCGGCTTTCGAAAAACTATCATACGGCGTAGCCATGGCAATTTCCTTTCCAGTTTTTAAATCAATAATCGTTAAATCAACTGCACAGCCACGATTGTGACGTGAACCTTGCGCAGGGTTTGCAACAAATGCTTTATCACTGGCCTTTTCGTAAAAAGCGACCGTTATCGTGTAAGGACGATACGCATCAAAAATCTTTAATCCGTAGCCTTTTTTATTAAGCTCTTCTTGAATTTTCTTTAAAGAAAGGACTACCGGCTTCCGAGCAAAAGCTCGTGCTTCCTTGTACATCACTTGCTTCATAAAATTGTTCTCGGTGGCATAACGAATATCCAATTTTATCGAAGGAATGACTTTCTTTATTTCCAGGAGTTGATTATCCGGCTCGTTTAGAATCGATTGAAGGTATTCAGTTTTATTCCGGACAACCTTTAGTTTTTGTTCTGTTGCTTTGACATCGCTTTGCGCAAATAATGAAAACGAAACGCAGGACAAAAGAATGCTTAGCTTTAATTTCATCAGGTAATGGCGATTTTATTGGTTGGAAACCACTAGAAGTTCTAAATCTTTAAACGGCAGATTAAACATATCCGCAAAATCCTTGTTGGTTACATTACCTTGATAAATATACAATGCCTCGCGCAGGCCAGCATGGTTCCAAATGGTATTGGTTAATCCACCAGATTCACCAATATCGATTAAAATTGGAGCAAATATATTGGTTAGTGCATAAGAAGCCGTTCGAGGAACACGCGATGCAATGTTTGGAACACAATAATGAATAACATCGTATTTCCGGAAAATTGGATTGGTATGGTTGGTTACTTCCGAAGTTTCAAAACAGCCTCCCTGATCGATGCTCACATCAATAACCACCGAATGGGGTTTCATTTTAGCCACTGTTTCTTCCATCACAATACAAGGGCTGCGTCCGTGGCTGGCACGAATGGCGCCAATTACCACATCGCAAGTAACAATGGCCTTATTTAAAACGATGGGTTGCATAACCGAGGTAAACACGCGACTGTTTCCTAAATTATTTTGTAACCTGCGTAAGCGATAAATGGAACTGTCAAACACTTTTACTTCTGCGCCTAAAGCTAATGCGGTTCTGGCAGCATATTCGCCTACGGTTCCGGCACCTAAAATCACAATTTCGGTTGGAGGAACTCCCGTAAAACCGCCCAACATTAACCCCTTACCGCCTGTTACATTGCTTAAATATTCGGCTGCTATTAATATGGACGTTGAGCCTACAATTTCACTCATGGCACGCACGACACATAAAACCTCACCTTCATCACGTAAGCGCTCAAAACACAGCGCGTTGATTTTTTTATGAATTAATGCTTTTAAATATTCTGGTTTCAGTGTTCCTGTTGGCAACGATGACATCAGGGTTTGCCCCTTGTGCATGAGTGCAATTTCATCAAGGGTGGGAGGCGCAATTTTTACTAAAATATCGCAACTAAAAATTTCTTTTTTGTCATGCGTTATTTTAGCGCCCTGCTCTGCATATTCCGCATCCGAAAAATTAGCACCAGTACCTGCTCCGCTTTCTAAAACTACTTTATGCCCATTATTCACCAATAAGGCAACAGACAAAGGAGTTAAAGCGATTCTATTTTCTTGAAATGAAATTTCTTTTGGAATACCAATATTCAGACTGTTTTTTCTGTTTCTGGTTTCTAACGTTGCTTCTTGTGTTTGGAGTAACCCTTGAAGAGCTATATCGGCCATTCCGTCGCGTAATCCTGTAGCCATGTTATAATGTTGTCTTGTCGTTTTAGGACTATGAAGATACGGAAAAATCGATAAAATACTGCTACTTAAATATATCTAAAAAATTATATCCCCTCTTTACTGAAGATAAACCGACGTTCATTTTCATCGATAATGGTTATTTGAACTTTGATATACTGCGCTGGCAATAACTCCTCTACCCTTTCTGGCCACTCAATTAAACAAATTGCTCCACTGTAAAAATATTCTTCATAACCTAAATCGTATGCTTCTTGAATATCTTTAATTCTGTAAAAGTCGAAATGAAAAATACTTCCCCCTTCCCACTCATATTCATTGACAATGGAATAAGTCGGGCTGGAAACTACCTCTTGAACACCTAAAACCCGACAAAACTCTTTCACAAAAGTGGTTTTGCCCGCGCCCATATCTCCTTCAAAGATGAAGATTTTTTTGGTGCCACTAAATTCAGCCAGCTTATGAGCGACCTGGCTTAAATCGGATATACTTTTTGCTACAATTTCCATTTAAAACAAATAAAGACAATTCTCAGCAAAGTTGCATTTACAAAATTTAATTTAGAAACATCTTTATTTATTTTATCCCTTCCGGAGATCAGTTCTTATTTTGAGGTGTACGTTACCACAGGAATAATCATTTCTTCCAATGAAATTCCCCCATGCTGAAACGTTTCATTGTAGTAATTTACAAATTGATTGTAATTATTCGGGTAAACGAAATAATTATCCTCTCTAGCAAAAATATAACTACTGCTGATGTTGATTTTCGGCAACATGGCTTCGTGCGGATTTTTAATCGCAAACACTTCTTTCGCATTAAAATTCAAATTTCTACCTTGTTTATACCGCAAATTAGTATTCGTGCTTCTGTCGCCGACTACCTTTACCGGTTTCTTCACACGGATGGTACCGTGATCAGTTGTGATGATCAATTTCACTTTTTTCTGAGAAATTTTCTTCAACAAATCATATAAAGGCGAATGCTCAAACCACGATAATGTTAATGAACGATAAGCAGCATCGTCGTTGGCTAGCTCACGAATCATTTGCATATCGGTACGGGCGTGACTTAGCATATCCACAAAGTTGAAAACAATTGCGTTAAAGTCATTTTTCAACAATTGATGCGTTTGATCAACCAAATCTTTCCCTTGCTCAAACGTTAATATTTTATGGTAGCTAAATTTGCAATCTTTTCGCAGTGTACGTTTGATGTTATCGGCAAGAAAGGCTTCTTCGTGTAGATTTTTTCCGCCTTCATCATCGTCGTTTTGCCATAGCGTTGGAAATCTTCGCTCCATCTCCAACGGCATTAATCCTGAAAATATAGCATTTCGGGCATATTGAGTGGCCGTAGGTAAAATACTGCTATACATATCTTCTTCATCTATTCTGAAATATTCGCCAATAAGCGGGTTAATTATTTTCCATTGATCATAGCGTAAATTATCAATCAAAATAAAGAAAACGGGTACTTCTTCCGATAGCAAAGGAAAAGCCTTTTTCTTTAATAACTCGTTTGAAAATAGCGGTGCCTTATCCTTATCCTTTATCCAACCTAAATAATGTTCTTCTACAAATTTCGAAAACTGTGTATTGGCTTCTTGCTTTTGCATGGTTAAAATTTCATGCATTTGCGGATCGTCCAGCTTTTCTAACTCCAGTTCCCAAAACACAATTTTTTTATACACATCTACCCATTCCGTATAGCTTAATCGATCCCCAAGGGTCATGCCCAAACGTCTAAAATCCTGCTGATAGGCCATCGATGTTTTTTCACTAACCAACCTTTTATTATCAATAAGTTTTTTAATGGTTAGCAATACCTGTTTTGGGTTTACCGGCTTAATTAAATAATCGTCAATTTTGCTGCCAATAGCATCCTCCATTAAATTTTCTTCTTCACTTTTGGTAATCAATACCACGGGAATTTCGGGGTTAATATTTTTGATGGCCGAAAGTGTTTCTATACCACTCATTCCCGGCATATTTTCATCTAAGAATACTAGGTCGAAATTCGATTTCCCGAAAGCCTCTAAAGCATCGTTTCCGTTGGTGAATGTGGTTACATGATAGCCCTTATCGTTGAGCAATAATATATGCGGTTTTAGCAAGTCGATTTCATCATCGGCCCACAATATTTTAGTTTCTTGCATGTTAATGTAATAATAGATGGTAAAAAGCCGTTTTTTTCGGCAGACAAAATGATATCTAAATAAAAATAGCAATTTTTGTACCGCATCTATACATTTAACCTTTTTTAACGATTGAATAAGAAAAAAATAATCAACGATCCGGTTTACGGCTTTATCAGTATTCCTTCTGCACTGGTATATGATGTTATCTCACATCCATATTTTCAGCGTTTACGCTACATCAAGCAACTTGGGATGACGCATTTGGTTTATCCGGGGGCATTGCATACCCGCTTTCACCATGCTTTGGGCGCTATGCACCTCATGAGTTTAACTATTTCATTACTACGCAGTAAAGGACACGTAATAACCGAAGGGGAAGAAGAAGCTGCCACATTGGCCATTTTACTACACGATATTGGCCACGGTCCGTTTTCACATGCATTGGAACATTCGTTGGTAACCGGAATCCGACACGAAGATATTTCATCCAAATTGATGCAGGAGTTGAATCAACATTTTGATGGCCGTTTAACGCATGCCATTGAAGTGTTTAACGATTCTTATCCTAAAAAATTCTTGCATCAGTTAATCTCGGGTCAGCTTGATTTAGATCGAATGGATTATTTAAATCGCGACAGCTTTTTTACCGGCGTAAGTGAAGGGGTGATTAGCTTTGATAGAATCATTAAAATGTTTAATGTTTTTGACGATGATTTAGTTATCGAAGAAAAAGGAATTTATTCAATTGAGAAGTTTCTAATTGCCCGCAGGCTGATGTACTGGCAAGTTTATTTACACAAAACGGTTGTTTCGGGCGAGATGATTTTGGTAAAACTATTGGAGCGTGCTAAATATTTATCTGCGCAGGGAGAGGATTTATTTGCCTCGCCTTCGTTAAAATATTTTCTTCAAAACAACATCAACGAGCATAACTTTTTTCAAGACCCGATTAATCTAGCCCATTTCACCAATCTCGATGATCAGGATATTTATGCTGCCGTAAAAGTTTGGGTAAATCATTCGGATAAGATTCTTGCTACTCTTTGCAAAATGCTTACCTCTAGAAACCTATACAAAGTAGAAATCAGCAATGAAAAATTCCCGGCAGAACGGATAACATTTTTAGAAAGCACCGTTACATCGTTACTAAATATAGCACCTGAAGACAGCAAATACTTTGTGTTTACGAATGCTATTCAGAACCGGGCATACAACGATGGTGTAGGAAATATCAAGATTTTAATGAAAAACAACCAAATAGTTGACATTGCTAAAGCTTCGGATTTATCCAACCTTGAATCGCTTCAAAAAACCGTAGAGAAGTATATTTTGTGCTATCCGAGGGGTATTTAAGCTTTTTTAACAAAATAAATCCAATTTACTGTTCATTTAATCTTACTATTGTACCGCAATTAGGATAACCGAGCAGGTTTTTTTGTTCATATCAATTTAACATTTACCTTTGTAAAATGCAATTTACTGCCAAGCAGATAAGCGAGTTTTTAAACGGTTCCATTGAGGGTAATCCCGATGTGGCTGTTAAAGAACTGTCTAAAATAGAAGATGGGAAAGAAGGCTCTTTGTCTTTTCTTTCAAACCCTAAGTACGAAAACTTTTTGTATTCGACTCAGGCTTCAGTTGTTATCGTTTCAAAAGATTTTGTACCAACACAAAACTTTAACTGTACACTCGTACGTGTAGAGAATCCATATAGTTCATTTACGGTCCTTTTAGATAAATATAATGAGGCAGTAAACGCCCAAAATGAACAATCGGGCATTGATAAACTGGCTCAGGTTCATCCAACGGCAAAAATTGGCAAAAATGTATTTATTGATGCCTTCTCATACATTGGTGAAAATGTAGAAATTGGAGATGGCACGAAAATAAACAGTCAGACTTTTATTGGCGCTAATACCAAAATAGGCAACAACTGTATCTTTTTTGCGGGGGTAAAAATTTATCATCATTCGCAAATTGGTCACAATGTGACTATCCATTCTAACACGGTAATTGGTAGTGATGGCTTTGGCTTTGCGCCGCAAAAAGACGGCACCTACAATAAAATTCCTCAAATAGGAAACGTTATTATAGAAGATAATGTTGAAATTGGAGCCAATACAACCGTTGACCGGGCTACCATGGGCTCAACCATTGTTAAAAAAGGAGCAAAAATTGATAATCTGATTCAAATTGCCCACAATGTTGAAATTGGACAAAACACCGTTATTGCTGCGCAAGCGGGTATTTCGGGAAGCACTAAAATTGGTCCAAACAGCGTTATAGGAGGACAAGTTGGCATTGCTGGACATTTAACGCTTGCTAAAGGCACGCAGATTGGTGCTCAAGCGGGTATAAATTCAAATATTACAGAAGAGGATAAACAATGGCACGGAACACCGGCTCAACCGTTGAAAAACTGGATGCGTGCCACGGTACTTTTCAGGCAACTCCCAGTGATGGAACGAAAAATTCGTGATCTGGAAGAAGAAATAAAAAGACTTAAATCAGAGTTGGAAAAGAATACATTACAAAATGAACGTTAGACAAAGAACGATTAAAACAGAAGGATCTGTATCTGGAGTTGGCTTACACACAGGAGCCAATGTTACACTTACTTTTTGCCCTGCACCCGAAAATCATGGTTTTAAATTTCAACGTATTGATTTAGAAGGTCAACCCATCATCGATGCAGACGCAGACAATGTAACAGATACCTCTCGCGGAACCACCATTACACAAAACGGCGCCAGCGTAAGCACCGTTGAACACGTAATGGCCTCGCTAATTGGTATGGACTTAGACAATGTTTTAATAAAACTTGATGGACCTGAAACGCCAATTATGGATGGTAGTTCTATCCAATTTATTGATTTAATTGAAGAAATTGGAACAGTAGAACAAAATGCTGATCGCGAGTACTTTACCATTCCTCACAACATAACCTATACCGAGGTAGATAGAAAAGTTGAAATTGTAGCCATGCCTTTAGACGATTATCGCTTTACATGCATGATCGATTACAATTCGCCCGTTTTAGGTAGCCAACACGCTGGAATCAATACCATTGCCGAATTTAAAAAGGATATCGCATCTTGCCGTACCTTTTGTTTCTTACACGAATTAGAATATCAATTATCGCACAACCTGATTAAAGGTGGCGATTTAAATAATGCTATTGTTATTGTTGACAAAGAAGTAACCAAAGACGAGCTTAGTCATTTAGCCAAACTTTTCAACCGTAAAGATATTGACGTAGCGCCACAAGGAATTTTAAACAACATGGAGTTGCGTTACCAAAACGAGCCTGCACGTCACAAACTTCTTGATATGATTGGCGATTTAGCTTTGGTAGGCATGCACTTAAAAGGCCACATTATGGCAGCCCGTCCGGGCCATGCGGCAAACGTTGCTTTTGCCAAAAAAATTAAAGCCGCTATTAAAAAAGAGAAAAACAAAAAAATACAAAAAGTGTACGACCCAAGTGTGAAACCGCTTTTGGATGTTACCCAAATTATGGACATCCTGCCTCATCGTCAACCTTTTTTATTTGTCGATAAAATATTAGAGCTTTCTAAAAACCATGTGGTAGGCGTGAAAAACGTAACCATGAATGAGGAGCTTTTTAAAGGCCATTTCCCAGGTGCTCCGGTATTTCCTGGTGTTATTCAAATTGAGTCGATGGCCCAAGTTGGTGGTATTTTAGTGTTAAGCACGGTACCTGACCCACAAAATTACTTAACCTATTTCTTAAAAATTGACAATGTTCGTTTTAGAGCACAAGTGCTCCCTGGCGATACCATCGTTTTCCGTTGCGATTTAATGGAGCCTATCAGAAGAGGAATTGCTCAAATGAAAGGTGTTGGTATGGTTGGCGAAAAAATCGTTGTTGAAGCCGAAATGATGGCACAAATTACAAAAGTTAAACAAACAGAACCTGCCCAATAATGATACAACCTTTAGCATACATTCATCCTCAAGCAAAAATTGCCGAAAATGTGGTAATTGAACCTTTCGTTGTGATACACAAAGACGTTGTTATTGGCGAAGGAACCTGGATTGGATCCAATGTAACCATTATGGATGGTGCCCGCATTGGTAAAAACTGCCGTATCTTCCCTGGCGCTGTTATTTCTGGCGAACCACAAGATTTAAAATACGCAGGTGAAACTACAACCGCCGAAATTGGCGACAACACCACCATTCGCGAATGTGTTACCGTTAACCGCGGAACAAAAGATAAATGGAAAACTGTTATTGGCAGCAACTGTCTAATCCAAGCATATTCACACATTGCACACGATTGTGAGGTTGGAAATAACTGTATTTTTTCAAACAGCACCACACTTGCTGGACACATTACCATTGGAAATAACGTGGTTTTGGCCGGACTAGTTGCTATTCACCAATTTGTTAAAGTTGGTTCATACGCTTTCGTAACTGGCGGTTCGTTAGTGCGTAAAGATGTTCCTCCTTATGTTAAAGCTGCGCGCGAACCTCTTTCTTATGCGGGTATCAACTCGGTCGGTTTACGTAGACGCGGTTTTACCAATGAACAAATTGACGAAATACAAGAAATTTATCGCATTCTTTTTGTAAAACATAACAACGTTACAAAAGCTTTAGATATGATTGAAGCCGAATTTAAGCCAACGGAAATCCGCGATGAAATTGTTGATTTTATCCGCAATTCTAACCGCGGGGTGATGAAAGGCTTTGGCATGGGTAGCTAAGCTGCAAACAAACCCAAAAAAATGCTCATGAGCACACTCAATCTTTTACGAACGAATTCTAACAACCAAGACTTTAGAGCCTTGGTTGTTTTGTTAGATGATTTTTTAAGTGAGATAGATGGCAAGGAACATGCTTTTTATGCTCAATTCAACAAAATAGATTTGCTTAACGAGGTAATCGTTGCCTACATCAAGAATGAACCGGTTGCTTGTGGTGCATTTAAAGCCTTTGATGAAGAAACTGTAGAAATAAAGAGAATGTTCGTGCAGGCTGACTACAGAAATTATGGCATTGCAACTCAAGTATTGCAAGCCCTTGAAAACTGGGCACAAGAACAAGGATTTAAATTTTGCGTGTTGGAGACCGGGCTTCGTCAAGAGGCCGCCATTGCGGTATATAAAAAAGCGAACTATCACATAATTCCTAATTATGGGCAATATGCAGGTATCGAAAATAGCGTTTGCATGAAAAAAGCCCTTAATTTTTAATAGCATGAAAATACGCGTAACCGATGCCGGAAGAAGATTTAACAAGGAGTGGATTTTCCGCCATGTAAATGCCGAACTTATTTCAGGTCAAAGTTATGCGCTGTTGGGACCCAATGGCTCCGGTAAATCGACGCTTTTAAGCTTGCTCTGTGGAGCACTATCTCCATCAGAAGGAAGCGTTGAATTTTTTGATGAAAAACTGATTCCTACCGAAAACATTTACCAATACATCAGCTTAGCTGCACCCTATTTAGAATTGGTTGAAACCTTTACGCTAACAGAATGTATCGACTTCCATTTTAAGTTTAAAGCGCTAATGCCCGGACTAAGCAAAGAAGAGGTAATTTCGATTTTGGGATTGGAAAAATCGGCACATAAAGAACTAAAATATTTCTCATCAGGAATGAAGCAACGTACCCGGTTAGCTTTGGCCTGTTGTGCAAATACACCGCTGTTATTTTTAGACGAACCTACGAGCAATTTAGACCTTCAAGGTATTGATTGGTACCGCAGCTTGATTGAAAAATATAGCAAAAACAAACTCGTTATCATCGGATCTAACCAATTGAACGAATATGATTTTTGTCAATCAAAAATACATATAACTGATTATAAATGATTTAACAGAAAAACAATCTTGCCCAAACCGGGTGGTTTGTCATCGAATTGTACTAAAAATATTTTTTTTCATAAATATTTTGCAATTGAAAAATTCTTCTTACCTTTGCACCACCAAAACGAAGAGGATTTAATTATTAAAATCTTCTATAAAAAAGGTAGTGATTTCTGTAGTAACAGAATAAAAATATATGCCGAAAGGCAACACAATTTTTTCATAGTTTAGTTTGAGGTTTAGGTTGATTATGCCTTCGGAGTGGTTCCCGAAGGCATTTCTTTTTTAGGACATTTTTCACGTGAAACATGCCTCCAAATTTTCTCTTTTCTAGAGGGCACTCTTAATCTTATAGCGAAAGCTTTGCTTACAATTTCTATTGAAAATTTATATTTTTGTTTAATTATCTAATACAAGAGTTTAATATAAAATGGCAAAAGCATCAGAAGTAAAAAGCGGGAATGCGCTCCGTTTTAATGGAGAATTGGTTAGTGTTGAAGAGTATATTCACCGAACACCGGGTAATTTAAGAGCTTTTTACCAAGCGCGCATGCGCAACGTAAAAACAGGCAAAATTGTTGAATATCGTTTCCGTACCGACGAAGAGGTTACCATTTGCCGTGTTGAAACAAACGATTACCAATACTTATACGAAGACGGAGACTATTTAGTTGTGATGGACAATGTTAGTTTCGAACAATTTAATATTCCTAAATTATTGTTTGGCTCTGCCCTTAAATTTTTAAAAGAGGGAATGCATGTTACCATTGCTTTTGAAAGCGATGAACCTATTGTAGCGCAACTTCCAAATAGTGTAGAATTGGAAATTACGTATTCAGAACCGGCTGTAAAAGGCGATACCAGTACCAGCGCACAAAAATATGCAACGGTTGAAACCGGCGCCGAAATTAGAGTTCCATTATTTATTAATCAAGGTGATAAGGTGAAAATAGATACCAAAACCGGCGAATACATGGAGCGCGTGAAATAAGTTTCATTGCTCAAAAACCTTGGCCTTCGAACGTATTCGAAGGCTTTTTTTATACGCGATATCTTTTGTACGCTTTCTAAAAACAGGCCTTACCCAACCGAGATGCACCGCACATACTAAACCCGGGTGGACGAATGCCGCGAGCGAAGGGAGATTGAAGGCGGGCGGCAGCAGGGAAAACGGGACTTTCGGAGCCGAAAAACCAGCAACGTTCTTTTCCTACAATCTAGAATTTAATTCTTTGAAATTATTTTTACCTTTGCCCTCATTAATAGGAATTAAAAACATCCAAATAGGATAAAATAATATGGCAAAAGCATCAGAAATAAAAACCGGAAACATCCTACGTGTAAACAACGAGTTAGTTACAGTTGATGAATGGAATCACCGTACACCGGGAAAAGGTGGCGCATTTTATACAGGTAAATTTCGCAACATTAAAACCGGTAGAATTGTAGAAGCACGAATGAATACGGATGAAGCCGTTGAAATCTGTCGTGTTGAAACAAAAGATTATCAATATTTATATGAAGATGGCGATTACTTAGTGGTAATGGACAACAACAGCTACGAGCAATTTAACATCGACAAAGCGTTGTTCGGCACAGCAATTCGTTTCTTGAAAGAAGGAATGAACATACTTGTTTCAATGGAAAGCGAAGAAGCTATTATGGCGCAATTGCCAAACTTTGCCGAATTTGAAATTACGTATTCAGAGCCTGCAGTAAAAGGCGATACGTCAACAAATGCCCTAAAGGCTGCAACACTTGAAAATGGTGTTGAGGTTAAAGTACCCATGTTTGTAAATCAAGGCGATAAAATTAAAATCGATACCCGCACAGGCGAATATGTTGAGCGTGTGAAATAAATTGAATACCTTATTTAAGAGCCTTTAGTTTTCTAAAGGCTTTTTTTGTGCTCGTTATGAATTTGACTTCCTTAGATTATGTACCTTTAAAGACATGCTCAAAAATCAAATTAGAAAAGAAGCCTTAAAAAACCGCTTGTTAATGCCTGAAGAGGAATACGATGCGCGGTGTCATGCGCTGCTTAAACAGTTTTCTTTACTCGATTTTAGCGCGATTCAGGTGCTGCATATTTTTATTCCGATTACCGAAAAGCGAGAGCCAAATACTTTTTTAATCATCGATTGGCTACAACAATACCATCCGCATATTCAAATAATTATTCCAAAAGCAGATTTTAAAACTTGTATGCTTTCTAATCACCTATACGAGGATAGAGCAGCTTTGCAAAAAAATGCTTACAATATTCTAGAGCCTTTAACCAATGTGATGTATTCGGGCCCAATTGACATGGTTTTGATTCCTTTACTGGCTTTCGACAAGCGCGGTTATCGGGTTGGATACGGTAAGGGTTTTTACGACCGGTTTTTAAAGAATATAAAGACTCAAAAAATAGGTGTATCTTTGTTTGATGTAATGGATTGCATTGACGATGTTCATGTGGATGATATTCGTTTAGATGCCTGCATTACCCCTACAGAAATCCTATTTTTTTAACAAAACAGTCATGAAAGAAATCGTCATTAAAACCGAAAAACAGTATGAAGAGAACATGATTGCCGTTTTTGAGCTTCAAGAGAAAGAAGAGCTTACCGCCGAGGATTTAGAGCAGATTGAACACATGTTAAAAGCGGGTGAAAAATATGAGCAGGAGCACTTATAGCTTATTTGCTTTTATAAAATCGGTTACCAAATAGGCGATTAATTTTGCCGTAAACTTACTTACTCTTCCATCTAGCATCCGTACCGCTCCTTCGCATACATGAAAGTAACTTATTTTTTTGTTGAGCGTTAAAATGAGCTTACGGATATCGTTTACCGCAAATCCGGATGGCGTTTCGGCGCTGGATAATACATTTTGAATACAATCTAAATCCAGCTCTAATCCTATTTCACTTTTCAATTTGTTGAACGCATTTTTATCCTCTTTCCCAACAAGGATATCCTCAAAAAAAACTGCACTTAGCTTCGGGCTAGATTCGATATGACTTAATATGGTTTCGTTGTTATAATTTTGATGCAAGCCATACATTAAATAGCCATCTAAATAGCCGTCGTGAATGGCCTGCGAAAAGCCATTTCCGCTGTGACGACCTTCCAGACTACGTAAATCAGCATGCGCATCGATATTTAACACATCGATAGGCTGTTCCTTTGCTAAAACCGTTCCCTTGATGATTGGGAAGGCGTTGTTATGCCCTCCTCCTATCACAATAGGCACTTTTCCGGCTTGTACAATTTTTTGAATGATGGGATAAACCAAATTGTCTATAGCTTTTACTTTCGCGCGTAAGCCTTCCAACGATAGATCTTTGGGCTCATCAATTTCAAAAGAACCTAAAACAAGGAGCTCATTCCCCTTCAAAAAACGGGTACTTTGGGTGTTTAAAATAGCGGTTAAACTGGTTTGCCAGGCGGAGGCTGCTCCTGCCATGCCGTTGTTTGCTCGCACGCCAATATCTTCGGGAATACCCAACAGCACAAAGGTCGCTTTAGAGGTGGCCAATTGTTCCCAATTAGCTAAAACTTGTACGCACTCGCCAAGTTTTTGTTCCCCATCACGCGGGATAATCCGCCGATTGATATCGCCTTGCGAATACAGTTTAAATCCGTCCATATTATTGAAGTTCTAACAAAACCGGGCAATGATCGGAATGAATGGCATCCGGCAATATTTTTACGTTCTTTAAACGTGGTTCCATTGCTTTTGTTGTCAAATGATAATCGATTCGCCAACCTAAATTTTTGCCTCTTGATCCAGCTCTAAAACTCCACCAAGTATAATGATGCGGGTCTTTGTTAAAATGACGGAAAGAATCGATAAAACCGTTATCTAAAAATAGTTGCATCCATTCGCGTTCTTCCGGTAAAAAACCTGAAGAGTTTGCGTTCGATTTGGGATTATGAATGTCGATAGCTTGATGACAAATGTTGTAATCTCCACTAATAATTAAATTTGGATATTCTTGTCGCAGCTGGGCTATGTAGGCATCAAAGAACTTCATAAATTCGTATTTTTTCCCTTGGCGTTCATCGCCGCTTGAACCCGAGGGCATGTACAAACTCATTAAAGAAAAATCATCAAAATCTGCTCGGATGATCCTTCCTTCTCTATCAATCCATTCTTCTCCGCAGCCTATTTCTACATGATTGGGTTTTATTTTACTAAAAATAGCCACGCCACTGTATCCTTTTTTTTCTGCAGGATGCCAATAGTGGTGATAACCTAACTGCTCTACGAGCGCAATTATTTCAGGTATTTGAATGGGCAAGGCTTTTACTTCTTGCAAGCAAACCATATCGGCATTGGTTGCTTGTAACCAGCCAAAAAAATTCTTTGTACTTGCCGAACGGATGCCGTTAACGTTATAGGAAATAATTTTCATGTATGTAATTGCCGTTTATGATAGCGGCTCAATTGTTTGAATAATTTGATTCGGGTTACTTTTTAGCCAATTCTTGTGCTTTAGCTAATTGCTTTTCTAATTTCTTCGCTTGCTTTTTGCTGAGAACGGTAATTTCCATCTTCACATCTTGTTCCGGACGGTCGTTTTTGTTTGTTGGCAGCGCGGCAATTTTATCAACCAATTCTAATCCGCTTACAATCTCGCCAAAAACGGTGTAATTCCGGTCTAAATGCGGGGTTCCGCCTAAGGTTTTGTATACCTCTCTTTGGGCTTGTGGAATTTGATGTTTTAACCTGTTTTTTTCTAAGTTGTCCAACTGTTCATCGGTGAAAACCTTTCCTTGCACAAGATAAAACTGGCAACCACTTGAGGCTTTTAAAGGATTTACATTGTCCCCTTCTCTTGCTGCTGCCAATACGCCTTTTTTATGAAAAAGACTATCGTTAAATTCGGCAGGGATGGTATACCCAACATCACCATTCCCCAACTCCTCACCTGGTTTTGCTTTCTTAGAGTCTGGGTCTCCCCCTTGAATCATGAAATTTTTAATCACCCGATGAAACAAGGTTCCGTTATAAAAACCCTTTTGGGTTAGTTTTATAAAATTGGCTGTGTGCAGGGGCGTTTCATTATAAAGCTTAATGATGCATTCACCATAACTGGTTGTAAGTTTAACATATTGATTTTTCGGCTTAGCGGCATAAACTGAAAGCACAGAAAAAGTGCAAAATAACAGCAATAATTTTTTCATTTGGATTGTGTTTGTTGCTAAATTAGGTAAATTTTGAAATTCGCTAAACATTTTATTGCATCTTCTAGTTTTTTTTGTTCTACCTTTGTATTCATGAAGTTAAAACAAAAAATAGCATTTTCTTTAGCCATATTTTATATGGTTAGTGTTATTGGTTTTGCTTTAAGCTTGCATTTTTGTGGAGGCAAATTAGAAAATGTACAGCTTTTCAGCCATGCTGTTTCGTGTAAACTTTGCAAAGACATCCCAGCTGAAAAAATCAAAGACGATGGCTGTTGTAAAAACACATCTGTTACCGTTAAAGTAAAAGATAGCCATCAAACGCAGATTCAATCGAAACTTCCAAAGCTATTCTCTATTGAATTGTTTTTTCGCCCGGTCTTTTTTAACATTGTTCAAAAACTACGCTCTGCATTTTTAACGCAGTTTAGCAACAAGGCCCCTCCGCTCTCCGCTAGGCTAGCGCTTCATCTTTTCAATTGCATTTTTAGAAATTAGGATACACCTGTTTTTCCTGTTTAAGAAGCACGAGTACGTCTTTTTAAAACAGGCAATAAACACATTGGCTTTTCATTTGAAAAGCTATATATCTCCAATTTTTAAAAATACAAATATGAAAACGCTAAAAATATTCAGCATTTTAATGCTA
Organism: Pedobacter paludisoli; assembly: GCF_052344095.1. Classification (GTDB taxonomy): domain Bacteria; phylum Bacteroidota; class Bacteroidia; order Sphingobacteriales; family Sphingobacteriaceae; genus Pedobacter. The sequence continues at coordinate 3,374,098 of NZ_CP179926.1, read as the reverse complement.
TTCATCGCCGTACGTGTTTCGGCTCAACAAATTTCTACTGCCGATTTACAAGTAAACGGTTTAACCTGTTCGATGTGTTCTAATGCCACGCAAAAATCATTGGAAACACTCAATTTTATTGGCTCCGTAAAACCCGACTTAAACAAAAATATCTTTGTTTTAACATTTAAAACGGATAAAAGCGTTAATCTCGACCAAATATTAAACAAGGTAAAAGACGCTGGTTTTTCAGTAGGAAACTTAACGGCCATCTTTAAATTTAACGATGTTAAAGTAGATGATAAGGGTCAAGCTGTTGTGAATGGCACCGTATATCGCTTTAGTAATGTAAAAGGCAAAACACTGAGTGGAAATATAAAAGCAACTGTTATCGATAAGAATTTTGTTTCAAATGCCGAATATAAAAAGCGAGCCGCTGGTATGAAATCTGATGCGTACGCAAGCGGTACAGCCATCATTAATGGAAAGAAAACAAGAGTATATCACTTAAGTATTTCGTAATGATGAGCCGTTTTCTTGTTTTAAGCTTGTTTTTAATAGGCTTTTACAACCCCGTTTTCGCGCAAGAGCTTTACGTTTTTACCGAGCCGGCCAGCAATATGCCTAAAAACTCCATTGGTATTCGTATCACGAATGAAGGAATGAAAAATCCGAATTTCATGAATAGAACCATACCGGAAGTTATGTTTGGCATCAGCAAAAACCTAATGGTTCATACTCAGGCTTTTTTATCAGACATGGATGGAAAATATCGTTTTGAAGGCGCTAGTTTGTATGCGAAATATCGTTTTTTATCGCTCGATAATGCGCAAAGCCACTTCCGTGCCGCAGCCTTTGGAAGAATTAGTTCGAGCAAACGTGAAACCTTTAGCCGCGATATTAATTTAGAAGGCGATAACAAAGGTGTACAAGGTGGTTTAATTTTTACGCAACTGCTGCACAAGCTGGCCCTTTCGGCTACACTGGGTTATTCACATGCTTTTAACGACAATGATAAGCAGCGAGTAGCAATGCCAGAGCCGAACAACATGCTATCTTACAGCTTATCGTCAGGTTATTTGGTTTTACCCATTGTATATAAAAATTATGCACAACCCAATTTTAATATTTACGTAGAGGCATTGGGAAAAACAGACCCGAGCAGCGGGCAATCGTACTTAGATTTAGCCCCAGCTCTTCAAGTCATTATTAACAGTAAGACCCGTATAGATTTAGGTTATCGTTTTCAAACCTATGGGAATATAGAGAACCGCTACAACAAGAACATGTATCTTGTTCGAGCAGAATTTAATTTTTTTAATATTTTAAAATAACTTGATTGAAGGATGATTTTCAGATTCATCAAATTTCAAATAAAAACAAGCACATCATGAAAAAAGCACTTATTCTGATCGCATTTATTGCTTTCGCTACCACCAATTATAGTTTTGCACAGAGCAAAACCTCTACCGCGCTTAACCAAGTTTTAACAACTTATTACGCCGTTAAGAATGCTTTAGCTACCGATAAAAAAGATGTAGCCATTGAAAAAGCTAAAATTTTGGCTACAAAAGTTGAGGCAGTTCCGCATAAAGAATTCCCCGCCGACCAACACAACGTATGGATGGAACAATCGGCCATTATGAAATCGAAAATTGTTGAGCTTACCGCAGCGAAAGATATTAAAGCGGAAAGAAAAGCATTCGAAGGCATATCCAATGCCATGATTACATCGCTTAAAACAATTAAGTTTAATAATGCTACAACCTATGTTGAATATTGCCCTATGGCAAAAGCAAGTTGGTTAAACGAGAAAAAAGACATCGAAAACCCCTATTATGGCAGCATGATGTTTGATTGTGGAAGTGTAAAAGAAACCATTAAAGTCAACTAATGCGTTTGCACATTAAAAATATGGTATGCAACCGATGCAAAATGGTAGTTAAAGCCGAGCTGGAAAAGCTTGGATTTAACCCTTTGCAGGTTAAATTGGGCGAAGTAGATTTGCAAGAAAGTTTAGCTTCTGATGATTTCTTCAAAATAGAAAAGAGCTTAAAACCTTTTGGCTTCGAACTATTAAAGGATAAAAAAAAGCAGGTTTCAGAACAAATTAAGGTGGCAATTATTCAACTCATTCATGACCAAAACGCCCCTCTGAAAACCAATTTGTCCACCTATCTTTCCTCCTTACTTCATACAGATTACAACCAATTGAGTAATACGTTTACTGAAATTGAGCAGCAAACAATAGAACAATTTTTCATCAGTCAAAAAATAGAAAAAGCGAAGGAACTTCTGAGTTACGGAGAATTAACCTTAAGCCAAATAGCGAATGAACTTCACTACAGCAGTGTTGCGCACCTTTCAAATCAGTTTAAGAAAATAACTGGCATTACTCCTTCTGCGTATAAACAACATCCTCATAATGACCGTAACACCTTAGATTCGCTTAAGGTTTAAGCGGCTTTACTTTCTTACCTTACATCAATACAAAAAACAACATCAGCCTATACCTTTGTTCTTATAAAAAGGAACAAGGGTATGTCTACACTTTCTCAATTCAGAAACTTTACGCAAGGTCTGGCTCCGACAGCTTTAATGCCTGCTTTATTTATTGGCCATGGCTCGCCTATGAATGGCATTGAATTAAATGAGTTCAGTCAAAGCTGGATTGATTTAGCCAAACACATTCCAACCCCTTCTGCAGTATTGGTTGTCTCGGCACATTGGTACACGCCAGGCACTTTTGTTACCGCCATGGACTTTCCAAAAACAATACATGATTTTGGCGGCTTTCCTCAAGCCTTATTCGATGTGCAATATCCCGCGCCCGGCGATTCGAAATTGGCCCAAACCATTAAAGATAGCATTCAGGCAACGCCTGTTGAACTAGACCACGACTGGGGATTGGATCACGGTGCTTGGTCGGTTGTGCAGAACATGTATCCCAACGCAAACATCCCTGTTCTTCAGTTGAGCATTGATTATCGTAAATCGCCGAAAGAACATTTCGAAATTGCCCAAGAACTTTATGCCCTTCGAAAAAAAGGCGTATTAATTTTAGGAAGCGGTAACATTGTGCACAACTTACGCATGGTTAATTGGCAAATGATGCAGGGCGGAGGATATGATTGGGCTATCGACATCAACGAAAAGTTTAAAAGTTTAATTGCCAATGGCGATTATAACCCACTATTTAATTACCGTAATCTAGGGTCAGAAGCCTTGTTAGCCGTACCAACTCCAGACCATTATTTGCCTCTCATGTATAGCCTCGGAGTAAAAAATAAAAAAGACGATGTGTTGTTTTTTAACGATAAAGCCATTGGAGGCTCGTTAACCATGACTTCGGTACTGATCCATTCCTGATTTCCCTTGCAGGTTCAATAAGTTTTAGGCCAAAAAAGCTGTAAACTTTTCAGGAGATTATGTAAAACTGTAGCTGGGTTCAATGCGTATCTTTATTTCAAATTTTAAACGAATGACACATCACTATACCCTTACTGGAATGACTTGCAGCGGTTGTGAATATAAAGTAAAACACACCCTGATGGCTTTACCCGACGTTGAAAACGTGGAAGTTTCGAAAGATACGCAGAAGGCCACTATTACCATGCGCAAACATCTTAGCCTTGAAACCTTAAAAGAAACCTTGGCTGCAGCTGGCAGCAAATATCAAATTTCTAATGCCGTTGAGCAATTGGATGAAGATGCGCCAAAAACTTGGTTCGAGACTTACAAACCAATTCTCTTAATTTTTGGGTATGTTACTTTAGTGGCACTTATTGGTTCTTGGCAAAATAATAGCATAAGGCAAATGCTTTTCATGCGCATTTTTATGGCTGGCTTCTTCTTAACCTTTTCCTTTTTTAAACTGTTAAACCTTAAAGGTTTTGCAGAGAGCTATGCGATGTACGATTTAATCGCAAAAAAATTTAAAGGATGGGGCTTCCTATATCCCTTTATTGAGCTTGCCCTAGGTATTTCATTTGCATTAAACTTTGCCCCGGTTATCACCAATTGGATTACGTTGATTGTAATGACTGTAAGCATTTTAGGAGTCCTTGAAAGTGTACTTAACAAGAAAAAAATTAAATGTGCTTGTTTGGGTGATGTATTTAATTTACCCATGAGCACGGTAACCATTGTGGAAGATGCCTTGATGATTGCGATGAGCGGATACATGCTCTTCCTATTTTAAACGAGCTATTTTCGCACGTAAGAAAAAGGGATTTTTCGGGTAGTATCCTGAATTTTCCCTTCAATCCAAGCCTGCAGAGTATCCTTTCCCATGTTTTGATACGCTATCCGTTGCGGAAAATCGTGTTCAGGGTTTTCAAAAATGTAGACCTGATTTTCTACCGAAACAAGTTTAAAGTTTGTTTTCCCTTTGTTGTGCTCTTGAAATCCGGTTACACAAAAATGAAACACTTTATCAATTTTTTTGAGAATCACCTCTTCTTCCAACAAGCTATCTCCATTCTCGGTGTGCCGATAACTCCGACCTATTAAACTATCTTTTTGCTTAATCCAATGCTCGGTAATTTTACCAGTCTTGGTTTTCATTTCCCAATGCCCCACAAGAAAGTCAAACTGGTTTATTTCCTTTTGAGCAAATAAAGTAACTGAGAAAAGCATCCCCAATACTAATAGTGGTATAATTTTTTTCATTTTATCGTATTTGTAATGTGTGCTACATGATGTTTTCCGTGCCAAGCGTAGGTGCCAAGCATGTTGGCTAAACTTAACTCTTTTCCGATAGCGGGATGAATATACGTACGCTGAAAATCGGCTATGCTTAACCCTTTCAGAAAGACTACCAAGCGTTTATGCAAGGCCTCTAACAAGGCCAATGACAGCTCGATATCTCCATTTTTAGCCTCATCTGTTTCTGCCCAACGCTCTTCATAATACGGTCTGATCACCGGAACCTCTTCTGTAACAGCTTGTTTAAAGCGAATATACGCATTCACATGGCTATCGGGCAAATGATGCACTACTTGTCGCAGCGTCCAGCCTTCGGGGCGATAAACCTGATTCAACTGTTCGTTGCTGAGCCCCTTCGTTGCCGCTCTCAACAAACTGGGTAAGGTTTCAATTTCATCTATCCAAGCCGCTGCTTGTTTTTCATCAAACACAGCCGGCATTTCAAATTTTCCTATGGGATATTTTAACTTTTCAATGTCTATCATAGCGTGTACTACATCCATTTTTTAAAAAAATTCATTAATGATTTCTTCTTTTCGTAGGGAGGATACGCCAGCTTACTTAATCCCAATTTTGATTGAAATAAAACTGCGCGTTCATGCGAAAAACTCTTAAACCCATAAAAGCCATGACACGAACCTGTCCCGCTGTTATTAACGCCGCCAAAAGGCAAATTTGAATTACTGATATGAACCAAGGTATCGTTTACACACGTTCCGCCGGCACTGGTTTCTTGAATAATTTTTTGCTGAATATTTGAATCGTTGCTCATAATATAAAGCGCCAAAGGCTTTTCTTTTGAATTAATCAGTTCAATTGCTGCCGAAAGCTCCTTATAACGAATAATGGGTAAAATAGGGCCAAATATTTCCTCTTTCATAATTGGATTTTCAGCGTCTACTCCCTTTAAAATAGTGGGTTCAATGGTTAAATCCAATTCTTCATACTTGCCTCCTACAACCAAAGTCGCTCCCGCCAACAACGCCTCATCCAATAAATTTCTTATCCTATCAAACTGTTTTCGATTAATAATCTTACCGTATTCGTCCTTATTTAAAAGCCCTTCTTCATAAAAAAACTGTTGAATGATATCCTTAGAATGCGCTACAAATTTGGATTCAATTTTCTCATCAATTAATACATAATCGGGCGCAATACAGGTTTGTCCAGCATTTAAAAACTTACCCCAAATAATTTTTTGAGCTGTTTTTTCTATATCAGCGCTTGCATCAATAACCGCGGGCGATTTTCCGCCAAGCTCTAATGTCACAGAGCTTAAATTTTTCGCAGCAGCAGCCATTACAATTTTACCAATGGCTGGACTCCCCGTAAAGAAAATATGATTAAAAGGCAAGGCTAGCAACTGAGTAGAAATGGACGCTTCGCCTAAAAAACAGGCTACCTCTTCTAGACGAAAGGTTTTTTCAATTAATTTTGCCAGTACGACTGAGGTAGCCTCGCTCAGTTCAGAAGGCTTTAACATGGCGGTATTTCCGGCAGCAATGGCCGAAACGAGCGGACTCATCATCAACTGGAAAGGATAATTCCATGGGGCAATAATTAAGCATGTTCCTTTGGGCTCGTAATATACTTTACTTGATGCGAAGATATTCATGAGGTTACGCGCCTTTGCCAGGGGCTTCATCCATTTTTTGAGGTTTTTTATCGCAAAATCGATTTCAGAATACGTAAAAAACACCTCGGTTAAGCCGGCCTCAAATCTACTTTTGCGCAAATCTTTTTCCAATGCAGCAAAAATTTCTTCTTCGTGTAGCTGTATGGCCTCCTTTAATTTCTTCAAGCTCGCAATTCGCTCGGCAGCCGTCGATTTTCTCAATTCAATGGCATGCTTTTGCTGTGCCTCAAAAATTTCTTTCATTTTCTTTTCCATTCCTATCAATAACACTTTTAGCCACGAATGGTTCTTCGCATAAATTTAGTTAAAAGAATTTCTATTCATTAAAATTTCATTGATTTAAAGCATATTGCAGATAATTTACATTTTACGCATGAAGAAACTATTTTTTGCCCTCTTTTTTTTCATCCCAAACCTATTATCCGCTCAAACGCTAAAAACCGATGTATTGGTTATTGGCAACACAGATGCCGCGTATGCAGCAGCTTTGCAATCCGTAAAATCGGGGGTAAAAACCGCGCTCATTACGCAAAATATTCCTTTTGATATACAAACCAAAAAAGCAAATAAACCCGCATTGACCCAACAACTCTATGATGATTTTGCGCACATGAAGGTGCTTTCTGAACAAGTTATAGTGGTACAGAAAAAGAAAAAAAGCAAAACACCAACGAACAAAATTGATAGCGCTACGCTATTAACGATGCTTGATAAAACCAACTTTACAACACTAAAACGTTCTGGGAATAGCTGGGAAACCAAACTGGGCGATGGCCGTTCTTTAAAAGCACGTGTTTTAGTTTTCGCCGCAGATGTTGACCTATTGCAAAAAGAATTAAAAATATCCGATTTAAAACCCGCTGCTGTTATCCCCTTTGGTTATGAAGAAAATTTATACCGAACAAGTTTAGCTGGCGTGGCTGATAGCAATCTTTATTTACCACTTCGTGCGCTTTTAATACCCAATCAGGAAAACCTGTTGATTATCTCGCCCAACAGCAATTTACATGTTGGCCGAGCCGTAGGAGCGACAGCTGCATTTGCCGGCTTTTACGATACCAAAACCAGTTTATCAAATTTAAAGCAAATCCAAGGCGAATTACTCGCGTACAAAAATCCGCTCGTTCCTTTTGCAGATATTTCCTTAACCGATTCCAACTGGCTTGTGATACAAAAGATTGGGGTTACGGGTATTCTAAAAGGCGAAATAAAAGAAGGAAAGAACTTCTTTCACCCCGACAAAATCGTGCGCTACGATGAAATTAATCAGCCCCTAAGAGATTATTACTATAAGGCTCAAATCTGGCTCGACGACCATCAAAACGCCCCTATCACCTTGGAAAACACGATATCCATGATTTCCTATGTTGGCAATAAAGCAGAAGCAGCCACCAAAACGGAACTCCAAAAAAAATGGAACAAAACCTATAAGTTAGCTAGCCAATTCGACTTAAAAAAGGAACTTACACGGCGTGAATTTTCGGTTATCCTAAACGATTATCTTTATCCATTTGATAAAATTAATGTAGATAACACGGGTCGTATTATTCGATAATATTCGATTCTCATACATTTACGAGCAAAAAGATGTAAGATTTCTATTTCAATTGATTAAAAGGCTTGTGTTTTGTTAAATTGCATGACCAAACCAATATTCATGAAGAAATATTTCCTTTTCTTGCTTCTTTGTTCGGGTGAATATGCCTTTTCGCAACAATTAGCACCCTTAACCGTAGAAAAAATAATGCGCGACCCCAAATGGATGGGAGTTTCTCCGAGCAATTATCGCTGGTCTGCTGATAGTAAAACCCTTTACTTTAATTGGAACCCGGAAAGAAAAACCAAAGACGAGCTATACAAAACAAGTCCGGGCACAAATAAAGCGAACAAAGCTGCCGATAAAGAAGACGAAAAATTACTCGCGCCCGATTACACCTACTCCAAAGACCGTTCATTAGCGCTTTATGAAAAAGGTGGCGACATCTATTTGAAAAACGTTAAAACACAAAAAGAAACGCGCCTAACCAATACCGTTGAGCGCGAGAGCAATCCGGTGTTTCTATTGGACGGAAGCATTGTATTTCAAAAAGAAAACAATCTTTATTCAATCAATTTGCAAACGGCGCAAACCAAGCAACTAAGCAATTTTATCGCGGGAAAAAGACCTCCTCGTGCTGAAACAAAAGTGCTTGGCGAACAAGATAAATGGCTAAAAGAACAGCAAATCGATTTATTTGACATTATTAAAAAACGCAACGAAGAGAATAAAAATGGTGGACGCGGACAAGGTGGACGCGGTCGTTTTTCGATGGCCTCAGCCGACACAAAAACCATCAAAGAAGTTTACCTGAACGATGCATTTTTAAGTAATTTAAACATCAGTCCAGATGGGCGCTACATAAGTTATCGCCTAAGCAATCCTGCTTCTAGCAACCATAACACCATCGTACCCAACTATGTAACATCAAGCGGATACACCGAAGATATTCCCGGTCGTACTAAAGTGGGTGAAAACGAAGGTAGTAGTCAAAATTTTATTTTAAACACGCAAAAAGATTCGGTTTACAAAATACAAACGGCTTCTATTGCGGGCATAAAAGATTTACCTGAATATTTTAAAGATTATCCGGCCAAACTGGATAGCCTAAAAAAGAAAAACGACGACAGACCCGTTACCTTAACCAGCCCAACTTGGAACGAAGATGGCAGCATAGGTATCAGCACTGCGTATTCCGCAGATAATAAAGATAGATGGATTTTAAAAGTAGATGCCACTACCGGAAAATTAAGCACCTTAGATAGACAACACGACGAAGCTTGGATTGGCGGTCCAGGTGTTGGCGGATTTAATGGGGCCATTGGTTGGCTTGATAAAAACAGATATTACTTTCAAAGCGAAGCTTCGGGCTATTCGCATATTTATGTTGTAAATGTTGCCACAGGCGAAAAAAAACAACTAACCAACGGAAATTGGGAAGTACAGAGCCTACGCCTATCGAAAGACAAAACTACCTTTTACTTTAGCGCAAATAAGGAACATCCCGGAATCACCAATTACTTTAAAATTAGTGTAAACGGTGGCGAGCCCATTCAAATTACAAGCATGAAGGGTCTAAACGAAATCACCCTTTCGCCCGATGAAAAATGGTTAGCCATTAATTATTCTTTCATGAATAAACCCAACGAGTTGTATTTACAAGAAAATAAAGTGGGTGCCAAAGCCGTAAAAATCACGAGCTCAACCACTGCCGAATTTGACTCTTACAAATGGCGCGAACCGGAGTTGGTTTCTTTTAAAAATCGCTATGGCGATGACGTTTACGCCCGTATTTACAAATCGGAAAAACCCGCAGCGAGCCATCCCGCAGTAGTTTTTGTACACGGAGCAGGCTACTTACAAAACGTGCATTACGGTTGGAGTACTTATTTCCGCGAATACATGTTTAACAATTTACTGGCGGATAATGGGTATACTGTTATCGATATCGACTACACCGCAAGCTCGGGTTATGGTCGCAACCACCGCACCGGTATTTATCGCCACATGGGTGGAAAAGATTTGACCGACCAAGTAGATGGCGTTAAACTTTTGGTAGACAAATACGGTGTAAACCCTAAAAATGTTGGCTTGTATGGTGGCTCATATGGTGGTTTCATTACCTTAATGGCTATGTTTAATCAAAGCGAAACGTTTAAAAGCGGTGCAGCATTACGCTCCGTAACCGATTGGGCACATTACAACCACGGCTACACCTCTAACATCTTAAATGAACCTTTTAATGACCCAATCGCGTATAAACAAAGCTCTCCTATTTATTTTGCTGACAAATTGAAAGGAAATTTATTAATGGCGCACGGAATGGTAGATGTAAATGTACATTTTCAAGATATTGTTCGCTTATCACAACGTTTTATTGAATTGGGGAAAAACAACTGGGAACTAGCGATTTATCCGGTAGAAGACCATGGATTTGTTGAACCCAGCAGCTGGACCGATGAATACAAACGCATTTTCAAGCTGTTTGAGACAACGTTAAAATAATTTTTCGAAAAAACAATAACACGCTAAACCTCAACCAAATAATACTGGTTGAGGTTTTTCTTTATTCGCTTAAAAATAAATAAAAACTATTAGCCTTATATTAAATATAGTTTTTAACTATATACGCATCAATAATAACGATTAAACACCCCTTGATAGGCACGTATTGAAGCTTTATCTTTGTAAAAAAAATAAATAATTATGGCTTTAGTAGGAAAAAAATTCCCAAGTGTTAGTATAGATGCTATGTCTGAAATGGGTGACGATTTAAAAATCAACATCTTTGAAGAAGCAGTAAACAAAAACAAAAAAGTATTATTATTCTGGTATCCAAAAGATTTCACTTTTGTGTGTCCTACTGAATTACATGCTTTCCAAGCTGCATTACCTGAATTTGAAAACAGAAATACCATTGTAATTGGTGCTTCTTGCGATACAAACGAAGTTCACTTTGCTTGGTTAAACACCCCTAAAGATAACGGAGGAATTGAAGGTGTTACGTATCCATTATTAGCTGATACACACAGACATTTATCGAATATCTTAGGTATTTTAGATCAAGATGTAGAATATACAGAAGAAGGCGAAGAAATTTTCACAGGTTCGAATGTAACGTATCGTGCAACGTATTTAATTGACGAAACTGGTAAAGTTTTCCACGAAAGTGTAAACGATATGCCTGTAGGTCGTAACGTGAAAGAATATTTGCGTTTGATTGATGCGTATGCGCACGTTCAAACACATGGTGAAGTTTGCCCTGCAAACTGGGAAGAAGGTAAAACAGCGATGAACGCAAACAGAACTGGCGTTGCTGAATACCTAAGCGCGAACTAAGCAAAAGCTTAAAAAATACGGATGACATTTCATACATCCGATAGTGTCAAACTGAACTTGCCTGACTTAACTGGCAAGTTCAATTTGACATGCAAACAATCTCTTATTTAATCATTTGACTATGCGATTTCTGAACTTGCACAATACTAAAAAGTACTGTGATTGCATAGCTATTAAATTATAATTTATGTTTTTAGAATTAACAGAAGATAATTTAGACCAATACCTTTCATCAAATCAAAAGGTAATGGTTCAGTATGCAGCTTCGTGGTGTGGCAATTGCCGTATTATGAAACCAAAGTTTAAAAAATTAGCAGCAGAAAATGAAGATGTTGCCTTTTTAATTGTTGATGCCGAGAAATTTCCTGAGTCAAGAAAATTTGCGAAAGTAGATAATTTGCCAACTTTTGCAGCTTTTGAAAATGGTAGTTTAGTAGAGCAATCGCAAACCAACAAAGCAGAAGTTTTATTTGAGTTATTTAACAAAATAAAATAATGAAGATTCCTATTATTAGACAGCTGTTTGAAAACAGCCAACCAGAACAATTAGAAGCTACATTAGAGGTTTTAGAGGCTTTCTGTGAGTTTAGAGGTGTACACGAGAATGAAATTGACCTTGCTGGCGAATTAATTACCAATATATGTGGTGCCTTAGAGGTACATCAAATGGTAAAAGATGGCGCAACGGAAAAAGATGCCCTAAATGCTTTTGGAAAAAAAGTAATGGGTTCTATCGATCGATAGAAAACCAATCTTTATAAAAAACAAAACCCTTGTAAATGAAAATTTGCAAGGGTTTTTTGTTTGGTGTGAACAAACCTCATAGGTTTAGCCCCTTTGTCATCCTAGAGCAAAGCGAAGGATCTAAATAATAACCTCATAGGTTTTAAAAACCTATGAGGTTGAATTGATGCTATGCTAAATTTCTACCCGCGTTTACAATTCCAAAAACAGTACGAACGGCCAATTTTTCTAAAGCCTTTTGTTCAGTTTCTGGATGTTGACTTTGCAATTTATCCAACGCAAAATGCTGAATTAATACCAAAGGTAAAATAATACGCTCGCGTGTAGCAATCGATTTTTTATCAACTGGATAGTTTACCATTAGTGATTCTTGTCCCGATAATTTAAACAGCATCTTTTTCGCTAACTCAAACTCATCGTGTAACTGGGTCCAGAACTTACCAAATACTTTATCGTTTGCTAAATGGGCAGTAATGGTAAAATCAGATTTACTCATGCTCATCATGCAATTATCTACAATGGTCCTCAAATAATCTGAATCTTGATAAACTTTAACCACTTTATCCCAATTACCTGCTTTTTCTTGGTTTTGTAAGGCTGTTCCCATCCCATAAAAACCCGGAACATTTTGTTTTAACATACTCCAGGCAGTTACAAAACTAATTGCACGTAAATCTTCCAATTTCATCTCGCCTCCACCATTTCGTTTAACCGGACGACTACTAATATTCGCTTGCGAAAGCAATTTTAATGGTGATAATTTTTCAAGATAGCTAACGAACAATGGATGCTCACGTAAATCAACATAGGCTTTATAACTGTCTTCTGCCATTGCATCAAGCAAGACTTTATTTTCAGGATCTAACAAAATATTGTGCTTTTCTTTAAGTCCCGAAGTTAAACCCGCATTAATCAATTGCTCAATATTAAACTCGGCACTTTCCACTGAACCGTATTGCGAACTAATGGTTTGTCCTTGAACGGTAAGTTGCATGTTCTTATTGGCAATTTCTTTACCCATTGAGGCATAGAAGCGGTGTGTTTTACCTCCTCCACGTGCAGGAGGGCCACCTCTACCGTCAAAAAAGGCTAATTGAATATTGTGTTTTTCAGATATAGCCGTTAACGAGGTTTTACCGTTAAAAATTGACCAGTTGGCCATTAAATAACCGCCATCTTTTGTACTATCTGAGTAGCCCAACATGATGTGTTGCATATTGCCTCTTTTTGCCAAATGCGCTTTATAAAATGGATTGCTATACAAGGTATCCATAATTTTAGCGGCGCCTTTTAAATCGTTTACCGTTTCAAATAAAGGCACAAAATCTATGGTGAGGGAATCTTTGCTCCATCCGTTCCACAGAAACAGCTCTATGAGTTGCAAAATATCGCTTGCTTGCTGGCAGTTGCTAATAATGAATCGATGACAAGCCTTTTCGCCATTCCTTTTTTGAATGCCTTTAATTTCTTTAATTACCTGAATCGTATCTTTTGTTAAAGCATCTGCTTCAGAAGAATACGAAATGGTCGCTTCTTTAAACGATATGATCTTTAATTTTTCTTCCTCTGGTAATGAATCATAGTCTGCAGGGAATAACGATGAAATAGGTTTATTGCTTCTGCAATATTTGTGCACATTTCTTAAAACACGGCTATCTTGGCGAATATCCAATGAGGCAAAATAATTTCCGTATAAATCTATTTTGCGGATTAGGTCATTTACCAAATCCACAAACAAACCATCATGCTCTGTTAAAAGCGTTTCTTTGATTTTGTTCAAATTATCGCGCAGCTCGTCTGAAATATCCTGTAAAGTGCAGGTTTGATCAAAGGCATTTTTATACAATACATCTTGCAAGGTAGCGAGATTTTCTTCAACACCTCTAAACGTAATACGGCGCTTAATCACCCTAAAATCACGGTAATAGCAGCGGAATAAAATTTGGCGCAACATTTTTGACACCTCTAGTGTGGTATCGGCATTGATATTAGGGTTGCCATCTCTATCACCACCCGGCCAGAAACCTAATTCTAAAATCTTCTTGGTTTCTAGGTTATATTCATCGAGGTTTTGGTCAATCTCCGCTTGAATATTGGCCGCAGCAAAATAAAATGTATTTTCTAAAAACCAGGCAAGGTTTAATGCTTCATCTACCGGAGTTGGTGATTTCTTATTAAAAAAAGGTGTTTTTCCAAGCTGATGAAGCAAGGAATTCATGGTAATAATATCGTTATCACGGATTGCTTTTGTTAAATCAGTAATGATTGCGAGAACACTTCCCGGATAAAATTGGGTAGGGTGTGCCGTTAAAACCAATCGAAGCGAAAGCTCATCAATTAGTTTTTCGATTTTTTGCAACATGGGTTTATTTCCAGCGTTCTTATTCAAAACAGCCGATAAACGACTTTGCTCATCTGTTGTATTCAACTTAGTAAAAGAAGCATCCTCAACGGCATCAAAAAGTACAACCTGTCTTTCAATGTATTGAATAAAGCGGAACAACAAATCAATAACATCTGTTTGATTGGTATAGTTGGTATATTTTGCAAAAAAAGCTTCTATAATTTCTACCGGCTTTTCATTTTTCTTTATTCCTTCTTCGCAACTTTTAAAAAATAAGGGCAAGAGTGTGCCGGTATCTTTTATCTTGTAAAAAGGAAGGGTTAAAAACAAGCTGTTAAAAAGCTCGAATTTTGAAATAACCTCATCATTAAAAATTGATTCTCGTTGAGTTGTTAAACGAAGTTTAGGCATGGTTAAGCAATAGTTTTGTGTAGCGTAATACTACAAAAAATGCTTAAGGTATTAAAATTATAAACCCTACAATTTGGTTTTTTATAGAATAAATTTTAATTTTAGAATCTTATTTGGCTTCTACGCAAGCAAATAAGAATAAATGCAGTGTTTAAGGGCATTGCATTGATTGTTAATTTTTTGGGTTAAAACAGCCGGTGTCTTAAAACACACCGGCTGTTTTTATTTTTTGGCCTTTTTTTAAAACAAAAGGCTCTGTTTTTAGTGTGCGTCCGTTGGAATGTTCACATTCTTTTTGAACTTTTGCAAATACAGTAATGGGATTGAGAAAAGCATGATTAATCCAGCTACCCAGTATGCATCGTCGTATGTTAACAACATGGTTTGGCGCATAACGATTCCTTCCATTGCTTTAAATGCCATCATTTTCGCTTCCAAATAGGTTTGTCCTTTGGCCATAAAGCCTTTAATCATCATATTTAGACGCTCCACAAATAGCGGATTACTTTCGTTCACGTTGTTTAATAATACGCTTCTATGAAAGCCTTGGCGAACGTGAATTAAAGTTGTTAAGGCGGCAATACCAAATGATCCGCCCAACTGGCGACTCATATTGTTCAATCCTGAACCTTGACCAATTTCAGGACCTTTTAAGTCTGCAATAGCCAATGTGGTTAAAGGAACAAACAATAAGGCCATACCTACCCCACGAATAACCAATGGCAAGAAGAAATCACCTGTACCAGATTGTAAGGTTGAATTACTGAGCATCCAACAAAACACAAAGAACAAGAACATTCCAATGGTGGCCATAAATTGAGCCGGAATTCCTTTTTTAAGCATGATACCAATAAAAGGCATCATAACGATGGTACATAATCCGCCAGGAAATAACAATTCTCCTGTTTGTAATGCCGAAAAGCCCAACAAGTTCTGACAAAATACCGGGAACACAAACACCGAACCGTACAACCCGAAACCCAAAATAAAGGAAGTAAACATTCCCACAGAAAAACTTCTGTGGCGCATAATTTTAAAGTTTACAATTGGATGATCGGTGGTCATTTCTCTCCAAACGAATAATAAAAATCCGAAAACAGAAGCCACGGTTAAAGCAACGATGTACGGTGTTGCGAACCAATCTTCACTCTCCCCTTTTTCCAGTACCGTTTGTAAACTACCCACAGCAACAGCCAGTAAAATAATTCCCCACCAGTCTACTGGCAAACCTTTGCCTTCTTTTGGTGTGACCCGCACAAACGTGTACGTACAATAGGCGGCGAGTATTCCTACCGGGATGTTTACATAGAAAATCCAAGGCCATGAACTAATATCTAAGATATAGCCCCCAATAGTGGGACCTACCGTTGGGCCCACTACGGCTCCTAAACCAAACAAAGCTGTGGCGATACCAACATCTTCGCGTGGCCAGGTTTCAATTAAAATTGCTTGAGCCGTTGAAATTAATCCGCCTCCGGCAAGCCCTTGTATAATTCTAAATAAAATAAGCTCGTTTAACGATGTAGCGTTTCCGCATAAAAACGAAACAAGCGTAAAAACAATAATCGACGTTAGAAAATAATTTTTCCTGCCAAATCGGTTTCCCAACCAGCCGGACATTGGCAACACGATAACGTTCGCTACCGCATAACCAGTAGAAAGCCAGGCAACATCCTCGAGGGTTGCGCCCAAATTTCCCTGAATTTGTGGTATTGCAACGTTTACGATGGTGGTATCAATCAACTCCAATAACGAAGCGGTGATCACCGTAAAAGTTATAATCCACTTTTTTAAACCTACTTCGGCCATGTGAATTTTAATTAGTAGAAACGGATGCTTTTACGCTCATCCCTGGGCGTAACTTAGCTAGTAATTCTTTTGATGGATGAATTTTAATTTTTACGGGAATACGTTGCACAACTTTAACAAAGTTACCAGTTGCATTATCTGGAGGCAATAACGATCCTTTTGCGCCTGTGATAGGCGAAAAGTTATATACTTCTCCTTCAATTTTCTCATTCGGATACGCATCCACTTCAATTTCAACTTTAGAACCAGTTTTTATTTTTTCCAACTGTGTTTCTTTAAAGTTTGCCGTAACATATATGCTACCATCGTTTACTATTGAAAACAAGGTTTGACCTGCTTGAACCAATTGTCCTTTTTGAACATTCTTTTTAGAAACAATACCTGTTGTAGGTGCTTTTATTTCTGTATACGATAATTGAAGTTTCGCAAAATCTACATCGCTTTGGCGCTGACTAATTACCGTATTGTTTACCGCTAATTGTGACGAGCTAGTACCTACTTGTTTAACCGCAGCAGTGTATTGATCCTGAGCTGCTTGATAAGCTGCTTCTGCAGATTCTTTTGTTGCCTTCGCTTGATCAAATGCTTGTTGTGTGATAGAACCGTCTTTAACTAAGTTTGCATAACGCGCGTAATCTTTTTGCGCTAAATTTAATTTTACACGTGCCGCTTCTACATTTGATTTTGCTGTGCTGGTATTTGCCTGCGTAGCTATAATTTGTGCTTCAGTAACACCTACACCTGCGCTTGCCCCTTTTTGACCAGAAAGTGCTTGTTCTAAACGAACTTTAAAATCTTGATCATCTAGTTTAACCAAAATCGATCCTTCTGTTACGTGTGTATTTTCTTCGAAATTAATTTGTTGAACATATCCACCAACACGCGCAACAACTGGACTAATGTCGCCATCAATTTGGGCATCATCTGTATCCACGTGTTTGCTGTAATAATTCCATTCAGTGATACCAAAAATGGCTCCAATTACTACTAATACACCTAAAATTATGGGTATTACTATGCTCTTTTTTTTCTTTTCCGTTGTCATTGTTTTATTTTATTGCGTTATTTTTCCTGTTGATTTTAATAATGTATAGTATGCTAAACCTGCGTCGGCTTTGGCAATTTCTAGCTTAATCATTGCTTGATAAAGCAATGTTTCTGCATCTATTCTATCTGTAACCGAGGCTACATTGTTTTTATATTTTGATGCCAATAATTTATCGTTTTCGGTTGCTTGATCAATCGAGATCTCCAACACTTTTATTTTGTTAACCGCTAATTGATAATTTTGATAATTTTTATTGATATCGGTTTTTACCTGATCCGAAACAATGTCTTTTTGAAGCGTAATGGCTTTTTGCTCAATCTTCGCATGGCTTACCTTGTTCTTATTGGTCCAAAAACTACCAAAGTTCCAGTTAATAGAGGCCGCAAATGAAATAGGTACTAAATATTGATTTGCACCCGGGATAAATCCACCGCTTGTATTTAAATAATAAACGTCTGCCCCCACACCAACAGTCGGTAATTTATTAGAATTCAATGTTTTAATATTGTAATCCGCTATTTTATTCTGTACATCCAATTGCTTTAGTTCTTGACGATTGGTCATAGCCATATTTAAGTAATCGCCTAACGCAGCTGGGGGTGTAAGGCCAGCATTTGGATCAGAAATTTTAATTTCCGTATCGTCTGGAAGACCCAATAAAATATCCATGTTGTAGTTAATTATCTTACGGGTATTTTCTAAATCCATTTGTGATAGGGTTACATTGGCCTGTTGCAACTGAAAGCGCAATACATCATTTTTTGTTACAATTCCTTGCTCGAAAAAACGCTGTGCTTGTTTAATTTGAGCTGCAATTGACTCCAAATTTTGGTCGATTACCTTCTTGCTTTGCATTATTTTATATAACGAATAGTAGGTGTCTATAACCGCGTAACTTATTTCTTCTTTGTTTTTATCGGCATCTAAGCGGGCTACATCTGCTAATAATTTTGTGCTTTCTTTCGCATACTTTAATTGACTTCCTCCGTATACCAGTTCTTTTACGCTCACGGTTCCGATAAAAGCATCAGCCCTTTTAGGTAAAGAAATGGGATCGCCTTGGCCAATACTGAATGTGTTGGTAGGGATTTCAATGTGGTTATAGATATAGCCTGCACTTGCTGTTGGCAAAGCATTATCTTTAACAACCTCTAATTGGGCAACCGCCTGATCAATTTTGTTTTGTGAGAGCTTTAAATTTTTACTGTTGGCAACGCCTAGCGCTATTGCTTCCTTAATATCGAGCTGCTTTACACCTTGTGCGAACAATGTGCCGGGCAACAACGAGTATAGAATTACTATTCTAATTGATTTGGGTATCATTTTTTAATTGTTAAATAAACGGTTGTTAAGTCCTTTAAATGAGCAATTACACGCTCTTTGATTATTTTTTTATCTTTCGGGTTATGAATATCGAGTGTAGAACACGCAGAAATTTTATTTGGAGAGATGACAACATTGGTAATGGTACCCATAATGGTTGCAATTATCATCCTTACATCCACTTTATTAAAAACTCCCTCGTCAATGCCCTCGGTAATAATGCTTTCTATAAGCTGCATATTTTGAGCCATGGCATCTTTAATCTTATCATAAATTTCAGGGCGTTGTGTGAGCGAAAGCTCGCGATACATCATTTTATGAAAAGCGGCGTTTGATAAAATTCGCGTTGCATATCCTTCTATTACTTTATGCAACTTCTCTAATTGAGAAATTTTATCCTCGTTTATAATGCGCAACTGAGCTTTGAAACTGGCAATTCGCTCAGTCATTACTTCAACAAAAACACCTTCTTTCGATCCGAAATAATAATTAATCATCGCCATATTTGCACCCGATTCTCGAGCAATCTGACGGGTTGATGTTCCTTCGTATCCTGTTTCGCAGAATAGCTTTTCAGAAGCATCAAGTATGGCTTGCCTTTTATCTATCTTTTCTGTTTTCATATAACGGCACAAAATTAATCAAACGATTGATTAATTTGCAAGAACCCCCACTGCTGTTTTACAATATGCTGACAAAGACATCGGCATTCCAGGAGAATATCTTGTGGAAATTCGTGCATTACTTGAATCAAAGAGCTTATTGAAACACTATCCATCACCAAAAAAGAAGATTTTGGTGTGCTTTTAGAGATTTATTAAAAGAATGAATATCAATGACAAATTAAAATTTAAAATAAATATTACCTTTGTCATAAATTAATAAAACAATGAGTGTACAACAAAACGACAGCAATAACTTTAACTGGCTTTATTACGCATTAGGTTTCGTGTTTGGTATTTTAACCGGCGCAATTATTACTCAAAACTATATCTACGCTATATTAGGCGGATTTATCGGTTTATTTTTTGCAAGCATCTTTTTAAATGTTCTTGTAAAAAACAGAGAATATTAATCTTTTCTGTTAAAACACCTCGAAATTATCTTTTATAACATTCACATTAAGTAAATGAAAAACATCTTATTCATTGCTTTAGCTTTGTTATGCTACAGTGTTAAAGCCCAGGAAAACCTTCCCACTGCGGTTAAATTACCCGCAGCAGACTCTAGTCCGGCTGACATCGTTTATTATCCAATAAATGCAGCTAAGGCAAAAGGCAATGAGGCTACTGGTCCAATTATAAAAGTGGTGTATTCTCGTCCACAAAAAAAGGGTCGTGAGATTTTCGGTGTTTTAGAACAATATGGTAATGTATGGAGATTTGGTGCGAATGAAAGTACTGAAATTCGTTTTTATAAAAATGTAACCGTTGGTAACAAAAAGGTAAAAGCAGGTATTTACAGCTTATTCGCTATTCCTGATAAAGATAAGTGGACTATCATCATTAATAAGCAAACGGATAAATGGGGTGCTTTTTCATATGATCAGTCAAAAGATGTTGTACGCTTAGATGTACCCATTACGATTCTTTCAAAGCAAGTTGAATATTTTACGGTAACGTTTACTCCCGCCAAAGATGGAGCAAATTTAATAGCTGCTTGGGATAAAACTCAGGTCAGTTTACCAATATCATTTTAACATAAAAGGCCTCGAATTTGCATTCGAGGCCTTTTATGTTAAACGCTTACCCGTTTAAACAACTCTTTTCTCTCCTGCTGTTTCCATTAAAAACAGTTTATAAACCTTTGCTATTTTCCATTCTCCGTCTTTATTTCTTTCTATTATGACGAAATTTTGCTGAGTAGCATTCGTTTGTTCGTAATTAATATCAACACAGGCTACAACAAGGGCGTTGGTTTCAGAAATAATTTTGGCGCTAATAGCACAATCCGCTTGCTTTACTCCTGCGTCTGTTTTCATTTGTTTCAGCACGCTTTCGGCTGAATGTTTAATAACTCTAACATCCCGGTTGGATACAAACTCTACATCATCGCTCAATACTTCGCGTAACTTCTTATGGTCGCTATTTATGTAACTATCCATAAATACATTGATGACCGTTTGGTGGCTCGCAGTTGGTTTTTCAGCCGCGATAACGGTGGTTGTGATTGTTATACCTAGTAATAGAATCACTAAAGCTTTTACATTCATAATTTGATTTTTTCTTTAAATTTCTGAATAATAAAAAAAGAAAAATATACAATTAACACCTTTATTTACAGCTAGATACAAAAAAATAACCCATCTCTTTATTGGAAATGGGCTTCAAATTATATATGGTTTTCATAGGGGTATTCGGCTTTAAATAAAAGCAAATTTCAATCCTGAAAATTTGCTTTTATAATTAATCAACCCAGAACAACCTCTATAAAGTTTGTTCTAGATAAAGTAAAATTAGTCTATTATTTTTTTCAAAAATGTGCTAAAATCACTTAGGTTTAGTTTAAATGCATTTTCTTATATTTTAGTGGGGTCGTGTTGAATGTGCTTTTAAACAATCGGATAAAAGAACTAGGGCAACCGAATCCAACCATCATTACAACCTCGTTCAATGAGTAAGAGGTCGTTTTTAATAATTCCTTTGCTCTATTTAAACGAACCTGCATTAAATACTGATAAGGACTAATATCATACGCCTCTTTAAATGTTCTTAACAAATGATTTACCGATAAACAAGCATGTTCTGCGATATCTTCCAGCGTTATATTTTGATTAAAGAAACTGCTTATAAACTCTTTCGCCACGATTAATCTGCGTAGCACATCTTCGCGTGTTTTACTCTTGATAAAGCTTAACTTATCTATTTTTTGTATGTATTCGCTATCGTGTATTTTAAGGTAATTGATGAGGGCTTGTTTCATCCCTTCATTGATAACAATTTCATCCTCTGAACCACTCTCCAATGCGCGTTTTAAATGTTTTACCGTTAAGAGCATGTCACTCGAGATTGGATACAAAGATTCGTTAAAGCTATCCTCTAAATGGCTGGTATCGATTCCACCACTCATTTGATGTTGCAGTACAAAACTATCAATGAATCGTTGTTCAAATGAAATGGAAAAAGTATCTACAGGTTCAAGCGAATTAATACTGCTTTTTACTTTTGAGCCTGCTTTAATCAGCACAAAGCTATCTGGATAAATCCTCATTTTACGGTTATTTAACTCGCAATCTTCGGCGCCGCGAAAAACGAATTTTATGGTATATGCTGCATGCTGCTCCGCACGATTAGCCTCGCAAGTGGATTCACTTACCATTCTATTTCGATTGCTCAATTCTTTTACGTATCGCATAACAGCTATATTTGGATTCAATTTGCGCCATGTAAAATTAAAATGAATTGTGTTCGGAAGAACCACCCCAAAAGGGGGATTTTTCATTTAGTTCTCAGGCTATATGAATTTATTTACCTTGGCCATTTTGATGGCATCGGCCTTCGAATTTACATCTAATTTGATATAAATATTTTTAACGTGGGTGCGTACAGTTTCTTGATCGATAAACAAATCGCCAGCTATTTGCGATTTCGTTTGCCCCAAAGCCATTTTCTCTAATATTTCCGTCTCACGCTTGGTTAGTGGCGAGTTTAAGTTTTTTTGAAAAGAGTGCATCACAATACGCGCAACATTGGTGCTCATTGCGCCACCGCCAGTTCGTACTTCTTGAACGGCATCGATAATTTTAGCACTCGAAGAGTCTTTGGTTAAATAACCTGCAGCGCCCATGGTTAAGGCCTCAAAAACGACATCCGGTGAATCAAAAACAGTTAAAATAATTACATAAGCATTTGGCAAAGCTCTCTTTATGAAGGGTAGCGCCTGTAAACCACTGGTTCCGGGCATTTGAATATCCAACAAAATAACATCGGGTTGGAGCGTTTCCATATCTTTTTTTGCTAAATCATACGAAGCGAAAGACCGAACGGTTGAAGACTCAATTCCTTCTGAAAGGATATTCTCATAACCCATTCTGATGATGTCATCATCTTCTATAATAACTATTTTTAATGTTTCCATGACGGTTTTATAGATGACGAGATTTGCTATTCGTTACAAAAATTTTTGCACCAATGATGCTAGTGGTACCTTTTTCTGGGCTTGAAGAAATGGTAAAAGTAGATTTTATTCGCTTACAGCGTGTTTGGATGTTATTTAATCCTCGCCCTAAAGGAACTTTATCAACCTCAAATCCTTTTCCATTATCAGTTGTTAAAATAGTGATGCAATGCTGATCATCTCTTAAAACCATTATAAATACTTCGGTTGCTTGGGCATGTTTTAAAACATTGTTCAACGTTTCTTTAAATATTAATGTCAGGTTCCGATTAAACTCCATCGGAAGCTTTATTTTTTGATATTCTTCTACAATCCCTTCCATTTTAAACTGTACACCCGTATTTTGAAAAAGATCGATTCCAAAGTTTTTAATATGTTGCAAAATCTCCCATAAATTATCGCTTTTTGGATCAAGAGCCCATAAAATATCCTTTGTACTATTGTATAATAAGCCCGCGTTTTCACGAATTAATCGTGTTAGCTCCTTTTGTTCCGAATCGCCTACTTCAAGTTTTTTATCTAAAATTTCCGATAGAATGTTAATCCGTGTAAGCTTGTTTCCAATGTCATCATGAAAATCCTCTGCCGTTTGCTTCCGGATTTTTTCTTGCTCAACTCTTTTCATGGTTTCCATTTCATCCTTCTTCCTTTCTCTATTTCGAAAGAAAAGATAAAACACTAGCCATATCAACAAGAGGCTCGTTATCGATAGCAATACCTTAAACAAAAGGGTTTCATAATAAGGGGGTGCTATAACAAAACTGAAACGTTTGGTGTCGGAGGTTAACCCATTGACAACTGCATACACTTCAAAAGTATAACTACCCGGTTGCAAGGCAGAGTATTCTACCTGCGTATTGGACTGCTCTTTACTAAAATTACTATCAACACCGATTAAACGATATCGGTATCGCACCCCTTTTTGGTTAACTAAACAAATCGACTTAAAACTAATAGCCAAGTGATTTTGATCTGCTTTGAACGTATGCAGATCCTTGTTCACAGCACTATCATCTAAGATGTAATCCTTATTTTTATCGTTCCTGTTATAAAAAACAATTGATTTTATGTTTAAAAGTGGGTTTGGTGTTTTGCCATTGTTAATTCCAATATTGCACCGAATTAATCCATCTATACTTCCTACCAATATATTGCGTTTGAAGTTTAAAATAGCACCTTGATTACACTCTACAATAAGAGGGTTATCATTAAAAACCTGGAATTTTTTACTCTTTTCATCGAAAATGAGCTTGTTTATTCCACGTCCTGTACCTACCCATAAATGGCCTTCTTCATCGAATACTGCGCTATAAACATCGTTCGAGTTTAATCCATTAGCAACTGCGTAATGCTGAACTTTTTTGGTTTCCTTATCCCAGCTTACGAGACCGTCGCCAAGGGTACAAAACAGCAATTGATTCTTATACTTTACAATGGATAAAATATACGACTCCTCGAGTTCTTTAATTCTAAAGGAGGGATCTAAGCTTTTGTCTCGCACTAAAACCACTCCGCTTGATGTGCCCACAAAAACGCTGTCTGTAGCTTTTTCGAAAAGACAGGAAATCATGGCGTCAAATCCATGAATCTCTTTAATCTGGCTGCTGGAGTTAATGCATAGAAGTTCCTTTTCGCCACTCAGCCATAATTCACCTTTTGCCCCTAGAAGTATGCTATTAAAGTCGTGCCGCTCCGATTTTAATACTTGTTTGAATTTTTTGCCTTGCAAACACCATATTCCTGACTTTTGTGCCGACACCCAAATATTTTTGCCCCAATCGGTGTAGACAAAATAAATATAGCGATTGGTTAATTGTGGCGTGGTAACAGGCTCAACCGTTTTTCCATCGTATTTTAATAGACCCTTGTTAAAAGTGCCTATCCACAAATTATCTTCTTCATCAGCACCAATTCCACTCACCGCATACGGAAGAGATTTGCCGTTAAACTTATTATAAAGGGTAAAAGTATCGCCATCATATCGAAAAAACCCTTGACTAAAGCACGAAACCCAAATATTATTTTCAGCATCGCACAAAATTTTATCTACCCGATTATCGCCTAAACCGTTGCTTGCATCGAACTTGAAAAGTTCTCCTGATTTCTTTTCCAAATATGCGCCTCTTTCTGTTCCAATCCAAAGACCCTCTTTATAATCTTGTTCGAAATCACAGTAGTAATCAATTTGCTTCTGCTTAAACCGTATCGAAAATTGATTGTTGTTTAAGGCAAACAATCCTGCATTATTACTTAAAAGCAATAATTGATCAGGAGCATACTTATCAAACTTTATTTTAAAGAAAAATAGCTTTTTCAAAGCTTCTGGAAAAACTATTTTACGCTTCCAGGTATTCTTTTGGAAGGTGTATATACCATCGCCATAAACCGAAACAAATAGTAAACCTTCTTTACTCAACGTTATTGCTGAAATTAATTTTGTGTCAAAAGGAATGAATATCTGTTTCCCCTTTGCTATTTTGAATAATTTATTGCTTGCAATTCCCCAAATGACTCCGGCCTTATCCTTCTGAAAACAATACACATTTTTGCTTTTAGAAATTGTGCTTACTTTTCCTTTATGAATTTTGTTTAACCCGGCTTCGTTTCCAACATAAAACGCGCCATTGTCTCCTTCCACAATATCCATTATGGAGTTTGAACATAGGCCATCGACTTTGCTATACGAAACAAAATCTTGTCCATCAAACGTACTTACCCCGCCAAAAGTACCCAACCAAAGAGCTCTATCTTTTGCCTGATAAATTACGCTTACTTGCGACTGAGGCAAGCCTTCTTTTAAATTGTAATTGGTAAAATTATAATTCTGAGCGTGTACACCTATCCCGCAAAAAAAAGATAGTATGCTACAAATTATGAGCTTCTTGATGAAACAGTTTAGGGGCATAGTAATACAAAATACGGATATTTTACATCATTTTAATCCCCCTTGTGGGGGGATATTTTTAGACATTCCCCATAAAAGGGTCGGTATGCGTGTTTTCTCCAGTTTCAATTTTTCCAGCATAGCGATGATGAAAAATCTCGTCGTTTAAAATTCGAATACTGAAATCGTACCAATTGCCACTGCTGGCAACGTTGAGTGTCAAACTTTGTTTACTCTTCCCTTTTAAAACAATCTTTTCTTCGGGCTTTTTATATGCATTGTCTGTAACGATTAGAGAAAGCTCCTCTGTTCCAAAATTTTCGAATGTGAACACCAATGATTCATTGATTTTCTTTACCAAAAGACCGCCTATACCCGCTGCGACTTTTATCTTTAAATTTTGATGTTTTTTTGTACCTGTAAAACTTCTAAAAAATCCATTCGGCCCGTTAACAGCAAGCCGGTATTCATCCTTCTCAAAATGTTTTAATTCAATTCTATCCGTCAAGATATCGCCTGCTCGAACACCGTATGCCCAATTTTTTCCACTTTGTCCCTTATAATTATTTGCGGCATACATGGTAAAGGGTGCGCCTACACTTTCCATTTTACTCCCAAATAGTTTTGCCGATTCAAAGCTAATTTCTAAAAGAGAATCTTTTACAAAGGCGTCTACATTCAAATTGTACGGCAATGCGCAACTCGGCTTAACCCCTGGTTCTTGATGAGGCATTAAGGGGCTATTCTGTGTAGAAAATGATTGAAGCGCATTTACTTTTCTTATGTCATCGGCACTCAAGGCTGTTGGCCCACTCTGGGCGGGTTTATTTCTCGCATTACCAATGCTAGTTATAATCGCTTCTCTATTTTCCGCTTTTGCACGTGGTATTTCATCGCCTTTATAGGGTCTAAAAATGGAGGTTAAATCACCACACATTTCTCTTCTCCAATCGCTAATGGCAGTAGTTTTAATGGTCTTTCCGGTTTTATGTTTCAACCATTTTTCCAAAAACATTAAGGAAGAAGTATGATCAAAAACCTGTGAATTAACGTAACCACCCTTGCTCCAAGGCGAGGCAACAATTAAAGGAACGCGGTAACCTAAACCAATCGGACTTCCCTTTTGCGGTTCAAAATCAGGAGAAAAATTAATTCCACGTGAAACATTTCCGCTTTCCGGATCGGCCGGATTGGGCACGATAAAGGGAGGTTGATGATCGAAATATCCGTCATTTTCATCGTAGGTTAAAACAAAAATTGTTTTCTTCCAAACATCAGGGTTTTGCGTTAAAATATCCAATGCTTCCGAAACATACCAAGTACCATAAAGAGGTGAACTCGTATGATCAGAAAATTTTTGTGGAGCAACCAGCCACGATACTGCTGGGAGTTTGCCTTCGTTCACATCCTTCCTGAACTGATGAAAAACATCGCCTTTTGGTATATTGATGGTTTCTTCTACACCTTTATCGTTGGTGAATGTAAAAGGGGCTAACGCCAAATAATCTGCTTCAGCCTCATTGGTGGTAAACGCTTTATCAATGAGATTTTTTTCGCGTTGAGAAAGACGATTATATTGCTCTTGAACCTGAGCAGCCGTAAGCTGTGGATTTGCCGTTTTATCACCATTCTTGCGAAAATAACTTGCCAGTTTCACCTGATGGCGTTTCACATATTCTATTGGGTTATCGCCATAATTTCCTAACCAATCATCTACTCCTTTTCCGGGCAAATCGGCTGTCCATATTTCATTTTGATAAATTCGCCAGTCTATTCCATTATCTTCAAGCAATTCTTGAAAGGTGGGCCAATCTACATACGTTTTGTTACGAGACTCCGCTTGGCCATTGCTTACGACCGCTGTTTTATTTTGGTTCTTATCGCCTCTAACTGTCCCCGTAAAAAAGAAAAGTCTATTGGGTGTTGTACCTGTTAGCGAAGAACAAAAATGTTGATCACAAATGGTAAAAGCATCGGCTAAGGCATAATAAAAAGGAATATCCTGACGATTGTAATAAGCCATCGTCATGGGTGTTTTTACCGGAACCCATTTATCAAACTTACCATTGTTCCGTGCGGCCACTTGGTCGTTCCAAGAATGTGGTAAACCGCCTTGCCAGGTAATTTTAGTTTTATTGATATCGACATGAAAAGGAGCAAATGTTTTACCATCTTTGCTCTTTTGTAGCCAAACTTTATTTCCATCGGGCTGTATGTGCGGATGAGGATCATTAAAGCCCCTAACCCCTTTCATGGTGCCAAACATGTGGTCAAACGACCTATTTTCTTGCATCAGAAAAACAACGTGTTCCGCATCGTAAAAAGTAGTTCCGGGATCTGGGCTAATAGCCATTGCTTTTAATACCGAAGCTGGCAAAACACTCGTTGCTCCTGCCACGCTTGCAAACATGGCAGATTTTTTCAAAAACTCTCTTCTTGTTGCCATTAATAAGGATATTTAAAACCCTAAAGATACTTACTTTCCTTAGATTTTTTAAATTAGACTAACGCCTGGTTTTTAATTCTTCAAACAACAGCTCTGGTTCATTAGTCGTAATAAAATCGACTTTTTTATCCAAAAGCCACTTCATATCTTTAGTCGTATTAACTGTCCAAGCGTTAATAGATAATCCTAATTTCTGCGCATTCTCGATCCAATTTTCATTTTTTTGATAAACGCTTAAGTTATAATCTACCCCAGTTAATTTATCCAATTTCATTTGCTCTGCGCTTTGGTCGCCATTCAAATAAGCTACTTTGGCTTTTGGTAGTACCGCTAAAATTCGTTTACAATAATCGTAATCGAAGCTGATATACTCTACCCAGTCTAATGCTTTTAGTTTTTTTACCATTTCAACGCATTTATCAGTTAAACTTAACCCGCGCTCCTTGCTAATTTTAGAAGGTTTTATTTCCAAAATCAATTTGGTTGAGCGTTGCTTTTTTCCTTCTAGAAGATAGTTTTCTAAGGTTGGTATTTTTTCGCCATTGCTCATCGTTTTCTCAAGTAACTCGGCATAGGTTGCTTTTTCAATAGTTAAGCCCTGAAACTCTGGATCGTGATTTACGACAGGAACATTATCGGCGGTAAGCCACACATCAAACTCCGAGCCATAGCATCCTAATCTTACAGCTTCGTTTAAGGAGGCTAACGAATTTTGCGGAAAGTTATTTTTTTTCCAGGCTCCGCGGTGTGCAATAACCTGATTTTTATTCCAATTAAATTTTTGCGCAAATGCAGATGAAAATAAAAATACCATAAAGGTAAATGTAAGTACTTGTTTCATTTTAAAGGCTACTAATAAAAAATCTAAAAGTAAATTTTTATTAGTAGCCCTTCTTTAACTTAATGTAACTATTATATTAAATACATCACTAAGCTTTCTATTTGGTTAAAACTTCGGTTTTATTTTGTCCGTTTGAAATGAACTCAATTTTAATTGCCGTACCGGGTGTAGCAGTTGTTATTGCGTTCATTTTCTTTGGATTGGTTAAAAGAGTTTTGGTTGCAATTCCATTTATACTATTTACAGGAGTGCCTACTTTTAATGTATCGCCCGTGCGCATTGCACTATTAACTTTAAGAATTCCGGAGCCATCAAAGCCAAAAATATACCCCGCGATGTAAAAATCGTGCGGAAACTTAAAGGATGCATTGGGTACAAAATGTATTTCTTGGTTTTGCAAATTAACGGTAAAGTTGTATCGCGAAATGGTCCGAATACCGATGGATCCATCAAAGCCTGGATTCCAAGTTTCGCTTTGTCCGCCTCCTGCCATTAGGGTAATCGGGAAATTAGTTAATGGTGGCACATTTGAAAAAGAAAAGGAAACTGCTGTACCGGCAAAGGTGGGTGTAGACATGCCCATACTGGTGGTCGAACCATTGTATTCGGATTTAAAGCCGCTGACCAATAGTTTATTTTTCTTCACAAAGGGGCGAAAGCAAATTAAGTTATATCCAGCCCCCGTATCGAACACAAAATTGCCAGTATGTGTTTGGCCTGCTGTTACCGTTACATCGCCCGGAATGATAAAAATACCCGATCCGCTTTTTATGGGTACCGAGATTCCTTTATCTTCGTAGGTGTATTGACCAAAATCATACAAGGAAAGCTCTTTTTTGTCATAATCAACTTTAGTAATGTATTTTTTGGTTATATTATTTCCAATAATTCCATCGGCATCTCGATGCATTTCTGGAAAAATTGCGATGCTTTGATTTTTTACAGCAAACGTGTCTAACATTATCGTATTTCCTTCAGACACCGTTATTTTAACATTCCCTCCTACCACTGTTGCATTTTGCTCGCGCGAGCTTTTTAAACCAATTTCACTTGCAAGCGCTGTATTGATGGCCATACCGTCTGCGCCAGTATCAAAAAGCATCCGCAAAGGTTTAGGGTAATTATTAATTTTTAGAGACAAAATAATGGAGCCATTTTGAACTTCAAAAGGAATTTTAGCCCGCAATTTTGATGGTTTATATCTATTCATCCCGTACAATTGATCAAAAATATCCAGATATAAAATTTGATATTTTTCGTTGGTGATAATAGAACTTTGTGCCCCTTGTTTTCCTTTATTAAAAGGTGTTATCGTTATTTTATTCCCCTGATTTAATTTGCTTTCTCCGCTGTATTGAACTGAATCGCAAGGATATTGTTGAACAATCCCTTTCAACAAATTAAGAGCTGTATTTTCGGTGTATGCTGCTACTGAAAAATCGGGGCTTAATTGCTTTTCTAATCCATCAACCGATTTAGTTGCCCAGGTTTGATTTAATTGACGAATTAAATCCTTTGCTCCTTGTTGTGCTCTCGCCAAGTTAAATGCGCCTAAAATCAAGGCGGCAAGTATAATTTTTGATTTCATTTTTTATTTATTCTAAAAACAGGCATTTGGCTTAAAAGCCATAAAACGTTTCTAACTCTTTATCAATATCATCTGCCAAGCCTGATGTTACTCGATGCACAATTTTACCCACTGTATTGAGCAATATCTTGGTAGGGAAGGCTGTAATTCCGTATGCTTTTACCAAATCTTGCCTTTCAATGTCCTCTTGATTTAAAACATTCACCCAATCCATTTGATCATCTGAAATAGCTTTTAACCAGGCTTTTTTCGACTCAGCCAATGTATTCCCGCGTTCTTGAGAAATACTAATAATCTCAAACCCTTTCCCTTTATATTTATCGTGAAGTTTCTTTAAATGTGGATTTCCTGCCCTACAGGGGCCACACCAACTACCCCAAAAATCAAGTAAAACCATTTTTCCTTTAAAATCAGATAAATGAATAGAATTGCCGTTTGTGTCAAAACGCTGAAAATCAATCGCCTGTGTTCCTGCGCTGGTGAATTCTATTTTCTTGACGTAGGATTTTATAGGAGTTGCGAAAGGATTGCTTTTATACCGATCACTTAAGCCATTCCAAGCACGAATATAATTATCAGAAGAATAAGCATGCTCCATCTTCGCCAATAAAAGAAGCGAAGCAAAAGCCTCGGGGTTGGCCTTTATAAATTCCTTTTGTATTTCAACCACTTTTTTCCTCGATTGAAGCATTTCCTCTTTTAATCGCTTTCCCTCCAACGTAGCTTGTTTGCTTTCATAAGCTGGGTTAAAGAATATATCCATCTTTTTATTATACAGCTTGTCTTCTTCTACTACCGATTGCTGATAACGGTTCAAAATAGTATTCTCTTCATCTCCTTTAACCTGAGCATATTCAATTTCTTTAGAATTACCTTTTATTTGAATGTTTTTATTATAAATAAGCAAGGTTAAAGGAGACTTTGGAGGAGCGGATGTAACTTTATTAGCCTTTGATTCCCTTTGCAAATCTGTGTAACTATTAAAACGTGCAACACATGGATTGTTCTGCAGAGGAATAGCGAATGAAAATTGATCGTCTTTGGCATTGGCTTTATAGCTTCGCGAAATACCCGAGTTATCTAAGAACGCAACCCATACCGACTTATTCCCTAAACCTTTTAAAGTGCCACTAATTTGAATCGTACTTTCTTGCCCATAGGTTTTGGGATAAAAAACCGCAATTATTGTAGCTACGAATAGCCATTTGATTATTTTCATAGTTATTTGATAAAAAAGTTGCTGCCTTTTTTGTTTAAGCAGCAACTTTAAGAGCGCTAATTGAGAGTGTTAGTGTTGCGCGTTAATTGAGAATTGACTATTTAAAATTATTTTGCCAATGTTTTTTCTAGAAGATCTTTTAAAGCTGCATTAGATGGGCGGGGAGAATCGATAGTTACAATTTTACCTTGTTTATCGAACACTAAAAAGCGTGGAATGGTGTTGATTTTATAAAATTTTGAAAAATCGTTATCGGGGCCACCGGCAAAAAGCTGTAAACCTCCCAAATTTTCGTCTTTGATCATTTTTTTCCACTTCTCTTTATCTTTTACCGCATCGGTTGAAATGCTTACAATTTGAACATCCTTTCCTTTCATTTCTTCTTCCAATTTTTTCAAATATGGAATTTCAGCTCTACACGGACCACACCAAGTTGCCCAAGTATCAATCAAAACTACTTTCCCTTTTAAACTAGCCATGCTTACCTTTTTCCCTTCTATATCTTCAAAATTGAAGTTATAAGAATCGGTACCCGGTTTATAGGTTAAAAGCGGTTTGGCAATCCCAACGT
Source organism: Pedobacter paludisoli (assembly GCF_052344095.1). Classification (GTDB taxonomy): domain Bacteria; phylum Bacteroidota; class Bacteroidia; order Sphingobacteriales; family Sphingobacteriaceae; genus Pedobacter. The sequence continues at coordinate 3,341,556 of NZ_CP179926.1, read as the reverse complement.
TTCTCGATTTTTGACTTTCCGTTAGCACGTATTTACCGTATTTCTGCATCAACTCATCATAGTCGGTAATGGTCCTATAAATAGCCGCATTATCCAACACAATATCCCCTTTTAGTGTATCATTCGGAACATAAGAGGTGGTTAAATCCACTCCGGCAACGCCTCTGAGGTATTTCTTACCATCCTGACGAATGTTTACATTTATTAAGCCGCTTAAAGCCCTTAACCCATATGGATAGGTATATACCAAGCGCGTTGTTTTTGCAATGTTTTCAGCTCTTAAAGTACTGTAGAAATTACTATACTCTTCAACAGATGGGTGTGCCGTACGAGGAGTATTTAAAAAGTTAGTTGCATAATTGATCAAATCCATTTGCATATAATCTGCCATAGCCTTATCAAACTTCGCATTGCCTGTTGCTTTTCCTTTTAAAAAGCTTTTACTTTTCGCTACAATTTCTTCTTGTATTGGGAAATAATCAACAAATGTGCTATGATTTTTCATAAAGTTGATCGCCTTCTGCTCCAATGGATTTGTTAAATCGTGCCATTGCGTTAACACGATATTCTCTTTCGAGTTCTCTTTACCTGTTAAAACATAACTTGAATCTAAAATGCTTAAGGATAATTTTTCGCCTCCTTTAAAATAGAACTTATAATTATCGGTAGGTGACAGTTCGTTGCCCATACCAACCACATATAATCCTTCGTATTCCGGATAAAATAAAAACCCAAATTTTCCCTTTTGTGTGGGTTGATTTGTGGCTATTTGAACCGATTTACCATCCTCCACTTTAAAGAGCTTTACTTCTCTTTTCGCATTTTGAACAGCCCCTTTTATCTCAACGGGTAATTGAGCAAAACTACTTAGCGTAGCAGCCGTTAATAAAACGGCTGCACTTAATTTTTTAAATTTCATTGTTATTTTATTTGTGTGCTTAACGTTCTCTGTATGTTAAACTTTTAATTTTGCCAAAGCCGGTAAAGCTTTTATACAGAACTAAATCCCCGTTTACTGCAGGTACTGTGTAAATATCTAAACTTCCATTGCTCCCCTCTGGCAAAGCGCTGTCATAATAACCAAGCATTAATTTGTTTGAATCTTTGTATTTAAGCGTATTCTTAAATTCATAAAACTCTAAGTAAGAAACTTTCTTGATTCCTAAATCAAGCATTAGTTTCGTTGTTTTTGAAGACATGTCGTATTCATACAATTTACCATCTACACAATAAAACAGATAGCCTAAATCTGGGCTCACAGCATAAAATTCTGCATTGCTAAAATTAGTTGCAAGAATTTCAGCATAGTACGATTGTGCGTTGCTGATGGCATTAAATCTAGCTAAGTATCTTTTCGAATTAACGGGGTCTTTAAGTACTGTAAACACTTCGCCTCCATTAAATGAAACCCATCTCATATAAAGGGCGTCCATCCCTGTATTAAAACTAAATAATTTTTGAGCACCAGTTGGGTCTGCTAATGTCGAACACGTTAAAGCTGTACCAGAATGTTTCAAAAATCTGCGGTTATCTGTATCATAGAATAGCGCAACCTGAGGTGATTGAAGTTGATTATTGCCCGCAATAAACGGCGCTAAATTAACTTCTCTTTGCTCTGCTGTAATGTAATTGATTGGTGCTGAATAAAAAATATTTTGCGAACGATCATAATAATAAACATCTTTGTTACCAAGCATATAGGCAGAGCTACTTCCGCGCTGTCTGATTACATCCGCATAAAAACCCTCTGGAATATTTCCGTACATTTCATAGGTTAACCCCATTGTCTTTGTCCATTTAAACGTGTTTGGATCTGCTTTTTGTGTACCTTTATCCGTGCCGAAATAAAAACCATAATTAATAGCATCTGACCCCAGTAAAAGACCGGTATTATAGGTATAGGTAAATACAGGTTTACCAGTCAATTTTAAATCAGATCCAGTAGTAGTTAGTAAATCTGTAACCAAGTCAAAATCGCCAGAAGCCTTGAGGGATAACACATCCACTCTTGAATTACCTGCTACATCACACAGCATGAACCAACCTTCGTTTATTTCATTTACAACTTTTAAAGTAAATGAATATCTGAATTTTACGCCGGTCGTTTTATCTGTTACTGAATAATAAGCTGTATATGAATTGGCTACCAGAGTCATTTTTAAATCCAGGTTTTTGGTAGTAGCCAAGGAGAACAATTTATTTCCTCCTACTCCATTAGAGCCAATGTAAGACCACTCGTAGCTATATCTAGATTCATCTGTTCCCGAATCCTGGGTAAATTTCAAGTCTGGGGTTAGTACAAATTGCTTACCATAAATAGCCGTTACTTCTGTCGCAACACCAGAAACGGTAGACAGCTCGTTTATTTCAGTATATGTATAATTTCCCAGATCCTTTTTGCAAGCATTCAAACAGGTTGCAATACCAAGGGACATTATTAATAAATATTTTTTAAAAGTCATAATCGTAATTTTTAAGATTTGATTTATTGAACTGCTGAACCCATAATCATCTCATTTCCATCGTCTTCGTAGACTGTTCTTCCTGCTTTTCTTTCTTCATTCAGGTATCGCTGCATAAAGCTTCCGTAAGCAAGCATCTCAGCAAGAGAAGCAGTTGTGTCCATATAACTTGGATCAACTCCCAACACAGCAACCATTAACGTTAATTTCGCTCTTGAAAAGGTTCCTACGTAAAGGTCAAACCAACGACCAGGTCTTTTTATAATATCATTCACATACCATTTATAGGTAATAAAGCTTATTTTTTGCCTTGTTGTTGTATTGATAACTTTATCTCTCATTTCTGTAGCAAAATTTTCATTCGCTTCCAGATTAAAAATCAACTTGAAGTTATTTGTCTGCATATCTACAGTCCTAAAAAATTTGATTTTTACTGTATCCTGAAATTTATTTTTTTTGATGGTAAAAGTTTTAGGTAATTCCGCATAATGCTTCCCAACAATAGCTGTTGATGCCGGATCTACCGATAACTTATAAACTCTATCCTGATCACTGAGTGCTCCAGTCGTTTTAATAATCATATTCACTGTCGAATCTTTACTTTTCGCTAATGAAAAAGACATGATGGTAGAGTCCTTTATTATATCACCAGTAAACACAGGCAATCTTGATGATTCATTAAAATAGATATCATTTTTCCCTTGATAGGTTTCTAAACCTTTTTTACAGCTGCTTGCGCAAATCAGTAGAAGTAACCCTACTACTATATAAAATTTATTTATTTTCATGTGGTTTTTCTTATTCGTTAACGATATTGAGTTTCTTCCAATGGCAATGGAACTACCGGTACAATGGTAATATTTCCACTACCTGTTCCATTCCCCACCGATGTAACATTTCTACGTTTGTAGTAATAAAACAATTGACCTTCACCAAAAAAGTCTTTCTGATATTCCTTTTGTAATTCAGTATTTACATTTACGGTTGCCGCCAAATTTGTTAGTCCTCGGTTAAAACGAACCACATTTAATTGGGTTATACCAGTAGCCGCAACCGGTTCACATTCTGCGGCGATATAATACATTTCGCTAATTTTTAGTATTGGAATATAAAATCTAAAGGTCTTCGTCTTGTCGACTACATCTGCGTATTTATAAAATGTTTTATACGCTTTTATACCTGTAGTAGGTATCTGCCAGTTTAAATTGTAGCGGTAATCACTTTCATTTGATTCAAAAACGGCTGTTAATCTAGTTGTCGCTGGAGCTAAGATGTTTTGGTCATTAACTGCAGGATCGAATAAAGCAGTATACCTTGTGTACAATTGTGTATTCATTGTACCAAAAATCATTTCAGTAGAAAAAATACGATCAGGATTTACTTTTTCAGTTAATGCATTCGCGGTGGTAGTCCATTTAAAGTAATCAGCTTTTTGAATAACCACTTTTGCAGCCTCAAGAGCCGATACCTTATCTCCTCTATATAAAAGTGCTCTTGCTTGCAGTCCTTTTACCGCGTAATAATTTAATCGTAAGTTTCTTGAACTTTTTGTAAAATCTGCATTCCCCGTTGAGGTAGCTGCGTTTACGCCCGCTGTAATGATTGGATCAGCACTTAAAAGCGCTTCTGCGCGCGCAAAATCAGTCAAAACCTTTTGCATTACTTGGTTGGCTGGTAAAAGTGGATTAACTTTAGATTGGCTACTTTCATAGTACGGAATTGACTGTTTTGTTGAATCCGCCGTACTATATCTAGGACCGTAAATACGTAAGAGGTCAAAATGTAAAAATGCTCTCATTGCGATTACTTCTCCCCTATATAAGGCCTCAGTCTTCGCATCTAAAACCCCTGGGTACTTATCCAAATTTTCTAAAAACGCATTGATATTTAAAATATTAGCATACGCTTGTGTCCAAATAGCAGAAAATTTAGTAGTTGCCGGTGCATCTGTATAGGCATAGGTTGCAATTTTATACAAGGCATGTGTCGAAGACAAATTATACCTTTGTGCTAAAATATCCATAGTTGATAACGTTAGGTTATCTCCATATAGGTCATTCTTTCCTAAGTTAACATATAAACCATTTAATGCTGTATTGATACCCTTTTGTGTGGTAAATAATTGATCTTCTAACACCTTATCTTCTGGCTGAACATCAAGAAATTTTTTGCACGACCCGAATAATAAAACCAATAAGGTTGCGATTAATTTAATATAATTCTTTTTCATCTCTTTAAGGATTAAAATGAGGCTCTGAAACTAAATGCCACAGTTCTAGCATATGGATAATCTATCCCACGCTCTCTTCTTACTGTTGATACGTTAAAAATATCGGAAGTCATTGCATTTACACTGATTGAACGCATTCCTAGTTTTTTAACCCAATTTTGACCATCAAAACGATACCCTAAATTGATCGATTCTCCGCTAATAAAGTTTTCTTTCTGTACAAAACGAGAAGAAATTGGTGTTGTTGATGTTTGAGAAATCGCTTTGAATTGTGCAATATCACCTGAGTTTTGCCATCTATCGTACAAAGCTCTTCTATCCTGATTTAGCGTGATGTTTGTGTAACTGATATTTTCTACTTTATTAAACAAAGCGGTATTAAATACATCCCCACCTAAACTGTATCGGAGATTTATACCTAAACTGAACCCTTTAAACGTAAAGTTGGTTGTCAATACTCCTTGAACGGTAGGAGTAGTATTGCCTACATCAGAAATATTTGCACCGTTATAGTCGAACGTATACTGACCTTCTGGGGTTAAATAAAGTTCCCTTCCTGTTGCAGGATCGATGCCTAATGATTTTATCGCCCAAATAGTTTCTGGACTATATCCGTCTGTATAGCGTAAGGTTGTCTTACTTATTTCTTGTTGTTTATTTAATGAAGCTAAGGTATTCCCAAAATTATCGTATTTGCTTTTATACGCTGAGGCCGTTACCCCTACCATTAATGAGATTCTTTTTGCGGTATTTCGAATTGGCAAGTAATTTAATTTCGCTTCCATCCCATTATAGCTTAATGTACCCACATTCAACGGGTAAGAAAATACTCCTGTAGATGCAGGCAAATCAACAGCAACCACCAATGGATCCGTTTTTTTACTGTAGGCATTTAAATAACCCGTAAAGCGGTTGTCAAAAAAGCTGAAATCAATACCAGTACTTATTTGTGTCGTTTTTTGAGGCGCTAAATCTGGATTTCCCAAGGTAGTTACACTAACCCCTTGTCCGAAAATATTGTAGTTGCTATTGCTGTTGAAATTGTATACAGATAGGGATGTGATGTTTCCATAATTTTGATTCCCTGTTACCCCAATATTGCCAAATAATTTTAATCTGTTTACCCATTTAGAGTTTTTAAGAAACGCTTCGTTCTGCATGTTCCAACCTAAACCAAAAGAGAAATAAGGCGTAAATTGTTTATTAGACCCGAAAGCTGTAGAACCATCTAAACGGTAAGATGCATCTGCCAAATATCTGTTATCATAGGCATAGTTTCCAGAAAATGTACCGTTTAAGGTTCTGTATACATTCGAAGCTGATGAAGGAACTCCTCCTTCTGCATAACCATACGCAAAACGTGGATTACCCTCACTTCCTAGGGGAAATCCTTCTAACCTAGTTCCATAACTTTCGTTTTGATTCTCATTAATAGATGCCCTGAAATTCGCGTTTAAAACATGTTTCTCAGCAATTGCCTTATAATAGGTAAGCACGACATTTCCCTGATACGATAAATTAGTTGCTCGGTTATCGTTATAACTACCCTTCTTTAAAAGTGCTACATTCTCAAATTCGCTATTTTCAGGCGATTTGTAGATTTCCGTGTTCGTGCCCCCTTTTGTAATTTGAATCGATCCGTTTAACCTAAAGCCATTCGCAAAATCATAGTTAATATTTAAATTGTTCTGAATTTCTAAGTTACTCGTGCGATTGTATTGTGGTAACAATGCATCGTATAGCGGATTGGCTACTACTATTCCCGAACCTAAAGATGTTCGCGTAGTCTCCAAATAACGATTGGTATAGTTTTTTTCATAATACGGATTGGTATTTACGTATTTACTAAATGAGCCGTAAGGCGAATTGTACGAAGAATAACCTCTGATATAAGTAACGTTGTTTACGCTTACCTTATTTTTTCTGTAAGTAAGGTTAATGCTACCGCTGTAACTATCTCTCCCAGATCCTTTCATCGTACCTGATTGAGATTTATAATTCATTCCTACTCCATACGTAAAAACCTGATCACCTCCTTCAACAAAAATAGAGTTGTTATCACTATAACCTGTTTGCAATGGCTCACTTAACCAATAACTGTCAACGCCTCTTCTTATGTCCATTAGATGCTGGTTATATAGTTGATCTAAAAACACTTGCTGTGTTGGATTTGATTCTGCTACGGTATATCTACCTGATAAACGCTCAAACTCTAATTTTTCAGCCGCATTCATCATATTATAAACGGATAAATCTGGGCTTTCAATTCTAAAATCGTTGGTATAAGAAAGCTTAAGTTCGCCTGCTTTTGGACGGATGGTTTCAACAACCACAACACCATTGGATGCTCGCGCACCGTATAAAGCCGTCGAAGCCGCATCCTTCAGAATCGTTACGGAGCCAACTCTGTTCATATCTAAATCTACAATGGTTTGTAATGTCGTTTCAAAGCCGTCTAAAATAAATAAAGGCTGGTTTGGGTCCGAACCAAATTGATCTCTTAAACTCGCATTTGGCACGCTACTTTTTCCCCTAACCTCGATGATAGGCAAAACATTTGGATCAGATCCAGACAAATTGTTTTCCATTAAGAGAAATGAAGGGTCAAGCGTTCTTAAACTTTGAATAATGTTGTTGTTACTAATCATCTTCAATTCTTCGCCAGTAAAGATTGCTGTACTACCCGTAAAGGTATTTTTATTTCGGTTAATCCCTGTCCCTGTAACAATTACTTCTTTATCCAACGTGGTAGTACTTTCTTTCAACACAATAGAAGTCGAAAATGTACCTCCGTCTTTTACCTCTCCAGTAATGGTCTTCGTTTCGTATCCAATAAAAGAAATCGTAAATGTGTAGGCTCCCGCAGTTAATTTTTGAAAGGTAAACACACCTTTATCATTGGTGGTTACCGTTGTTTTGCCCTTTGTTGACACATTTTGAGCAACTACCACAGCACCTACAATGGTTCCTTTTGCATCTTTAACCATCCCTCGTACCGCTGGAGTTTGTGCATATCCACTAAGCCTAAAAAAAAGGCAAAGCAGTAGCAGTAGCGCATGTTTTGGAACATGCATTTTAGTAAAAATTTTAATCATGAAATGTTTGGTTGGTTTAGTTGTTTATAGCTGTATTTGTTTGTTTTCTGATTATATACCCTTTCTCATTTTTCTCAACCACCAAATTGTTAAGCGCACAAAGCATGGTTAAAAAACTTTCCATTTCATCGTGTCCAAATTCATATTGGCCAGAGAAAACCATTTTGCTAACCAATTTGGTGTTGTATTCTATTTTTACGTTTAACTCCTCTTGCAGCGTATTAAATACATGCTCAAGTGGTTCATTGTTAAATGTGATGCCTTTTTCAGTAATAATTACTTTATTAATTGTCAACAAAGTCTTCTTCCCAGTAACAATCTCATTTGTATTGCTAATAAATGACTGAAAGGTTTTCATATTGACTGTAAAAGATTTACCAGGCTCCAAATAAACTTGCTGAACCCCTTTTTCTCTTAATTTCTCCTGTGGTTTTACAACCACTTTTCCTTCTAATAATTCAACTTTTGTAAAAGGAGATTTTTTAAACGCCGTAATTCTAAACACGGTTCCTAAAGCTGTAGTGGCCAAATTATTCGCGTAAACCGTAAAAGGTTTTGTTTTGTCTTTATGTACTTTAAACAACCCCTCCCCAATTAACGTAACATCTCTCTTTCCATGATCAAATGGATAAAAGCTAATTTCTGTATTCGGATTTAACTCAACAATGGTTCCATCGGGTAAAATATTGGTTTTTACATGCTTACTCGTATTAATAAAACGCGTCAATTTCCGCTCGGTATTTTTCACCTTTAGCGGTCGGTCGTTTTGAGCTAAAGGAATGGGCTTTATTTCTTGCGATTTATAAAAAAACAACCCTGTTGATACGACTAAAAGTGCCGATGCAGCATATCCAATGAACCTTAATTTTGCACGCTTTGCCTCACGTTTGTAGTGTATATGGTTTAAAACATTTACAAAAACCCGATCAGAAACTTCTTTATTCACCAACTCGGTAGGCACATAGTTCTCCCATTCGGTAGGGTCTAAGTATAATTTTCTATTGATTGGTTCTTCTAAAAATTTACTTACCCAACGCGCTTCTTCAGCCGTACAATGACCGGCAAAAAACTTTTCAACAAGTTTTTGATCTACGTGCATAACTACATTACGTTTTTGAATACAAAAAACCCTTACTCAGAAAAATATATTTTTTATTTTCTTTAAAAAATTGAATTTGGAGACTAAATTTTCATGAAAATGATACGATTTTAATCCTTAAATGAGGTTAAAAAGATAAAGAATCTTTGTTTAGCTTAACCAGAAAACAACTACAAGCGAAATAATAGAAGAAAAAGCCGCACGAAGCTCTTTTAAAGCTTTTGAAATATGTGTTTCTACTGTTTTTGGCGAAATAGACAATAATTCTGCAATTTCCTTATAAGAATATCCTTCTCTTTTGCTTAAATTAAAAACTCTTTTCCGCATAGGTGCCATTCTTTCAATTGCCCTATGCAATAAATCGTACTCCGTTGAATCATTCACCGCATGAGTGGATTCAGCTTCCACAATACTTAAATGTTTTTCATTTATTGCATTCTTTCTAATCTGATCAATTAAAATTGATCCCGCCATTTGAAATAGCTGAGCCGATAAAGTATAACCTGTAGATAAATTTTTTCGCTTCTCCCAAAGTCGAATAAAAGTTAATTGCACCACCTCTTCCGCTATGAATGCTGAGTTTGTTTTTTTCAACACATATGCATATAGTTTTTGGTTATGCAAACCATACACTTTTTGGAATGTATGTAAACAGCCAGAAGATAATTCAGCTATATATTCCATGGAGGATTTAAAGCTAATAAGGATGGTTAATTTTATTAATTAGAGAGCATTAGTTCTCCAAATATATTTTAAGATTTGCTAAATAACAAATCTTCTTAAAAAAAGCCAGTTTTTTGAGCTGTGTTTTTAAAAAATTTAACAATACATAGGTTGCATATCATTTTTGTAGCTATTTATTGTTGATTACTCGTCCATACTGGGGTGATTTTTCCGATAACGTAAAAATTAATTCTCTTTAAATTCATTTAAATAATTTCTACATTTATGTTGATATGGTGTCAAGTAACTACAACGAATTGCTTAAAAAAATTGATGAATTTATCCGAAAATTCTATCTCAATAAAATTTTACGCGGCAGTATTTATGTCGCAGCGGTTTTATTAGCTCTCTACTTACTCCTGTTTGTTGCCATTTACTATATACATCCCTCAACATCGCTAAAGACCTTTCTTTTCTTTAGTTATATAGGCATATCCCTCTTATTGGTTGGTTTCTTAATAATGAAACCACTTCTTTCGATGCTTAAACTGAACAAACACCTATCGTTCGATGAAGCTTCGGTAATTATTGGAAATCATTTTTCAGACATTAAAGATAAACTCTTAAATACGCTACAACTACATCGTTTAGCTGAAAACCAACCCGACAAGAATCAGCTCCTATTGGCTAGCATCAATCAAAAAATACTGGAGTTAAAACCAATTCCTTTCTATTCAGCCATCCAAATCAATGACAACAAAAAATATCTAAAATTCTTATTCGTTCCCATATCGCTTATTGTCCTGATTGGCATAATTGCGCCAAGCATTTTGCGAGAAGGTACCCAAAGCTTTTTAAAATACAACGAATACATGGCGCCAAAAGCTCCTTTTGAATTTTCTATTTTAAATAAGAAACTTACTGTTACACAGGGTGATGACATCACTTTACAAGTAAAACTAAGCGGCGACGAATTTCCAGATGAAGTTTATGTTGAAGATGGAAAAAACACCTATAAACTCGAAAAAGAGAGCATTAGTTTATTTAATTATAGCATTAAAAACGTACAAACTGATAAAAAACTCATTTTCAAAGGCGCTGGTTTTAGCTCTCCAACCATAACCCTATCTGTAAAACCACGCCCTGAACTGCTCAATGCCCAAGCCGTACTCATATTCCCCAGTTACATTGGCAAACCGCATGAAACGATAAACAATGTTGGTGACCTATTATTGCCAGAAGGAACAAAAGTAATCTGGAATTTAACCACTTCTAAAAGCAATTCTTTACTTTTTATATTAAATGGAAAACAAAACCTATTGAAAGTTCAGGATAATCGGCTGGATTTTGCTGCCGTGATTAAGAACAACACCAAATATAGCATTACGCCTAAAAACGAATATGTTACACCTAGCGATTCTTTAACACATCAAATTACGGTTATAAAAGATCAAGCGCCAAGAATCTTGTTGGATGAAAAAATCGATTCTAACAACGTAAAATTAATCTACTTCAGTGGACAAGTTACGGATGATTATGGCTTTAGCAGACTAAGTTTCAAATACCGAATCAAAGAAAATAATAAAGTTATTAGCACGATTACCCAAAATATCGCTATAAAAATCCAGACATTGCAAAATAATTTCACGCACTACCTCGATATTCGAAATATCACACTTAAACCCGGACAGGAGCTTGAATACTACTTTGAAGTTGCCGATAATGATGGCGTAAACGGAGCAAAAATTACCCGATCGGAAGCGAAAACCTTTAAGCAGGCCACACCAAAAGAAAGCGCAGCTCAAATAAATGCCAACAATCAAGCATTAAAGCAAAAAATGGAATCGGCTATCCGATTAGCCAATAACATTGAAAAGGAAAGCAAAAAAATAGCTGAAAATTTAATCGACAAAAAACAAATCTCATTTGAGGATAAAAAGCAAATTGAAGCCCTGCTCAATAAACAAAAGGAGTTGGATAAGGCTCTTGAAGAGATTAAAAGTTTGAATGAAAAAAACAATCAAAATCAAGAAGATCAACGCCAATCCGATGAATTAATAGAAAAGCAAAAACAAATACAAGAACTCTTTGATAAAGCCTTAAACGAAAAAACAAAAGAGCTTCTACAGAAACTTCAGAACTTGTTACAAGAACGCAATAAAGACTTAACTCAAAACGAGTTATCTAAAATGCAATTGGACAATAAGACATTAAAAAACGAATTAGACCGTGTTTTAGAGCTGTATAAACAACTTGAGTTTGAACAAAACTTACAAAATGATATTAACCGATTACAAGATTTAGCTAAACAACAAAAGGATTTAGCTGCACAAACAAAAGATAAAAAAACGAATAACGCAGACCTAAAACAAAAGCAAGATGCGCTCAACAATGAAATGCAAGATGTAAAAGAAGACTTGCAAAAATTGCAAGAGAAAAATCAAGCACTGGAAAGACCAAATGCTTTTAACAACCCTCAAAAAGAGGTACAGAAAATCCAAAAACATCAGGAAGAAAGTAAAGAAGCACTTCAAAAAAACGATCAGAAAAAAGCTAGTGAAAGCCAAAAAGATGCCGGAGAAGAAATGGAAAAATTGGCTCAAAAAATGAAAGAAGAACAAGATGCCGGAGAAGAATCGGAAGCCAATGTAAATGCAAAAGAACTTCGACGTTTGCTTGAAAACTTATTGATTACCTCTTTTGAACAAGAAAAGGTGATGCTTACTTTGAAAAAAATGACCCCAGCCGACCCTTCGTACACCTTGCAGGTACAAAAGCAACGTAGCCTTAAAGACAACCTTAAAACCATTGGAGACAGTCTGTATTCGCTTAGTAAGCGGGTTCCTCAAATAGAAAGCTCCGTAAATGAAGAGCTCAATAAAATTAACTTTAATGTAGATAAAAGCTTAGATCAGTTAAGTGAGCGACGAACAGCCGAGGCAAACAGGTATCAGCAATATACCATGACTTCTATTAATAATTTGAGTTTAATGCTAAGCGATGCCTTAAAACAACTCCAAAACATGCAAAAAAACGGCAAAAGTGGATCTAATGGGAGTAAAAAACAAGGAATGAAGCAACTCTCGCAAATGCAGGAACAACTCAACCAGAATATGCAACAAGCCCGCGAAAAAATGCAAAAAAGCGGAAATCAAGGCCAGGTTGGCAAAGGTCAAATGAGTCAAGAGCTTGGTAAAATAGCACAACAGCAGCAAATGATTCGTCAAGCCTTGGAAAAAATTAATAGAGAGGAAAACAAAGATGGCTCTGGAAAACTTGGAAACTTAAACCAAGCTATCAAAGAGATGAAACAAACCGAAAGCGACCTCGTAAATAAAAATCTCCAACAAGAAACAATCAATCGTCAAAAAGACCTTTTGACCAAGCTCTTGGATGCTGAAAAAGCCGAGCGCGAACAAGATGAAGATGCTAAACGCGAAAGTAAAGCTGCCAAAGATTTTCCACCGCAATACAAAAAATTACTAGCAGACTTTCAAAAACAACAACAAAACGGTTCAGATGTATTGCAAAAGCTTCCTCCAAACATGAACTATTACTATAAAACCAAAATTGCTGAGTATTTAAAAAGCTTGAATAAGTAAAACCTCGGAATATCCAAACAATATCCTTTGTTTAGGCTTCGTAGGTAGACGATTATTAATTCATAATAATTAAGCGAATTACTCAAATCTATTACTGGCAGCAACTGCATAAAATTAGGTTCCAAGCCTTTTGTACTATAATTTAATGAAACCATAGATCTGTTTGAACCCATATAGGCGAGCAGCAAAACAGGTGCATAGTAAAAATTCCTTCTGTAAATTTGGGTTTGTGAACTCCTAGATTCGCCTTTAATAGTACTTGGAACAACATTTATTCCTGCCGTAAATTTAAGCCCCTTGTAACTATTACATCATTCTAAATTTATTGACACAGTATATATGCCTAAAAAATAAATTAAAAACTAAAAATTTTGTATTACAACATGTAAAGCGGAGTTGAGAGCACACATGTTGAGTATTCGGTTATTCTTTTGATAAGAAAGAATAAAAAAACGATATTCAAAATATTTTCAAAATAAAAAACAGCTTCAATTATTAATTACATTTGTCCTCAAAAAGAATGTTATGCCTTCAATCAATTTTTTCACCGAGTCCATCAAATACAACCTCCCTCAAAAACTTAAAATAAAGAAGTGGTTAAAAGCAGCTATTGAAAACGAAAGTTTTAAACTGCAGGAACTCAATTTTATTTTTTGTAGTGATGAATATTTATTGGAAATAAACCAACAATACCTCAACCACGACACCTATACCGACATCATTACCTTTGATAATTCAGAAGAAGAAAAAGTGATTGTAAGCGATATATTCATCAGTATTGAACGCGTAAATGAAAATGCTAAAACCTATAAAACCTCCCCTTTTGATGAGGTTTGCCGCATCATGATTCATGGAACGCTTCATTTGTTAGGCTATAAAGACAAAGGAAAAGAAGCCAAAAACTTAATGACCCAAAAAGAAGATCAGTATTTGGCTAGCCGTATAGATTTTGATTTAGTTCTTTCTTAATCTCACAATTCTATATTACCCCTTCAATTTTCATAAAACAGCTCTTTTCATAGCTATGCACTTTCCATTGGTATAGAAGAATAGCCCGTTCGTCTAGTATAATGTTCATCTGATATAAATAAGATCCATAGCGCGTAACACATGCGTGCTTTGGCTGTCTTATATACATACCATTTAATTATCCAGTATATATTGATAAAAATATTTAGTTTAGTTTTAGTTAATTATGAACAGCGGAGGAGCGAGTCCTACCGCTGTTTTTTTGGTGAAAACAATCTATTTAAATTTAGACTTAATTAATTTAAAGTCATCATAATACCTTATAAACACAATAAAATAGTTTGACACTAGGAATAGCATACACAAATATTTTATACGTACTTTTGCTGTAATTTTCTTTTATAAATCTGAAATACACAACACTTTGAGCACTTTAATTGCGGCAGAAAGCTTGGGTCATGGTTATCACGACGAATGGCTATTTAAAAACTTAACCTTGGGTATTAATTCGGGCCAGCGCGTTGCATTGGTAGGAATTAATGGCGCGGGAAAAAGCACCTTATTGAAACTACTAGCAGAACGATTTCCTCCGCTAGAAGGTAAAATAGTAAAAAATAAATCTGTTAAAATTGGTTTTTTAGACCAAGAGCCACAATTCAACGAGGGTTACTCTATCAGTGATTTCATTTTTTCATTAGAAAATAAACAACAACAATTAATAAAAGAATACGAAGAGTTAATTGAAAACCCCAATCCCGATGAGAAAACACTTAATCGTTTATACGAAGAACTAAGTGAACACAATGCATGGGAATACGAGCACGAAATAAAAACTATTTTGAGTCGTATGGGAATTACCCATCTTCAACAAAAAATTGCGACCCTATCGGGAGGTCAAAAGAAACGTTTAGCCTTAGCTAAGCTTTTAATTGAAGATCCTGAAATTTTAGTGTTGGATGAGCCAACCAACCACTTGGATATTGACACCATTGAATGGTTGGAAAAACTATTAACCACAGGACAAAAAACTATACTATTAGTAACGCACGACCGTTATTTCTTGGATAATGTTTGCAATACCATTGTAGAATTAGACCGTGGTAAAATATTTAACTACAACGGAAACTATGCTTATTTTCTAGAAAAGAAAGCAGAAAGAGAAGCGCTTGACGCCACTGTTTTACATAAAAATCAACAATTACTTAAAAAAGAATTAGAATGGATGCGTCGTATGCCACAAGCGCGTGCAACGAAATCGCAAGCTAGAATTGATGCTTTTTACGATTTAGAAGAGAAAACAAAGAAAAAAGCGGACACTGGAAACATCACTTTAAAAGTTAAGATGAGTCGTCAAGGTGGAAAGATTATAGAACTTCACAACGTTAAACAAAATTTTGAAGACCGTTCGATTATCAATGATTTTAGCTACACATTTAAGAAAGCGGATCGCATTGGTTTAGCCGGAAAGAACGGAACAGGTAAGTCTACCCTACTTAACATCATTACAGGATATTTAACCCCTGAAGGAGGAAAAGTAGAAAAAGGAGAAACAACCGTTTTTGGTTATTACAAACAAGGGGGACTAAGTTTTGATCCAAAAGAACGTGTAATTGATATTGTTAAGTCGGATGCAGAATACATTAAGATGGCCGATGGTTCAACAATTACAGCATCTCAATTATTGACACTATTTCTCTTCCCTCCTAAAAAACAACACGGGATGGTTGAGAAACTAAGTGGCGGTGAAAAGAAACGTTTGCACTTAATGAAGGTTTTGATGCAAAATCCAAACTTTTTAATTTTAGATGAGCCTACAAACGACTTGGATATTGACACTTTAAACGTATTGGAAGAATTTTTAGAAAACTTCCCAGGTGTATTAATGCTCGTTTCTCACGATCGTTACTTATTGGATAAAATGAGTGATCAATTGTTTATCATGGAAGGCGAAGGTGTTGTTACTGTATACAACGGAAACTATTCTGAATATCGATTAAGTTTAGAACAACCTAAAAAAGCAGAAACAAAAAAACCTGTAAACACTCCAACAGAACCGGTATCACAGCCTACTAAAACAAGTAAAAAACTTAGCTTCAAAGAACAAAAAGAATTAGAAGAAAGTGAGAAAGGCATATCGGAAGCAGAAGATAAAATAGCCGATTTAAACAAAGAACTCATCCTTGTTGATTCTAGCGATTACAAGAAAATTCAAGAACTCAGTACAGAAATAGAAAAACAACAAGCAAAGTTAGATGAGTATACCATGCGTTGGTTAGAACTTTCAGAATAAAAAATATCCGATGTTCCACGTGGAACATCTTAAAAACAAAATAAATTGTTCCACGTGGAACATTAAAAAGATAAACAATGTTTTCAAAATACGATTTGATTGTAGTGGGTGCCGGACATGCCGGCTGCGAAGCTGCCGCTGCTGCTGCAAACTTAGGTTCTTCCGTTTTGCTTATAACCATGAACATGGGCACCATTGCACAAATGAGTTGCAATCCCGCTATGGGCGGCGTAGCAAAAGGACAAATTGTTCGTGAGGTAGACGCTTTAGGTGGATATTCCGGAATTATATCGGATAAATCTACGATACAATTTAGAATGCTCAATAAATCAAAAGGTCCTGCCATGTGGAGCCCAAGAGCACAAATTGACCGTATGCGCTTTGCAGAAGAATGGAGATTAGCGCTAGAAAACACACCTAATTTAGATATCTGGCAAGACAATGTAATTGGTCTATTAGTAAAAGACAATACGGTTTACGGAGTTAAAACATCTCTAGGAATTGAAATAGAAAGTACTGCAGTGGTACTAACCAACGGAACCTTTTTAAATGGAATTATCCATATTGGTGAGAAAAAATTTGGCGGAGGTAGAACTGCTGAGAGAGCTTCATCAGGAATAACCGAACAATTAATCGAATTAGGGATGGAAGCCGGAAGAATGAAAACTGGTACCCCACCCCGCGTAGACGGAAGAAGTTTGGATTATTCAAAAATGGAAGAGCAATGGGGCGATGAAGATCGCAGCAAATTTTCATTTACAGATACACCCGTTACAGAAGATCAACGTTGCTGCTGGATTACCTATACCAATCTAGATGTTCACGAAACCTTAAAGGAAGGTTTTGAAAAATCACCCATGTTTACTGGTAGAATCAAAGGTTTAGGTCCAAGGTATTGTCCTTCGATAGAAGATAAAATTAATCGCTTTGCAGAACGAGATAGACATCAAATATTTGTAGAACCTGAAGGATGGAATACCTGCGAAATTTATGTAAATGGTTTTTCTACCTCTTTACCAGAGGAAGTACAATTTAAAGCATTACGCCAAATTCCAGGTTTTGAACAAGCCAAAATGTTCAGACCAGGATATGCGATTGAATATGATTTCTTTCCACCTACTCAATTATCTCTAACGTTAGAAACTAAATTAATCAGCAATTTATTCTTAGCTGGTCAAATAAATGGAACAACGGGATATGAAGAAGCAGCTTGTCAAGGTTTCATGGCGGGCATTAATGCACATCAAAAAATTCACGATAAGCATGAATTGATCATGAAACGTTCTGAAAGTTATATTGGTGTTTTAATTGATGATTTAGTAACGAAGGGAACCGAAGAACCATACAGAATGTTTACCTCGCGCGCAGAACACCGTTTATTGCTGCGTCAAGATAATGCAGATATTCGCCTCACTCCTATTGGCTATGAATTAGGTCTAATCAATGAAGAGCGAATGGACAAGGTAAAACAAAAAATTGCCAATTCAGATGCACTTGTAAAATTCACCAAAACACAAGGCATTGAAATGGCTGATGCCAATCCAATGCTTGAGAGTTTAGGATCGGCAGCATTAAATCAAAATGTAAAAATCCATAGCTTGATTAGTAGGCCACAAGTAGGTTTACAAGATGTTATCAAAGTAAGTAAAGCACTTGCAGAAAATACAGCTAACTTAGATAAGGAAACAATTGAACAGGCAGAAATCAAAATAAAATACGAAAGCTATTTCCAGAAAGAAAATGAGATTGTAGAAAAAATGATGAAAATGGAAGATCGAGAAATAAATCCAAATTTTGATTACAACAAAATTGTTTCCATCTCAAAAGAAGCCCGTGAAAAATTATTTAAAATAAAACCACGAACATTAGGTCAAGCTTCTCGTATTTCTGGTGTTTCGCCTTCAGATATATCAGTTTTAATGATTTATATCAATAAGTAATTGATTTTCAGCAAGTTAAATTAATTAAAAACGACTTTAAATAAATAGATATAAAGCAATAAAAAAATATTTTAATCATATTATTCCAAAAACACTTAAAATTCGGCAGAACGCTTTAAAATGCAAAATTTAAAATATCAGTATTTTCATCTCAAAAATCTAGTGCTTGCAAGCGCGCTGCTCTTGCTTTCATCTTGCGCAAGTATGCAAAGTCCGCAAGGCGGACCTCGTGACTCCATACCTCCACAAATTTTAAACATGACTCCAAAAAATCGAACGCGTAATTTTTCAGCTAAGAAAATTACAATTGAATTTGATGAGTATTTTAATATTAAAGATGAAACAAAAGAATTTTCAATTTCGCCAGAACAGGAAACACCACCCCTCTTAAGAAAAAGAAAAAAAAATTTAGAGATTGTATTTCAAGATTCTTTAGAGAAAAATACAACGTATACGTTAAACTTTGGTAAAGCAATTGCAGATGTAAATGAAAGTAATACGGTTAAGAATCTATCTTATGTCTTCTCTACAGGAGCTGAATTGGATTCCTTATATATCAGCGGTAAAGTATTACATTCCTTAACTGGAGAAGCTGAGAAAGAAGCTTTGGTATTTATTCTACCCATTGAAAGAGATACGTTATTTGGAAAGAAAAAAGCATCTATCTACACGTATACGGATAGTTCTGGTAACTTTAAATTAAGTAATTTAAGGAGAGGAATGTATAAAATATACGCTTTAAAAGAGAGCAGTGGAGACAAAATTTACCAGCAGGCAATTGATGATGTGGCTTATCAAAAAGACCCACTGACCTTGGATAAAAATATAGAGAATATCGATCTACATCTATTTAAAGAACTTGCTAGTGATTTCAGAGTAACGGATCGTAAACTAAATAACGATGGAAGCATAACACTTGCCTTCAATCAGCAATTAAAATCACCCAAAATAACAATATCACAACCAACTGATTACGAAAAGGATAAAAAAATATACTTCAACAAAACGAATGATACGGCTAAAATTTGGTTAAAAGATTTAACCTTCGATTCGGTTAAAGTTAATATCGAGGAGCAAGGAAAAGTATTGCAAACTGTCAATTTTTCAAGAGGTAAAAAAGACACGTATACGCAAGAGTTAAATATTCAAGACAATGTAAATGGAGGAAAGCTAAGCCCTTATACACCCTATACAATTGATTTTAATTTTCCAATTGCAGCTACAGATCCAAGCAAAATCATTCTATTAGAAGATTCCGTTAAAAGAACTGGTTTCGAATTAGTAAAAGATACTTCTAAGTTATTACAATATGCTATAAAATATCCTTGGAAAAATAAACGAACATACATTGTGAAATTTCTTCCAGAAGCGTTCACCGCTATATACGGGGTTAAAAATAAAGAAATAAATAAAACATTCGTTCTTGGAACAACAGATGAATACACCACTTTAGTTTTAAATACTACAGTCCCAGATACAAGCAAAAACTATTTGATACAATTCTTAACGGAAAAGAAACAGGTAATTGAAACATTTTCTATAAAAAAAGATACGAAAATCACGTTTAGTAAACACTTAGCAGGAAAGTATATGGTTCGCGTTGTGTACGATGAAAATAAAAATGGTATTTGGGATACAGGTAATATAAAGGAGAATATGCAACCTGAAAAAATATGGTACACCCCAATTCTCATGGACTTAAAACCAAATTGGGAAAGAGAGGATCCCTTACAAATCCCCCCTCTAGTTAAATAGAATTAAACTTCTGAAAACCAGCTACTATACATCATATAATTATCTGGTAATCTATCTAATAAAGCCCTTTGCTCATCCGTAATGGGCTTTATTTTTTTTGCAGGTGTACCTGCGTATAAATATCCCGTCTCACATTGTGTATTTTCTAAAACAACGGAACCTGCAGCAATAATACAATAGGATTCAATGACCGCATGATCCATAACAATCGCACCCATACCAATCAATACATGGTCATGAACCGTACAACCATGTACAATTGAATTGTGACCAACTGAAACACGATTACCGATATGTGTAGCAGCTTTTAAATACGTCGCATGAATAACTGCACCATCTTGAATATTAGATTCCTTACCGATTGTTATGGTGTTAACATCGCCTCTAATAACAGCATTAAACCAAACAGAACAACCATCTCCCATTATAACATCACCTACAATAGTCGCATTTTCGGCAATAAAACTGGGTTTTCCTAAAACTGGAAATTTATCTTTTACGGGTAATATAACAGGCATATTTATTTCTAGTTGAGTTTTATAAAACAGTATCGATTAGCTCCACATTATGATATGGGTAATCAGTTGTATAGTGCAACCCCCTACTTTCGGTTCGCTGCATGGCAGATTTAATAACCAAATAAGCAGTTTGAATTACATTCCTTAATTCACAAAGTTTAACAGATACCTTATTCTTCTTATAAAATTCTTCTGTCTCTTGATGAATTAAAAACAGTCTTCTATAAGCCCGTTCCAATCTAAAATCTGAACGAACAATTCCTACATAATCACCCATAACTTTTTGTAATTCACGCAAATTATGTGTCACTAAAATATCCTCATTACTTTGTGTAACGCCTTGCGTGTCCCAATCAGGTATATTATCAGGAATAACATTCTTTTTAAAATTCTCTACAGCATCTTGAAAAATTCGATGCGCAAAAACCGTTGCCTCTAACAAAGAATTAGAAGCTAAACGATTCGCACCATGCAAACCAGTTGAAGAACATTCACCACAAGCATATAAATTCTTGATAGATGATCTACCATATTCATCAACCAAAATACCACCACACATGTAATGAGAAGCCGGTGTTACAGGAATATAATCCTTGGTCATATCAATACCGATGGATAAACATTTCGCATAGATATTTGGAAAATGCTTCAAAATATCTGCCTTTTTTCGCATGGTAATGTCTAAATAAACATAATCATCACCCGATTTCTTCATTTCATTATCGACTGCACGAGCAACTATGTCCCTGGGTGCTAATGATTTACGTTCATCGTACTCATGCATGAACTCTTCCCCATTCTTGCGACGTAAAACACCACCAAAGCCTCTAACAGCTTCTGAAATTAAGAAAGAAGGATATTCTCCAGGATGGTATAAAGCTGTAGGATGAAACTGAATAAATTCCATATTTCTAACTTTTCCTTTTGCTCTGTAAACCATGGCCATTCCATCCCCTGTAGCAATTACTGGATTCGTAGTAGCAGAATAAACGTGTCCAGCACCACCAGATGCCATCACAGTCACATTTGCTAAGATCTTTTCCACATCGTTAAGCTCTGTGTTAAAGGCATATACGCCAAAACAGTTAATATCTTTAGTACGCTTATCCACAAATTCACCAAGGTGATGTTGTGTTATCAACTCTAATGCGAAGTAATGTGTTAATATCTCTATGTTTTCATTCTCGTGAATTTCCTTCAAAAGAACACGTTCAATTTCATATCCAGTGATATCTTTATAGTGTAAAACGCGATGCTCAGAATGACCACCTTCCTTCGCTAAATCATAAAAACCACTGGTATCTTTATCGAAATTAATACCGTAATCTATGATCTCCTGAATACGCTGAGGTCCCTCTTTTACAACGATTTCCACAATTTTTTCATCGCATAAACCATCGCCAGCAATCAACGTATCTTGAATATGCTTTTCAAACGAATCATCTTTATCAACCACCACCGCAACGCCTCCTTGTGCATACTTTGTGTTCGATTCATCCTCATTTGATTTTGTAACAATCAAAACCTTACCAAATTTTGCAGCTTTTAAAGCAAAACTCAAACCTGCTATACCTGAACCAATTACCAGAAAATCTACTTTTCTCATCAATAAAACCTTTATTTATAATAAATGTTAACAACTGTTTATAAACTGTTAACTATATGTACAAATTATTCTAACAAATAAATTTGAATGTTTAAAGCTAAGCTAAAAACACAATTTGCCACAATCTTTTCCGCATTTTTTAAGCAGAATTATACAAGTTATTGACTTTTTACACACTTATAAACAATTAACATTTCGTTATTGATAAAAATAAAGTCATTTTTAAATAATGCTGAAAATCAATACTATCGACGTTGAAAAATGTAATCTAAATGTTAGTAATCTGCGAATAACTCATTTAAACAACTTTTTTTTTGAAATTTGCCAACATTACTAACACACTAATAAACATTAAAGATTTATTTAATTAAAAATTTTATTAATTATTGAGACGTGGAAAGCTCGTATCTTTGAAAAACAAAAATCCGGTAGGAGAAAATTTTAATAACAAAACATGAATACCCTGGAAGAAATAAATATCAAGGGATTTGTAGAGGAAGATATTGATCCAACTCTAGATCTATTTGCAGAAATTGAAAAATTAAAAAAGGAAAAAAATGCTATCATTCTGGCACATTATTACCAAGAGCCTGATATTCAAGATATTGCGGATTACATTGGTGATAGTTTAGGCTTATCACAGGAAGCAGCAAAAACAGATGCAGAAATCATTGTGTTTGCTGGGGTGCACTTTATGGCAGAAACTGCGAAGATTTTATCGCCCAGCAAAAAGGTTCTTCTACCGGATGTAAAAGCTGGTTGTTCATTAGCAGATAGTTGTCCTCCGCATTTGTTTAAAAAATTTAAAGAGAAATATCCTGATCATCTGGTAATTACGTATGTAAATTGTACAGCTGAATTAAAAGCGCTAAGCGATATCGTTTGCACGAGTACCAATGCCGTGCAAATTGTAGAGAGTTTACCAAAAGATCAGAAAATTATTTTTGGTCCGGACAGAAATTTAGGTGCTTATGTGGCCAAGAAGACAGGTAGAGATTTAGTTCTTTGGAATGGTGCGTGTATGGTACATGAAATTTTTTCGCAAGAGAAAATTACAAAATTGAAAGAACGTCATCCAAATGCGAAATTTATTGCACATCCGGAATGTGAAGATTCGATTTTGAAGATGGCTGATTACATAGGTTCTACAACTGGTTTGTTAAAGTATACCATCAACAATCCTGCAACGGAATTTATTGTGGCAACAGAAAGTGGAATTATCCACCAAATGGAAAAGGAAAACCCAACAAAAACGTTTATTCCAGCTCCTCCAAATAATAGCTGTGCCTGTAACGATTGTCCGTATATGAAAAGAAATACACTAGAAAAGTTGTATTTATGTATGAAAAATGAATCACCAGAAGTTACTGTTCCTGAGCATATTATAGAAGAGGCTCGTAAACCGATTCAACGTATGTTGGACATTTCTGCCGAATTGGGTTTATAAAATTTGACTTTGATGAAAGGTAGGCTACAATAGACTTATTGGTTGAAATTAGAAAAATAAATGAAAAACAACATCCTTAAAAATTATGCTGGATTACTATGGCTTTTGACCGGTATTGTGGTTGGAAGTGTAATAGGATTAGTTTTTGGAAAGAAAGTAGAAAATATAAAACCACTGGGTGATATATTTTTGAATTTGTTGTTTACAGCGGTTATTCCGTTGGTATTTTTTGCTGTTTCATCTTCCATTGCGAACATCGATCGATCAAAGAAATTAGGAAAATTGCTGACCGTAATGGTTTTAGTCTTCCTGAGTACCGTTTTGATTTCGGCTTTTTTTACCATTGTTGCTACCTGGATTTTTCCTATACAACAAACTTTAACGGAAGGCAATTTAGCTGCAGAAAGTACAAAGCTTCAATCATTTGGTGAGCAAATGACACAGCTTTTAACCGTTAATGAATTTTTTGAAATTGGAAGTAGAAAAAATATGCTGGCGCTGATAATTTTTTCAGTAATGCTTGGTTTTTCTACTCTGTTTGCAGCTGAAGCAGGAAACGATTTTAGAAAATTTTTGGTTTCTGGAAATGAAGTGATGAAGAAATTTATCATTTTGATTATGAAATTAGCGCCAATTGGCTTGGGTGCTTATTTTGCTTATCAAGTGGGTGTATTTGGACCTCAGTTGTTTGGTACTTATGCAAAAGCATTAGGCGTTTATTACAGTTTTGGATTGTTTTATTTTATTGTTTTCTTTTCATTATATGCCTTTATAGCAGGAGGTTATAAAGCGATTCAATTATTTTGGAAAAATAACATCATTCCTTCTTTCACTTCATTAGGTACCTGTAGCAGTATCGCAACCATTCCGGCAAATTTAGAGGCAAGTGGCAAAATGCAAGTACCCGCATATATTTCAAATGTTGTTGTACCTTTGGGGGCTACGTTGCATAAGGATGGATCGAGCATCAGCTCCATTATTAAGATTGCAGTGGTTTTTGCCATTTTTGGAAAGGATTTACTTCATGTAGATGCCGTATTAATTGCCTTAGGAATTACCGTTTTGGTAAGTATAGTTGAGGGAGGCATACCAAATGGGGGGTATATTGGAGAATTATTAATGATTTCTGCCTATCAATTGCCTCCTGAAGCGCTTCCACCTGCCATGATAATTGGCACCTTAGTAGACCCCATGGCCACACTTTTGAATGCGACCGGTGATAACGTAGCTAGTATGCTGATTGCTAGATTTGTTGAAGGTAAAAATTGGCTACAAAATATACATAGTTAAAAAAATTGGGCTAACGCCCAAGATAGTTAAGAGCTTAAAAATATGTTTGAAAACAGTGAACGAACCAATATAAATGAATTAGGCGAATTTGGTCTAATAAAACATTTGACCACTAATTTTAAAATTAAGAATGAAAATTCTATAAAGGGTATTGGCGACGATGCAGCAGTATTGGATGCAAAAGGAAAGCAAACGCTCATTTCTACTGATTTATTATTAGAAGGAATCCATTTTGATTTGGCCTATGTGCCGCTAAAACACCTTGGCTATAAAGCTGTTCAGGTTAATTTGAGCGATATTTATGCCATGAATGGTCAAGCCAGTCAGATAACGGTTTCAATAGGTGTTTCTAGTAAATTTCCCTTAGAGGCTGTAGAAGAAATTTATAGCGGAATTGAACTTGCTTGTAATAAATACAACATTGATTTAATTGGTGGGGATACCTCTTCAAGCAAACAAGGTTTGGTGATTAGTATCACCAGTATTGGTTATGCAGATGCAGATAAGGTAACTTATAGAAATGGTGCAAAAGAACACGATTTATTGTGTGTATCAGGTGATTTGGGTGGAGCTTACGTAGGTCTGCAAATATTAGAAAGAGAAAAGCAAATCTTTCTAGAAAATCCGCAAATTCAACCGGACTTAGAAGGAAAAGATTATATTATCGAGCGCCAATTGAAGCCAGAAGCAAGGATGGATATTGTGGCTCTTTTAGAAGAAATGCAAATAAAACCAACAGCAATGATCGACGTTTCGGATGGTTTAGCTTCTGAAATTTTGCATCTTGCAGAACAATCTGATAAAGGAATAACCATTTACGAAGAAAAAATTCCGTTAGATCCAATGACCTATGAAACAGCGCGTGAATTAGGTTTAGATCCAACCGTTTGTGCACTAAGTGGTGGCGAAGATTATGAATTATTATTTACGATAAGTCAAGAGGATTATAAAAAGCTGAAAAACGATGTAGATATTACCGTTATTGGTCACGTAACGGATAAAAATTCGGGATGTAAAATGGTTTCTAAATCAAATAATGTGCATGAATTAAAAGCACAAGGTTGGAATGCATTTAAGAAATAAAATGGATAAAGCTCATAGGTTTTTAAAGCCTATGAGCTTTGTATATCTTCATCCAAATATTTCACATCTATTTGTTTGGTTGTTTTAGCTCCAAGCCTTTTAATTTTTTCGGAAGTATTGGTCAAATTGCCAGCACCCGATGAAAGTTTATTCAGTGCTTTATCGTAGGCATCCTGACCTTGTTTCATGTATCGGCCAATATTTTCCATATCTGCAATAAAGCCAACAAATTTATCGTACATACTTCCACTTAAACGCGCTATTTCAAGTACATTTCTATTTTGACGTTCTTGTTTCCACATGCTCGCAATTGTGCGCAAGGTGGCCAATAAAGTAGAAGGACTTACGATTACAATTTTTTTAGACCAGGCAAAATTAAACAATTCTGCATCTTTTTGTACCGCAACGCTAAATGACGATTCTATCGGGATAAACAACAAAACAAAGTCGGGAGAATTCACTTGATATAAATCCTGATAATTTTTTGCAGATAATTCTTGTACATGATTTTTTATAGAGTTTATATGTTGTTTTAAATATCCCTCTCGGTCCTCATCACCTTCAGCTGATACGGAACGCTCATAAGCAACTAGACTCACTTTAGCGTCAATTATAAGATGTTTGTTGTCTGGTAAATCTATAATTACATCTGGTTGATAGCGACCGCCTTCGGCGGATTCTAATGAAGCCTGAATTCGGTACTCTTGATCGCGTACTAAACCGGAGCGTTCTAGTACTTTTTCCAAAATAATTTCGCCCCAATTACCTTGCTTTTTACTATCCCCTTTTAAGGCTTTCGTTAAATTTTGGGCATCTTCTTGAATCTGCTTGCTTTGGTCCATGAGCGAAGTAACTAGGCCCTTCAACATATTGCGCTCGTCCGATTCGGCTTTGTAAACCTTCTCTACCTTTTCTTCAAACGTTTTAATGTTTTCTTTAAGAGGACTTAAAATAATATCTAAATTGCTTTTATTCTGTTCAATAAATTTTGTCGATTTTTCTTCTAAAATTTTATTGGCAATCAATTCAAAGTCCTTATTTAGTTGCTCTTGCGTTTGTAACATCGTTACTTTTTGTTCTGCAAGCTTTTCTTTTTCAGCTGTATAAAAAGATTTTGTTTGTTCAATTTCTCTATTGGCATCGGCTAAAGCATCCCGTACGGATAATAATTCCTCTCTTAGCTTTTCTTTTTCATTTAAAAGACCATTAGCACGCTCTTCCATTTTCGCTAAGTTAATTTTTAGCAATTCATTCTCTTGCTTGGTTCTTTCAAAATCATCGGTATTAATACCGCTTTTTTGATTCTTTTTTATAAAGAAAAAAAGCACCAATACCAACACCACAAAACTGGAAAAAATTAGTAAAAGAAAGGTTTCTATAAATGACATAATGATAAAAATTTTAGTAAAAATCATTAATTAAAATATAATTACCAAAAATATACGCATAATTTATTTATGTATAATTTTTCAAAATACTGCTTAAAAATCTCTATTATTGGATATTATTAAGTAAAAATGAAGGCTTTAACAATTCTTATTTCTTGTTCAGATCAAGTAGGTTTAGTAACCAGTATTACCCGAATATTGGCAGGTCAGCAACTCAACATTGTTGCTATGCGCGAGTTTGTGGATGAGGAAAATAAAGCATTTTTTACACGAATTGCTTGTACAGGGCGCGAAACCGATGTAAAAAAACTAAAAGAAGAGTTATTAAATAATTTGCCAGTGAATGCCCAGGTACGCTTAATTACAGAGAGCGAAAAAAAGATTGCGGTTTTGGTTACGAAAGAATACCATTGTTTAGCCGAAATTTTAAATAAAAACTATTTTAAAACGCTTGGAGCCAATGTGCAATGTGTAATTGGTAATTACAATGAGTTAAGCCATTTTACAGAAAAATTGGGAATCCCCTACTTTTATGTTTCGCATGAGGGAAAAGATAAAGCCCAATTTGAGCAAGAAATACAAGATATTATTGCCGGATATGAGGTTGATTACCTAGTATTGGCCAAATTCATGCGTATTCTTTCTCCCGATTTTGTAAAAGCATTTGCCGGAAAAATCGTAAACATTCATCATTCATTTTTGCCAGCGTTTATTGGCGCCAGTCCGTATAAACAAGCGTTTGAAAGAGGTGTAAAAATTATTGGAGCCACAGCGCATTTTGTAACCGATCATTTAGATGAGGGACCAATTATCACCCAACATACCACGCACGTAGATCATACCTTTGGAGTAAAAGAAATGGTCCGCGCGGGAAAGGAAAACGAGAGAAAAGTATTGTTAGAAGCACTGGAACTTATTTTTGAAGACCGCGTATTTGTGATAGGAAATAAAACGGTTGTTTTTAAATAAAGCAAAAGACTGTTAAGCATCAGGTTTGTACAGTATTTAACCTTTGTGAATCTATAACTCTTTCCTGAAGAACAACGACATGAATGCTTTTATTTTTCGAATAAATGAATCTCAGGAACCATCCTTATTGGGCAGTAGTGTACCGAAATGTTCAATTTTACCTACACCAGTGTACTTAAAATACAATCAGTTCTTTTAAAAGACTTTAACCTTCAGGCGCTTGGTAATCAGCTGCGTCACGGCTTAGTAAATATATAAACAAGGGTGCGAACTTCCATTCACATTCTCTTGTTCGACAACCAATACAGTAAGCCTATATTTTCGCACTTGATGCGCTCTGCGAGGCCTCCAATTGATGAAAAACCATTTTTCTTGCTGAAGAAACCACTAGATAAAAACCTTATTTCGCAAGCGTAATACTTCATTTGGGTTATTTTTTTATTTGTATAGCAGCGGTTAAGCAAAACATTTCAGGTTCATAAACATGTACATCCATTTGGGAAAAAAGATGTTTTCTTCCCAATATCAACTATTTAAGGTCATGTTTATATGTGCTATAAGTTGAACTTGAAAAATAAAGGAACGCTTTTTGATAAATCGAGTGTATATAACAAATTGGAGAATGGGAGTTTATTTAATTTTAATCATTCCGGTATTGTTGGTGAGCATGTTTGTGCAATGGCGATTTAAAGTTAAATTTTCTAAGTACGCGGAAATGCATTTAAGCTCAAGCTTATCGGGCAAAGAGGTGGCAGAAAGAATGCTACATGATTACGGAATATACGATGTGAAGGTAATGACTACAGAAGGACAGTTAACGGACCATTATAACCCGTCAGATAGAACAGTTAATTTAAGTACCGATGTGTACTACAGCCGCAGTGTGGCAGCAGCGGCAGTTGCCGCTCACGAGTGTGGGCATGCTGTGCAACACGCTAAATCGTACGCATGGTTAAATTTAAGAACCAATATGGTTCCCATTGTAAGCATCACTTCAAATTTATTGCAATGGGTGCTGTTAATTGGGGTTATGTTAATGGTTTTTGCCATTACGCCTGTGGTTTTAGCTATTGGTGTAATTGGACTTACCATCGTTACAATTTTTAGTATAATCACCCTACCAACCGAGTTCGATGCCAGTAATAGAGCTTTGTTATGGTTAAAAAATAATCAAGAGGTTATGCAAACGAGCGAAGAAGCATTACAGGCAAAAGATGCCCTTTGGTGGGCAGCAATGACCTATGTAGTGGCCGCCGTAGGTGCATTAACTAATTTACTTTACTATGCTTCGTTCCTTTTTGGACGCAATAGGGATTAATCGTACTACATTTACTTATGAAAAGCAACGAGCGGTTTTGATTCAAATCAAGCCGCTTTTGTTTTTTAAGTAGTAGCTAAAAATGTTCTGCTGAAGAAGCTCATTTTGAAAACGATTGCCTCATGCTTTTGGCAGGCGAAAGTCCCGTTATCCGCTTTATACCGAAAAAATCGGTATGCTCGCTTCTACCGGGTTTATGGAGGTACAGACACTGCAAAACACCCCATTTCCGACCAAACGGTTTAAAAGAAACGCTGCTATTCGCAATAACATTCAACTTTAAGCGGGATTGACGCGGCATCCTTTTTGGTTTTTTGCCAAAAAGATAGAGCAAAAAGCCCGGCTAAAGTAAATAGTAGTAGCTCAGAACCCTTTATAGAAAAGAAAAATTAGTTTAATCGGTAAGGAGCAATTAATTGAAATTCAGGAATATCTACTTCAAATCCTTCGTCATCAACCAATCGTTTCATTACATATTTACCTTGCATGGTACCGATGTCGGTTTTTAGGTTACAGCCCGAAACATATACATGGCTTTGGCCAGGTTTAATTACGGGTTGAAGCCCCACAACGCCCTCTCCTTCTACTTCTCTGCGGCTGCTATTCGAATCGAAAATAAACCATTTGCGGCGAAGTAATTGAACAGCATAATCAGAAAGGTTTGAAATTTCAACACGATAAGCAAACATATAATGTTCTTCTGCCGGGTTTGAATATTCTGGTTGGTAAACGGTTTCTACCGAAACTTTTACCCCGTCTGTAATTGCTGTAACCATTTTTGTTTGATAAAAATTTAGTGCTTCAAAAATCAAGCCATTACATCTGAGGGGACATAATTGGCATATTTGTAAGCAATTTCGTCTAAAATACTGTAAATGTTTTGAATATCCGGTTCAGAAACTAACCGCATGCGGAAGGGTTTAAAATCCGGAATTCCTTTAAAATAATTTGCATAGTGTCGGCGCATTTCGAAGATGCCCGTTTTTGGCCCTTTCCATTGGATTGATTTATCCAAATGTGTGCGACAAACCTGAATACGTTCGTCAATAGTTGGGCCAGCTAAAATTTCTCCCGTTTTAAAGAAATGTTTCACTTCTCTAAAAATCCAAGGGTACCCAATGGCAGCTCGGCCAATCATAATGCCGTCTACTTCGTACTCCATGCGCCAGTTAGCTGCTTTTTGAGGACTGTCAACGTCGCCGTTACCAAATATTGGAATTTTAATACGCGGATTGCGTTTAATTTCGCGAATTAAGCTCCAATCTGCTGAACCTTTATACAATTGCGCACGGGTGCGGCCATGAATGGTTAAAGCTTGAATACCAACGTCTTGTAAGCGTTCTGCCACTTCGTACACGTTTTTTGTGGTATCATCCCAACCGAGACGCGTTTTAACCGTTACCGGTAAGTGCGACGCTTTTACAACTGCCTCAGTCATTTTGACCATTTTGTCAATGTCTTGAAGCAAACTAGAGCCAGCGCCTTTACAAACCACATTTTTTACCGGGCAACCGTAGTTAATATCAACCAAATCGGGGCCTGCGGCCGAAGCAATTGCCGAAGCTTCGCGCATGTGTTCAATATCGCCACCAAAAATTTGGATGCCAATTGGGCGCTCATACTCAAAAATATCAAGTTTTTGAATGCTTTTTGCGGCATCGCGAATTAATCCTTCTGATGAAATAAATTCAGTATACATCATGTCTGCACCGTTTTGTTTGCACACAAAACGAAAAGGCGGATCGCTTACATCCTCCATTGGAGCCAACAATAATGGGAACTCTCCTAAATCTATATTTCCTATCTTTACAGACATTTTCTATCTTAATCAATTAATAAAAACATACAAAGGTACAAATAATGAATTTTGTTACACCTAACGAAAAGGAAATAGACCCCTTCTTACAGTTACTTTTACTTTTAGTTTACGCAACAGTGGGGGCAATGGCTTTTACGCTCATTGCTTTGTTAATCAGTGGGTTGAATTTTTCTGACGATTTTTCATTGTTAATGAGTAACCAACCTAAATATACCAGCACGCTTAAATTAGTGCAGATATTCTCGGCGATTGGAACGTTTGTGTTGCCGCCTTTAGCTTTGGCGTTAACCAATCGCATATGCATTTCAAAGTTCTATTCCTTTGCAAAACCAGATTCAAAAGGCATTTTGTTGGTGATTTTAATTATGGCATTGAGTACCCCTTTTATGGAAGCGCTGGCCATTTTAAATCAAAAGATGGTTCTGCCTGAGTTTCTAAAAGGAATTGAAGCATGGATGAAGGCAAAAGAAGAGGAAGCGGCTAAGATGACTATTCAGTTGATAACCGTCCGGAGCAATCTTGATTTTTTGGTGAACCTTTTAATGATTGCCATTATTCCTGCTATTGGCGAGGAATTGATGTTTCGTGGCGGCGTACAACGAAGTCTGAACACTATTTTTAAAAACCAGCACGTGGCTATTTGGCTTACAGCCATGCTGTTTAGTGCGATTCACCTCCAGTTTTATGGCTTTATTCCTAGAATGTTATTGGGCGCAGGGTTTGGCTATTTGTATTTTTATGGTGGAAGTATTTGGTATGCCATCCTAGCACATTTTTTAAACAACGCTTTTGCGGTTTGCCAAGTGTTCTATATGCAAAAAAAGAATATTCCTTTGGAAAATGCGGATCAATCCCTCGCTTTTCCGTATTACATTTGCATAATTAGTGCGATAATTACTTTAGCTTTGTTTAAATATTTTAAAGACAACGTAAATCGTGAACGAAAATTGGATTAAGGTATACACCACTAGCAACGCTTTTGCTGCCGAAGTATTAAAACAAGGCTTAACAGAAGCCGGCATTCCGGCGGTAACATTAAACAAACAAATAGCAGCATATTACCTTGGAGAGATAAATGTTTTGGTAAACAAAACCGATTTTGACAAGGCTATAGAGTATATCGTTGCTAACGATATTGAATAGCTTTTATCCATAAAACCCCCTTAATATTTAATGAAAACCCGCGCTATTACTGCATTCTTCTTTACAATCGTAATGTTATGTTCTATTTTTTTAGGAAGCTATGCATTTACGTGTTTTTATTTGGTTCTCAGTATATTATCCTTGTTTGAGTTTTTCAAGCTGATTAAGAATTCAGGTATTCGTCCACATCGAAACATCGGTTTAATAGCGAGCGCATTAATTTTTTTGATGACAGCCGGTATTCATTATTTAAAATACGATGTTAAATATCTGTTGCTGTGTATTCCCTTAGTTTTTTCGGTATTTGTGACCGAGTTGTATAAAAAAAGCAAAATTCCTTTTGCCAATATTTCCTACACTTTTGTGGGCTTTGTGTATGTAACCATCCCGTTTTGCTTTTTTCATGCATTGGGATTTTTAGAAGATTGGAATGTGTACAACCTCCATTTTCCGTTCGCGTTTTTATTGATGCTTTGGGGAAACGATACAGGAGCCTATTTATTTGGAATGAAGTTCGGCAAGCGTAAATTATTTGAACGTCATTCGCCTAAAAAAAGTTGGGAAGGTTTTTTTGGAGGTGTTTTAACAAGCGTATTGGTTGCAGTTGTTTTAGCACATTTCTATACCGAACAGCAAGAATGGGTTTGGATTGGAATGGCTATTTTAATTTCTTGTTTTGGTACCATAGGCGATTTGGTAGAATCTATGTTGAAACGCAGTTTGGATACCAAAGATAGCGGAGGATTGCTACCCGGGCACGGCGGATTATTGGATCGATTTGACGGACTTTTATTAGCAGCACCCGTTGTGTATGCTTATTTGTATCTGATTTTTTATTAATCGCCTCGCATGGGTGGTTTTAACTTGTTTTTTTTGAATTGGAAATCAGCATAGACAAAGCAACGGGATAGAACAGGATGCAAAACTCAAAGGGATGGCGCATATTTAGTCTTTCTAATCAAAATATCTGGTTGTTAAACCTGTTTTTAAATTCCTAATGAAATCAATTACCTATTTCAGCTTCGTGCTATTTTGCACCATTCATTTTGGCGTTCAAGCACAATCGCTAAAGATTAAGAATGATATTTTTTGGGATACAGCAGACCAGCGCGCAATTTACAGCCAAGGCGGCGGAATTTTCAAGTTTATTGATCCGCAAAGTAAACAACAAAAATACTATTGGTATGGTGTTCAGTATGCCGAGGCCAGTCTCTATCGCCAAAATCCAACCATAAAGTATGATAATGCCACATTTGAATCGGTATACTGTTATAGTTCATTGGATTTGGTGAATTGGACGTCAGAAAGAAGTGTGCTCACGAAAGAAGAATTAGCGCACTATGGCGGAAAAACTTGGGTTGGCCGTTTGGGGGTTGCTTACTTAAAAGAGATAAAAAAGTATGCAATGTTTGTCCAACATGGGAATAAAGTTTTGATTACAGTGGCCAATTCGCCGATAGAAGAGTTTAAATGGTATCAAGAAATTGACATGAAACCTTTAATCGGCACATCCAATACAGGCGATCAAACCGTTTTTACGGATGAAGATACAGGAAAGTCTTATTTGATTTATTCTTACGGAAGAGGGCGAAATAAAATTTATGTTTCGGAAATAGGCGTTAGGGAAGGGAAAATCGGACTTTTAGATTGCACACAAGTTTTTAAAGGAGAAAGTCGCGAAGGAAATTGCATGTTCAAGTATCAGGGTAAATATTACATGTGCGCCTCAAATATTTACGGTTGGGATGCATCTTATGCTTATTTTCTCATGGCAGACAATATTCACGGACCGTACAAACCTATTAACAATATGCAGGTAATGGAAGGCTGCGAAAATGATTTTGCACACGTTACCCAAACTGGTTTTTTTGTGTCAGTAAAGGGAACGAAGAAAGAAACGATTCTTTATTGCGGTGATAGATGGGCCGATTTTGCTGGAAATGGCTTAGGGTACAATCAATGGTTGCCGCTTTCCTTTAACGGGAAAAAGCCCTATTTCAATTCTTTAAGCGCTTGGTATCTAAATGAAAAAACAGGAGATTGGTATATTGCAGAAGATAATAATTATGCCATAAACGGAAGTTTTGAAGCTGATAGAAATCGGATTCCGAGTGCCGTTAAGCCTGTTCAGGAGCAACTTACGGGATGGATAACGCAAATTATAGAAGGAAATAAAATAAGCACAAGCGATGTGAATTCCCCTACGCTAAACTACTTTAACTCAGAAAAAGACCGTAAAAGTGTAATTGGAGAAAAGAGCCTGCAGATCAGCGACGACGTAAAATTTAAACGCAAAGTATCGCAACAGATTTCTTCTGTTTCTTCTCTTCCGTTACCCGACGGCAGCTACATCTTATCGGCTAAAATTAAAAATAGCAAAGGATTTACGCTTTTAAAAATGTACGCAACAAGCAATAATTACCTTTCAGAGCAGGTTGTCAATCAAGAAAATGAGAACTGGACAACCATTCAAATTAAAAAAATAGCAGTAAAAGAGGGAAAAATAGAAATAGGAATTATAGCAGAAGGTTTAGCCGGCGCAGTTTGCTTGCTTGATGATGTTTCTTTGCTGAAAGAAAATTAAAAGGTTTATCCTTAAGCAATGGCGCGGATAACGTAATATTCTCTATTTACGTTGTCTCCAGCTTTACTGCGGACTTCTTCCGTATAGGTATTGACGTTTTGAACAGCGAAGCCAGCCTCTTTTAAAAGCATTTTCACCTCATCAACCTCATAAAGCGCAAACGTAAATTGGGTAAAAGGAAGCGATAGCATAAAGGCTTTATCGGCAAAGCAAAGGGAAAAAATGCCTTTTTCTTTTAAAATGTTTCTGATTTCTTGTAGGTATTGAAGGGGATTTTTCCAAAAGTACAAGGTGTTAACGGTCGTGATTTTATCAAATTCTTCATCGGCAAAAGGGAAGGTTTTTCCATCCGAAAGAATAAAACGCGCGTTGCCCGAAGCAATCCATTCAGCATTAATTCTTTTTGCTTCTTCAATCATCGTAGCTGAAATATCAATAGCGGTATATTTCATATTTGACGCAATCTTTAACACTTCTTGAAGATGAGCGGCATTTCCAGGACCAATTTCCAATACAGAATCGTTGTCAGCAATTTCCAAAGCATTAAAAGCATTTTTTGTCATCCCTATATTCGTTTGATGCATAAAATTGGCCGTTATAATCCCGTTTTCTCCTTCCGGACAACTTAACTGTTTGGCCATTTCTTTTAATTGCTCGATTGGTGACTGATTTTCCATTCTGCAATTTACAGATAACAACGGTGTAAAGTTTACATCTTTTCGAGAAAGATTTTCAAAATTTACTGGGTAACCAGCACGGGTTTTTTATTTTCATCGATGGCGACAAAAGTAAAATCGCCACGAACAGCAAGTTCTCTGCCCTCGGCGTACATTTGTTCGATATAAATTTCGACATTAACCTTTAAACTGGTTTTGCCAACGGTAGTTACCTGTCCAATTAATTCCACAATTGATCCCGCTGGGATGGGTTTTTTAAAATCGATGCGATCGCTGCTCACGGTTACCATAATTTGACGGCTGTAGCGCGTTGCGGTTATAAAGGCAACTTCATCCATCATGTGCATCGCTGTTCCACCAAATAAGGTATCGTAGTGGTTGGTTGTATTTGGGAAAACGGCTTTAAAAATGTTTGTTTTAGAGTTTTGGATACGTTCTTCAAGGGTCATAACAGTGATTTAGTAGATGAAAGAGACTTTTTGTTGCCAAATATATGGGAAAAGCTGAAAGAGCTTCTATCGCTCCCTTAAACATGAAAAAATAATTCGGAAGAAATAAGCTTTGAAACAATCCTGCAGAAACCATTTATGTTCTGTAACAAATATAGAGCAGGGTGTTTTGTGCCAATTTTCTCAATTATATTTGATAGAATTAATGCCTAAACTATGCTAAAAAATTACTTTAAGAAAATATCGTTTATTTTATGGTTGCTGAACGGAAGTTTGCTGTTCGCACAGGATGTACCTAGTCCAAAATCTCATTTTGGATTTGCTATTGGCGATAATTATCAACTGGCCAATTACACCCAAACTGAAGCGTATTTTAAGAAAATAGCACAAAATTCTGACCGAGCCAAATTGGTTGATATTGGTAAAACAGAAGAAGGTAGAACACAATACATGATGATTGTTTCTTCGCCCGAGAATTTGAAAAAACTTGATCGATACAAAGAAATTTCGCAGAAATTGGCACATGCCGAACTCAGGAGCGAGGAAGCCCGGGCCTTGGCAAATGAAGGTAAGGCCGTGGTTTGGATTGATGGCGGTTTACATGCAAATGAGGTGGTAGGAACGCATCAATTGATTCAAACCATGTATGAGTTGGTTTCTAGAAAGGATTTGGAGACTATGCGCATTTTAGATCAGGTAATTATTTTGTTTACACATGCAAATCCAGACGGACAGGAGTTGGTTAGCAACTGGTATATGCGCACAAAAGACGAAAAGAAACGCAGTACTCAAAATGTACCGGTTTTATATGAAAAGTATGCTGGGCACGATAATAATCGCGATTTTTTTATGTTGAACCTGAAAGAAACACAAAATATTGGTCGACAGCTTTTTATAGAATGGATTCCGCAAATTATGTACAACCATCACCAAGCGGGGCCGGCAGGAACGGTTGTCGCTGGTCCGCCTTATCGTGATCCTTTTAATTATGTTTTTGACCCCATGGTATTGACTTCTTTAGATGCGGTAGGTGCAGCCATGCATAACCGGATGAATCAAGAAAACAAGCCGGGTTATACGCAACGCGGAGGGTCTGTTTATTCAACGTGGTACAATGGAGGCTTGCGTACAACCACCTATTTTCACAATATGATCGGTTTGTTAACAGAAATTATTGGTAGCCCAACGCCAATGGATATTCCACTGGTACCTACGCGTTTACTGCCATCTGGTGATTCGCCAAATCCTATAACGCCAAGAAAATGGTATTTTAAAAACTCAATTGATTATTCTGTTTCGTTGAATTATGCCGTTTTGGGCTATGCACAGCGCTATCGCGATGAATTGCTTTACAACATGTATCAAATGGGAAAAAATTCCATTGAGAGAGGGAAAAAAGATACATGGTCGTTCTCTCCAAAAAAGATTGAAGCAATTTACACTGCAGCAAAAAAAGACAAAGGAACCGTAAATGCAGGAAACGAATCAGATTTCGGAAACCGAAGCGGACTCAATGTAAAGTATTTAGATACGGTTATGAAAGACCCCGTTAATCGCGACCCCAGAGGATATATTTTATCTGCCGATCAACCCGATTTTAACACCGCAATTAAGTTTTTAAACGCTTTAATTCGCACGGGTGTAGTGGTGCAAAAAGCAACCGCGTCCTTTACGGTGAATGGGAAAAGTTATCCGGCCGGTAGTTATGTTGTAAAAACAGATCAGGCTTTTCGTCCGCATGTTTTAGATATGTTTGAGCCGCAAGATCACCCCAACGATTTTAAATATGAAGGAGGTGCTCCAATTCCACCTTACGATGCTGCAGGTTGGACCTTAGCATACTTAATGAATGTAAAGTTTGATCGTATTTTAAATGATTTTTCAGGCCCTTTCAAGCGAAATCCTTATGGGCAATTACTGAAACCAGAAAATAAACAGGTATCGGGGACAGAATTTGTATTAAGTGCTGCTCAAAATGATTCATATAGTGCGGTAAACGATTTGTTAAAGAATAAGATTCCCGTTTATCGGTCGGCTACAAATGGCGATTTTTATGTTTCTGCAAGCAACACAGTAAAATCAATTTTAGCGCAAGCCAACATTAAATATAAGGGCGCCGATTTACCAAAAGATCGTGTCAACATTAAACCGGCAAGAATTGCCCTATGGGATACCTACGGTGGTTCAATGGCTTCAGGTTGGTTAAGGTGGATTATGGAGCAATATCATTATGCCGCAACAGTAATTTATCCCGGAGAGATAGATGCGGGGAATTTGAAGGAGAAGTATGATGTAATTATTTTTGTTGGAGGGGCAATTCCTGCCCCACAAGCAGGCGCTTTTTCCGGTCGATTTTCAGGGCCAAAACCAGAAGACACTCCGGATGAATACAAAAGCCGTTTAGGTAGAATTTCAAACGAAAAATCAATTCCTCAATTAAAGAAATTTTTGGAAGATGGTGGTAATATTGTAACGATTGGTAGTAGCACAAATTTAGCCTATCAGTTAAATTTGCCAGTTCGTAATGCCATGGTTGAGTTGCAAAATGCTGAGGAAAAAAAACTTCCAAATGAAAAATATTATGTTCCAGGGAGTGTACTCAATGTGCGTGTAAATACCTCCAAACCCGCCATGTGGGGAATGGAAAAAGATGCTGACATTTATTTTGATAACAGTCCGGTATTTAAATTAACAGGCGATGCGATGATTGGTGGTAAAATAGAACCTTTAATGTGGTTTGAAAACGCCTCTCCTTTGCGAAGCGGTTGGGCTTTGGGTCAAAGTTATCTAAGAGATGGGGTAACGGCTTTTCAGGCAAATATCGGGAAAGGAAAATTGTTGGCCTTTGGCCCAGAGGTGGTTTTTAGAGCACAAACACACGGAACTTTTAAGCTGATATTTAATCAGTTATATAAGTAGTTTAAATCCGGAGCGCGGTTAATCACGCTCCGGATTTTTACAACGTAAGGTTATTATTTGTAATACGGTTTAATAAAAACCAACGTTTCACGAAGTGTGGTTTTTATGATTTAGTATATACAAAATTTCGAGAAACCTTTCTCATCATGCGCTCAACCATGTCGTCTGTGGAGGTTGAAATATTATCATCCATTGTTTTAAAGAATCGCCAAAGCAATTCTCCAGTAGAACCACTATTTAATGTTAAGGTTAGTGTTCCAGAACCGGTTTTTCCACCAAAACCACCCATTAAAACTGCCGAGGCAATTGCTCCAGCCTCACTTTTACTTTGTTCAGTTTCAAAACTTCCTCCTAAAATAGCGTCAACGCCCAAGATTTTTGCTACTTCATCTTTAGTTGTTTCATCAAGTTTGTCTAATACCCCTGCTTTTTTTAAGAGAATGTTTGTTTTTTCTACATCTTGAAATTCAACATAGTAATTTGAATTTTTCCTTAAGAGAAAGGTGTACATACTCGATTGAATCGATTTAGACATTGTTCTTTCTTGGTTCAGATTTGCTTCAGCATTAAAGTTTTTAGGTATTTTCTTGTACGAAATTTTTGTTGTGAAAGGTAAAATAGCAACAACTTTGTGTGTTGTGATTTCTGTTTTCAGTTTTGGACTTTCGTAAATTTGCTTTGATCCTTCAAATTGTGCTTGCACGCTAAAGCAAAATAGCGAGAAAGAGAGGGCTAATAAAAATTTGTTCATGATGATTTGTTTTTTGAACGGCAAAAGTATTAAAAATAGTCTCATTAGCGAATTTTTTAATGAGGCTTTTATTGATAATAGACGTCTTTTTACACGTATTATCTCATAGAATTTAGAGATTAGCAGCGAGGATTTAAGTGAAACCGCGAGCTATCATACTTTACTTTAAAGCGACGCATTTTACTTATTTTCAGTTTAATTTTGTGCTATGAAAGTAGAAATCTGGTCGGACGTAATGTGTCCGTTTTGCTATATCGGGAAGCATCATTTTGAGCAAGCGCTTGAAAAACTGCCTTTTAAAGAAGAAATTGAGGTTGTTTGGAAAAGTTTTCAGTTAAATCCTGAATACCATAATGAAAACAACGAAAATATCTACGATTATTTATCGCGCAGTAAGGGATTGCCGATAGAACAAGCAAAGCAGATGACGCAGCAAGTAGCTGAAATGGCAAGATATGCAGGTTTAACCATAAATTTCGGAGAAAATATTCCAGCGAATTCTTTTGATGCCCATCGGATTATTCATTTAGCAGCGAATCACGGGTTGCAAAATCTTGCCGAGGAAAAGTTCTTTGAAGCACATTTTGTGCAAGGTAAAAATATTGCTGAAAAGGCTGTTTTATTAAGCATTGCAGAAGAGATTGGCTTAGATAAAGAGGAAACAACTAAAATTTTGGATAGCAATGATTTAGCAGAAGCAGTTCGGTACGATGTATATGAAAGTCAAAACTTAGGTATTCGAGGTGTTCCGTACTTTGTGATGGACAGAAAGTACGGGATTTCTGGAGCACAGCCCGTTCAAGCCTTTACCGATGCTTTAAATCAAAGTTTTTCAGAATGGAAGGCAACTCAGCCAAAAACGGAGTTAAAGTCTTTAAACAAAAGCGATGATGCAATTTGTGATGATAACAATTGCGCGCTATAAAATTTCTTATTAACGCTGTTGATTTTTCAACGGCGTTAATAAATATTCCAAACCGTTTACGCGGATTTCGAACATCGTAGCCATTAAGCTACCTAGTTTTCCTTTCGGAAA
Source organism: Pedobacter paludisoli (assembly GCF_052344095.1). GTDB lineage: Bacteria > Bacteroidota > Bacteroidia > Sphingobacteriales > Sphingobacteriaceae > Pedobacter. The sequence goes on along the minus strand of NZ_CP179926.1, from coordinate 3,300,454 downwards.
ACCCTTGTCTTTATACCACAATAAATAACTTTCAGGGAGGTTGCAAATTAAATACCCTTTATATTTTCCATACGGCATTTGCATGTTAACTAAGTCGAGTAATAAACTGGGGTCCATATTTTGTAAGTAAGGATTTATTTGTTGTGCAATAGTTTTATATTCGTATTGCCTGTTATTTAAGGTCTTTAACCGTGTGTTTTTTATTAAAGCCTTATTTTCATCGAAATTAGACTCGATGTTTAAATTAAATATGGCAATGTTTTAATTTTTAGGCCCGGATTTTTTCTGCGCGAACGATACTGCTATTTAGCACCAAGATATGTATTTATAACGGATAGAAGTACATATAATGCTCAAAATGCAGAAGATATTCCTCATTTTTTAACGCAAGGTAAAATTAAGTCGAAATTTTGCAGAACAGATGCGTTAACAAGAAATGAAGGAATATTGTATTAAACACATGTTTTTTTCCATTTATTAGTCGTAAAATTATATATCTTTTAATACAGGAATAGTGTTTGTTAATTGATATTAAGGGTTGTATTGTGTTTGCTAAATAAAAAGTGAAGTAAATATTTTTATGAATTCTTTAGTATAAAATTTCTAACCAGCCTTTCTTTTAGCAAAACAAACAGATAAGTGCTTTAAGGGTGGCTTATTTTTTGCAATAATATAATTCAAAAAGAATGAAGGAACACAAGAAACTTGGCGAGCTAGCCTCCACAGCAATTTCCGGTAACGATATAAGTTCATCGGTGTTGTATGTATCGGCATTAGCGGTAGGCTTTGCAGGTCAATACGCATGGATTACATTACTCATTGTTGCTGTTGTTCTTTTTACCTTCAGGAAAATTTATGGTGAAGTTGTCGGCGCTTTGCCGCTGAATGGAGGGGCTTACAACGCTTTATTAAATACGACGAGCAAGTCGGTTGCTTCGTTAGCGGCATGTTTAACACTCTTGTCCTATATGGCCACAGCCGTAATTTCTGCCAATGAGGCGATGCATTATTTGCATCATGTTTTTAATTCATTGCCGATCATTCTTTCCACCATTATTTTGCTTGGAATATTTGCCTGTTTAACAATCGTTGGTATTACCGAATCAGCCAAGGTGGCAATAAGCATCTTTCTGTTTCATCTATTTTCGATGGCTTTGCTGATGTTATTCATCATCTTTAAAGTTGCCTCTAGCGGGCTTGATGAATTTTTATTAAACTGGAATAAACCACTCGCTTCTGGAAGTATAGGAATGGCCATTTTTTTCGGCTTTGCAGCCTCCATGTTGGGTATTTCAGGATTTGAAAGTTCAGCAAATTTTGTGGAAGAACAAAAAAACGGCGTTTTTCCTAAAACCTTGAAAAATATGTGGATTGTAGTGAGTGTTTTAAATCCTTTGATGGCTTTTTTAGCACTTTCTTTACTTCCTATAAATGATATAAACGCGCATAGCAATGCGTTGTTATCGCACATGGGTACCGTTTCATCGGGCGAGTGGCTAGCAACTATTGTTTCTATAGATGCTGTTCTGGTATTAAGCGGAGCAGTTCTTACCTCTTATGTAGGTGTGAGCGGATTATTGGAGCGCATAACCTTAGATCGAGTAATGCCTAATTTCTTTCTTAAAAAGAATAAAAACGGCAGCTCCTATCGTATCATTTTGCTTTTCTTTTTATTGAGTGTTTCAGTCCTGTTGATTACCAAAGGAAATGTTGCCTTACTTGCAGGCGTTTATGCTATTTCTTTCCTGTCTGTAATGGCTTTGTTTGTTTTTGGTAACGTGTTATTAAAAATGAAAAGAAAGCGGCTTCCAAGGCCAGAAAAGGCCTCGTGGGCCGGGTTGATGTTTGCCTTACTTGCAGTTACGGTTGCGCTAATCGGTAATATTCTGATTAAACCAGCCGATCCAAAAAGTGCATCTAATTTTGTTGTTTTTTTGGAGTATTTTATTCCCACGCTATTATTTATTGCAATCATGCTCAACCGCATTGCTTTAATACGCGTTGCTATTAATATTATTCAGTATTTGTTTGAGCCTATAAGAAGATTTGTTGATAATTATAATATCGGGATTCCTTTACGAAAAGGAGTCTATACGGTTAATAAAAGCTTAATAAAGACCATTCATGCCATCAATGAGCAAGAGTTTGTGTTTTTTACCAAAGGTGATAATGTTTCGAATTTAAATAATGTGATGCTCTATATTAGGCAAAATGAACATACAAGAAAAATAAAGATTGTAAATGTGATACGAGAAGGAGAGGTTATTCCAGAGCATCTTTTGATAGATATTGATGTTTTAGACCGAGCTTACAATGAAATAGATATTGAATATGTGCAAATTGAAGGAAAAAAATTTAGTCCTGAATTAATTAAAGAGCTTTCGGTAAAGTGGAATATTCCAGTTAATTTCATGTTTATTGGCTCACCAGGAAACTCCTTTCCGTATAAAATACAAGAATTAGGTGGTGTACGGCTAATCATTTAATGTTGACATTCATTCGCTAGATTAACCGTTCACCGTAGCTAACTCAATTTTAGATTTAGAAGTGCTTTTTTCTAATTACTCAATTAATGCTAATGTTTCAATAGCATCCTCCACACTGTTTACGTTATCAAAAGCAATGCGCAAGGTGTTTTTTACTTCTTTTAAATTGCATAAACGCGGATGATTCTGTGCAAAAGATAAAATTTTCACAAAGGTTGAGGAATCGAAATAGGCCGATTGCTTGTCGCTGATAAAGTATCCTCGCAGCATATTTTTTTTGAAGCTCAGTTTTTCAAACCCTAATTTTTTGCCCAACCATTGTAAACGAACCACGCTAAGCATGGTTTTAACCTGAGGAGGAACCGGACCAAAGCGATCGGCCAGGTGCTTTTCAAACACGGCAAGTTCTTTTTCGTTTTCCAGTTTAGACAGTTCGGTATACAGATTATAGCGTTCCGTAATATTGGTGATGTAAGCATCCGGAATGTAAAGCTCCAAATCGGTATCTACTTGGGTAAAGCTTACGAATGGACGCTGAGGTTCATTTTCAAACAGGCCTTTAAATTCTGCCTCTTTTAGCTCATGAATCGCTTCGTCTAAAATTTTGTGATACATTTCAAAACCAATTTCGGCAATGAAACCACTTTGTTCAGCTCCCAATAAGTTTCCACTACCACGGATATCTAAATCGCGCATAGCTACATTAAACCCACTTCCTAAATCAGAAAACTCTTCAATAGCGCTCAACCGTTTTCGGGCTTCAGAAGTTAGGGTTGATAATGGAGGTGAAAGTAAATAGCAGAAGGCTTTTTTATTGCTTCGACCAACACGTCCACGCATTTGATGCAAATCACTTAACCCAAACATGTGGGCATGATTAATGATAATGGTATTGGCGTTTGGAATGTCTAATCCCGCTTCAATAATGGTGGTTGCCACCAACACATCTTTTTCTCCATTAATGAAGTCGAGCATTACGTCTTCCAAAGCATCACCATCCAACTGCCCATGCGCGATACCAATTCGTGCTTTTGGCACTAATTTTTTTATGAGACCACCCAATTGCATTAAATCATTTACCCGATTATGGATAAAGAAAACCTGTCCGCCCCTATCCAATTCAAATTGTACCGCTTCTTGAATTAATTTGTCGTTAAAAACATGTAATTCTGTGTTTACTGGCTGACGGTTGGGCGGAGGCGTGCTAATAATGGATAAATCGCGTGCACCCATTAACGAAAAGTGTAAGGTACGCGGAATAGGTGTGGCAGTTAAAGTCAGCGTATCCACATTTACGCGGATAGCTTTTAGTCGTTCTTTTGCAGCAACACCAAATTTTTGTTCCTCGTCGATAATCATTATCCCGAGGTCTTTAAATTTTACATCCTTACTCAGCAAACGATGCGTACCAATCAAAATATCCACCTTCCCCTCTGCAGCACGCGCCAGTGTATCTTTAATTTGTTTGCTTGTTTTAAAACGATTGATATAATCGACAGTAACAGGAAAATCTTTTAAGCGCGAAGAAAAAGTTTTAAAATGTTGCAGCGCTAAAATGGTTGTTGGAACCAGAACAGCTGCTTGTTTTCCTTCGGTTACCGCTTTAAAGGCTGCACGAACAGCAATTTCAGTTTTTCCAAATCCAACATCTCCACAAACCAATCGATCCATTGGATGTGGCGATTCCATGTCTCTTTTTACATCTAACGTGGCTTTTAATTGATCAGGGGTATCCTCGTAAATAAAAGAGGCTTCTAATTCCGTTTGTAAATATCCGTCCGGAGAAAAAGCTGTACCCGCTTGCGTTTTACGTAATGCGTAAAGTTTGATTAAATCGCGGGCAATGTCTTTAACTTTTTTTTTAGTAGTTTTTTTTAGCTTGTCCCAGGCATCAGTTCCTAGCTTATTCATCTTAGGAACGCCCCCCTCTTTGCCGCTATACTTGGCAATTCGATTTAAGGAGTTAATGTTTACATAAAGCAAATCGTTATCAGCATATACCAAGCGAATCATTTCTTGTACTTTACCGTTAACTTCAACCTTTTCTAGCCCTGCATATTTACCAATTCCGTGATCAATATGCGTAACATAATCGCCCGATTTAAGCTCTCGTAAATCTTTGAGTGTAATGGCCTGACTTTTTTGATAGCCCTTTTTAAGCTTGTACTTGTAGTAGCGATCAAAAATTTGATGGTCGGTATAAAAGGCTGTTTGAATTTGAGGATCGATAAAGCCTTCGCGCAACATACTATTAATCGGGGTGAATTTCGCTGTTTTATCAATGTCTTCTAAAATGGCATACAAACGTTCAATTTGTTTGCTCGAGTCTGTAAAAATGAAACTTACAATCCCTGCATTTTCATTTTCTTTCAGGTTGTGAATGAGTAGATTGAAATCTTTATTGAACGAGGGTTGCGGTTTGGTTTCGAAGTCGAAACGGTGTTCTGTTTGATAAAAAAACTGCTTACCAAATTCAATCAAAGGAAAATCATGTAAGTGATCACCCATCATTTTTTCATCGGTAAAAGCGAACTTGGGATCAATCCATTCCGGATTTTGATTTTTGTCAGCAGCTGGCAAGGCCTTCCATAGTTCAGCGGCTTTTTTATAACCTGCTTTTATGATATCAAGTGTAAATTCTACGTCTTTAAGCCAAATTTGCGTTTCAGGATCAATGTAATCTAAAATGCTAATATTGCTCTCCGTAAGAAATTTAGCTTGCACATTCGGAACAATGGTTAACGATTTAACCTCGTTTACAGAAAGTTGGCTTTCAATTTCAAAACTTCGAATGCTTTCAACCTCATCGCCAAAAAACTCAATTCTGAAAGGCAAATCCGATGAAAAAGAAAAAACATCCACAATTCCTCCGCGAACAGAAAACTGGCCGGGTTCATACACAAAATCGCGACGATCAAAATCGTAGTCGATTAAAAATTCGTTAATAAAATCGATACCCAACTTAGCTCCTACCCGAATTTCTAGTGTGTTTTTTTCGAGCGCAGAGCGATCAATTACTTTTTCGGCAATGGCTTCTGGATAAGAAACCACAATTTTTCCATATTCAGAATCGTGGTTTAACTCATTTAAAACTTCGGCGCGAGCCAAAACATTCGCGGTATCAACCTGGGTAAAATCAAAGGATTTTCGGTACGATGAAGGAAATAACAATACCTGCTTATCCAAAATGCTCTCTAAATCCGACTGAAAATAAGCAGCCTCTTCCCGATCAGGAAGAACAAAGAACAAAGGTTTATGCAAAAAAAAGTAGGTGCTAATGGCTACAACAGCATCAGCAGAACCAACCAATCCCTTTACGTGTATCTTTGGGTTTTTGGAACCATTTAACGCTTTGGTAAAGTCTTTTACCCGATCGTCGGTTTTGTATCTATTTATTAAATCGCGGATATTCAAGACACAAATTTAAGTTTATCTTTTTAAAAAGGAATCACTCAATCAATAAAGTGATAAATAAAAAGCGTTATTTTTTGTCAGTTTTTAAAAAAAAATAACGCGTTGGTCGAACGCAAGGCTCTTTTTTAGCCACAGCGGTCAATACGTCGAGTAATTAACGCAGTTGGTCGAATAGACGGTTTTTTTAGTAACAAAGGTTTCACAATATGCTCTAAAATGTATAAAATTGAAACATGAAATACATGAAAAGCCTTCCTTTAGAATTATTTTTTTGGATAACGGCTTTAACTTTATTGGCAAGTTCAAACCCGCATGAACATCACTTTACCTTGTGCCCGCTGGCCAGTTTAGGTTTTGAGGCTTGGTGTCCGGGCTGTGGGTTAGGCAGATCAATAAGTTGTATTTTTCATGGAGAATTTAGCCAAAGTTTTCGTCAACATTGGTTCGGTTTTCCTGCATTGACAATTCTTTTTTATAGGATTTACACATTATTAAAAAACAGAAGTAAAATAAAATTTTCACTCTAAATCAATACAGTCATGGATGCATATCAATCACAAATTATGTCTTTACCAGGTATCACACCTGAAGAATACGGTTATATACAACAAGCAACTTCGGGTCTTTCTGAACAGCAAGTACGCAACTTTTTAATGATCTACAGCAGCAAAAGAAAGCAAGCTTCAGAAATTTTAATATTGACTTTAATTGGTTTTGTAGGGTTTGCCGGTATTCAACGATTCGTGTTAGGACAAATAGGAATGGGTATTTTGTTCTTTATAACAGGTGGATTGTGTGGCATTGGAACAATAGTAGATGTTATTAACCACAAGAGCTTAACATTTGAGCATAATCAAAAAATGGTGTTCGAAAGCTTACAAATGGTCAGAATGGGCGGCTTTCAATAAGCACTTCTTTTTAAAATGTAAGTCTGCATTCCGTTGGTTTGCAGATTTTTTTGTTTCTAAGAACTTGATGTTTTTCGGCTTGGCAAAATCTTTATAATCGCATATGGCAGAAATCACAAAATTTATATCTTTATGCAATGAAATTAGCTGAATTAACGAATTACCTCGAAAGTATTGCTCCTTTAAATTATCAGGAAGACTATGATAATTCTGGGTTAATTGTTGGCGATCCAAATATGGAAATCAAGGCGGCGCTTGTAGCTTTAGACTGCGTTGAAAAAATTGTAGAAGAAGCCATTTTGACAAGATGTAATTTAATTATAACGCATCATCCAATTGTTTTCAAAGGATTAAAAAAACTTAATGGCAAAAACTACGTTGAGCGCGTTGTCTTAAAAGCGATAAAAAATAATATAGCGTTGTATGCGATTCATACCAATTTAGACCATGTTCATACAGGCGTAAATGCCAAAATTTGCGAACAATTGGGCCTAACTGGGATTAAAATTTTATCTCCAAAGGCTGGGATTCTTAAAAAGATAGTTACCTACTGCCCTCAAGCACAAGCAGAACAAGTTCGGGCGGCACTTTTTTATGCCGGAGCTGGAACAATTGGAAATTACAGCGAATGCAGTTTTAATACCGATGGCTTTGGTACTTTTAAAGGTAACGAGCACACAGAGCCCTTTGTAGGAACGAAAAATGTCCGACATCGCGAAAGTGAAGTACGTATTGAAATGGTTTATCCGGTACAAGCGGAACGAAAAATATTGGTTGCGCTATTTGAGAACCATCCCTACGAAGAGATTGCCTACGATATTTACAAATTGGAAAACAAACACGCTTTAGTTGGTGCGGGCATGTTGGGTTGGCTAGAATATGATATGGATGGCTACGATTTCTTGCATTTGGTAAAAGATAGAATGAAAGCCAAGGTGGTGAGGCACACGGATGTATTGCCCAAAAGGATAAAAAAAGTGGCCGTTTGCGGTGGTGCCGGTAGCTTTTTGTTAAAAGATGCCATTGCCGCCGGAGCAGAAGCTTTTGTGACAGCAGATTTTAAATACCATGAATTTTTTGATGCAGAAGAAAAAATCGTGATCGTTGACATCGGACACTTTGAAACTGAACAATTTACCTCAAATTTATTGGTTGAAATTATTCAAAAAAAATTTACTAACTTTGCAATCCGTTTAACGGAGCAAAATACAAACCCCATAAATTACTTGTTTTAATGGAACAAACCGTAGAACAAAAGCTAAAAGCTTTATACGAATTACAAAATATCCACACAAAAATTGATAAAATTCGTCAAATCAGAGGCGAACTTCCAATGGAAGTTTCTGATCTTGAGGACGATGTGTTAGGGTTAGAAACTAGAATCTCGAAAATCAAAGGTGATCTTGATGATCTTGAGGATTCAATTGTAACGCGTAAAAACACGATTAAAGATGCTCAAGCAGCAATCAAAAGATACGATACTCAATTAAAAGAAGTTAAAAACAATCGTGAATACGATGCTTTAACAAAAGAAATTGAAATTCAAGGGCTTGATATTCAGGTTTCTGAGAAAAAAATTAAAGAGCATGGTTTCGAAATTACATCTAAAACTGAGATCTATGAAACTGCTAAAGCAGAATTAGAAGGAAGAAAAAAAGATTTAGAAGTAAAGAAAGCAGAGCTTGAAGTAATTACATCTGAAACAGAAAAAGAAGAGGATGAATTGTTGAAAAAAGCAAGTGATGCTGAACCAAATATCGAAGAACGTTTATTAGTTGCTTACAAACGTTTACGCAAAAATGCGGTAAACGGCTTAGCGGTAGTAACAATCGATCGTGATTCTTGCTCAGGTTGTTTTAACCAAATTCCACCACAACGTCAATTAGATATTCGTCAACGTAAAAAAATTATTGTTTGCGAGCATTGCGGACGTATTTTGGTTGATGAGGCCTTAACGCACGAAGTTGCCGGAGAAGCTTAATCAATAGAAGAATATATAGAGAGCCCACGAAATTTTACGTGGGCTTTTTTGTTTAAAAAAATACGATAACTTTTGGCCGCAATATTGCTTATGCAAGCAGGTGTTGATTATTTAACACGTACTTAAAACAAGCAGCGCCATTAGGCGTTAATTGTAGATATTTGTTAATCCATGAATGCTCCAGCAATGGGGTTTTCTGCTAGAAAATTATATTGAATGATTAAACCTATTCGTTATTTTGCGCTCCTCTGCTTTTTAACCTTCCCTACAGCTCTATTTGCAAATTTTGATTTTAACGCGAATTGCCTAAATGCCTACAAAAACATCTATCTGTTAAAACTTGGCAATGCCAAAGCGTACATCAATACCGAAAAACAACAACATCCAAATAATGCGATTATTCCGCTTTTAGAAAATTATGTGGATTATTTCACGTTACTTACATCCGAAAATAAAGCAGATTTTGATCGTCTGAAGGCTAATAAATCGAGTCGATTGGATAAGATTAGCGACGATGATAAAAAATCGCCTTATTATCTTTATGCACAAGCTGAAATTAATCTGCAATGGGCATTGCTACGCGGACGCTATGGCGAATACATGACCGCTGCAATGGAAATTCGTCGTGCCAACAACATGCTTCAAGAGAATGCAAAGAAATTCCCAAACTTTCATCTAAATCAGAAAGGAATAGGGTTGATAAATGCGGTAATTGGCTCACTACCAGATGGAACGATGAAAAGTACATTAGCCACTTTTGGGCTTAAAGGGAACTTACAAACCGGATTAAATATCTTGGAACAGCTTGTCGAAAACCTTCCAAAATCTTCGTATGAACCGTTTTATCAAGAGGTTGTTTTCTGTTATACGTACATCTTATCCGACGTGGCACGTAGTTCATCGGCCTATGCCAAAACTATGAAATATACCGAGCGAATTCCCGATTCAAGTTTATTAAAAACCTACATGCGGAGTTACGTTTCTATGAAAAATGCCCATAACGAAGAGGCCATTCAAATTCTAAAAAATAGACCGGATGGAGCAACCTATCAATCTTTTCCCTATTTGGATTATTTAGAGGGTGTTGCGCATTTGAATAAATTAGATTTAACAGCGGCATCTTATTTTAATCAATTTTTTCAGCATAACAAGGGCGTCAATTACATTAAGGACGCTAACTTACGCCTCGCATGGATTGCCATGTTAAAGGGCGATAAAACGGGTTATACGAACTATTCAGCGAAAGCGATTAAGAATGGATATACCTATCAGGAGAAAGATAAGCAAGCCCAAAATGAGGCATCTGCCCCAGCCTCTCCGATTGGGCTTCTAAAAGCGCGTTTGTTGTTTGATGGCGGATATTATTCGAAGGCGCTTCAAGTGCTCGAAAATGTAAAAGCAAGCGATTTAAACAGCGAAAAGGATAAGACGGAGTATAACTATCGTTTAGGGCGGATTTATGATGATTTGGGCAAAGATGATCAGGCACTGAATTATTATCAATCAGCGATTAATCAAGGAAGTAAATTGAAATATTATTTCGCTGCAAATGCGGCTTTGCAAATGGGAAGAGTTTACGAGAAAAAGAAAGATTCTGTGAAAGCTAAAGAAGCTTTTAACGTAGCAATAGGCATGAAAGATCATGAATATGAAACAAGTATTGAAACGCAAGCCAAGGCGGGCTTAAATAGACTTAAATAGGCTGATTTATGCGATGAATATCCCGTTAGGTAAAAGTGTTGAGTTTTGCCTAACGGGATTTCTTATTAAAAACGATGAATAAAAGCGTTGATGTGCATGCCAGCACCTACCGAGGCAAATACGGCAACATCCCCGGGTTTTACAGTATATCCTTCAACTTGACCTTTTAATACCAAATCTAACAGCGTAGGAACGGTTGCTACAGAACTGTTGCCTAACCAAGAAATGGTCATCGGTACAAGCATTTCAGGAACTAGATCTTTTTCATAAAGTTTAAATAAGCGTTTCATGATGGCGGTGTCCATTTTTCCATTTGCTTGGTGTACAAATACGATATTAATGTCCTCGATAGTCAAATTGGCCTTATCAATCGCTTTTTTAATTACTTGAGGAACCTGAATAACAGCAAACTCATAAAGCTTTCGCCCATTCATTTTTAAGTATGCATTACCATTCTTCTCGTCAGGATTAGCGCTTTTTCCCATGGTAAGCAGGCCCGAGTGATTTAAAGCGTGGGTTTCAGTTTTATGCGAAAGAATTCCTTTTTTCAGTTCGTTTTCGTGTGTTTCCTCTGCTTGGAAGATAACGGCACCTGCCCCGTCCGAAAAAATCATGCTGTCTCTATCGTGTGGGTCAATAATACGGCTTAAGGTTTCGGCACCAATAACTAAAACACATTTTGCATCTCCGCTTTTGATATAATAATCTGCTTGAATGGATCCTTGAACCCAACCCGGGCAGCCAAAAATAATGTCGTAAGCAACACAATCTGGATTGGATATCTCCAATTGTTTCTTAACTTTTGCTGCCAAAGACGGCAAGATATCGGTGCGATTGCTGTTTAATGGAATATCGCCAAAGTTGTGGCAAAAAATAATGTAATCGATACTTTCTTTGTCAATTCCAGCATTTTGGATAGCTTTTTCTGCTGCTTTTGCACCAATTTGATTGCTCATCAAGCCTGAACAAACATATCTTCTCTCTACAATTTCAGTAATTTCAGAGAACTTGTGGATGATTTCGGCGTTCTCTTTTTCCAATGGGTTTCCATTCTCAAAAAATGAAGAATTTAGAAACTCATTCCCGGAAATAATGTTTTCAGGAATATAACATCCTGTTCCGGCAATTACCGTATTTATCTGTTTGCTCATAATTTTATACCATATACTAACTTGGTATCTAGTATAAAAGTAGGATTAATAATTAAAAAAGAAAAATTTATCAAGAAAAATCGTCAATAAGAAATACAAACAATTCTTTAGGACCATGCGCACCTAGAACCAATGTTTTTTCAATGTCGGCTGTTCTGCTTGGTCCGGTAATGGTGCTAATCATTGTCGGAATTTGGTTGCCATATTTATCCTTCAGTTGTATAAAGGCCTCTTTTAAGTCTAGAACTAGCTGGCTGGTTCGGGCAATAACGATGTGTTGATGTGGAAAAATACTGAGTCGTCGGCCAGCAGCACTTTGGTTGCTAACCATAACACTTCCCGTTTGGGCAATTAAGCTCTCGCATAGGGTGATACCTACTTCCGCTTGCTCAAAATCTTTATCTGTTTGATAAAAAGGAAACTCGTATTTAGCTAAGAACTCCTGTAATTCAGGTTCCCAGCAATATATTTTTCGCCAATTGAACTTTTCTGCTAATTCCAGCATATTTTCTATAAAGTCAATGCCGTCTTCGCAAAAAATGAAATTACCGGAAACAGCCATTAGCTGCTCTGCAAATAAGACTTCAAGTGCTTCTTCATTTTTTTTGTAGAGCGGACTTTCTTCTAAAGCGGGATAAGGATTTTCACGCTTTTCTAAAAGCGCTTTCCGTATCTTCTTTAGCATTTGTTCTTTTGCGGTGGTAATATCTTTCATTGTAAAAAAAAACCTTGAATTTTTAAGCTCAAGGTTTCAAATATGCATAAAATTTTAAAGTTTTATCGTTTTAAAACGGATAATTCATTAAGCTTCAACGGGTGGAATTTGAGTTGTTCCAGCCGGAGCCTCTAATCCGAATGGCCGTTTGCCAAAAATGGTTTCCAAATCATCTTTAAATAACACTTCTTTTTCAATCAAAATGTCGGCTAATTGAATTAATTTATCTTTATTCTCCTGTAATAAAGTAATTGCTCTTTGATATTGTGATTCAATCAAATTGGATATTTCTTTGTCGATTAAAATGGCGGTGTCTTCCGAATACGGTTTGCCAAAGTTATATTCATTTTGGCCAGAAGAATCGTAATACGTAACATTTCCAAGTTTTTCATTTAAACCGTAAATGGTTACCATGGCTCTAGCTTGTTTGGTTACTTTTTCTAAATCGCTCAATGCACCGGTTGAAATAGTATCAAAAATTACTTTTTCAGCTGCACGGCCACCCATGGTTGCGCACATTTCGTCTAGCATTTGGTCAGGGCGAACAATTAAACGCTCTTCAGGTAAGTACCAGGCAGCACCTAAGCTCTGACCACGTGGAACAATGGTTACCTTGATTAAAGGAGCGGCGTGTTCTAACATCCAACTTACGGTAGCATGACCCGCTTCGTGAATCGCAATAGCTCTTTTTTCTGAAGGAGTTACAATTTTATTTTTCTTTTCTAAGCCACCAATAATTCGATCAACAGCATCTAAGAAATCTTGTTTATCAACTGCATTTTTGTTTTTACGGGCTGCAATTAGAGCAGCTTCATTACAAACATTAGCAATATCGGCACCTGAAAAACCAGGTGTTTGCTTTGCTAAGAATTCAGTGTCTAAATTGTCAATCAATTTTAGCGGTTTCAAATGCACCTCAAAGATTTCTTTACGCTCTTTAATGTCTGGTAGGTCAACATAAATTTGTCGATCAAAACGGCCAGCTCTTAGTAAGGCTTTGTCTAAAACATCTGCACGGTTGGTGGCAGCTAAAATAATTACGTGTGTATTAGTTCCAAAACCATCCATTTCAACCAATAATTGGTTTAAGGTGTTTTCGCGTTCATCGTTACCACCCATCACACTATTTTTACCACGGGCACGACCAATGGCATCAATTTCATCGATAAAAATTATACAAGGAGACTTGTCTTTTGCTTGTTTAAATAGGTCACGTACACGTGATGCACCTACACCCACAAACATTTCTACGAAATCAGATCCTGATAAAGAGAAGAAAGGAACTTGTGCTTCACCTGCAACAGCTTTCGCTAAAAGCGTTTTACCCGTACCTGGTGATCCTACTAATAAAGCTCCTTTAGGGATTTTACCTCCTAAAACAGTATATTTTTGTGGATTCTTTAAGAACTCGACAATTTCTTGGATTTCTTCTTTGGCTCCTTCTAAACCTGCAACATCTTTAAACGTGGTTTTAACTTCGTTTTTTTCATCAAAAAGCGTTGCTTTTGATTTTCCAATATTAAAAATTTGACCACCACCACCAGCGCCACCACCCATACGGCGCATCATGAATACCCAAAAACCAATTAATAAAAGAATTGGAATGATGATATTCAAAAACAAGCTCGTGAACGGATTGCTTCTGCTGGTAATCTCTGCAGAAATACGTGGAGTGGTTGGGGGTAGATCTTTTTGTGATTCGGATAATTGTTTTGACAATAAATCCATTGATCCGGCATTAAAATAAACCGTAGGACCCACTGTATTAACAGCTAGTGCATTTTTGCTTTTGTATTTAGCATATTCTGGTTTTTTTAAGCTCGCATCTTTTATGAATACTTCTGCGCGTACTAAATCATCCGTTTTATAGGCAATTACTTTTTGCACATCGCCTTTAAGTAGCATGTTTTGTGCAAAATATTCATATGATACTTCTTTGGGTCCATCGCTGGTCAACAAATAATTGGCCGCGAAGATGGCAATAATAATAGCGGCATAAACCCAAAAAATATTAAATTTTGATCCCTTTTGAGGTTTTTTAGGGATGTTTGGTAATTTTTTTCCAGGTTTTTTGGTTTCGTTGATATTCGGATCTTCGTTCATCTGTCTTTTTTCAAAAGTTTAAGGGGTTAGGCGCTTTGAAAGTTTGTGCTTTCTGCATCACCCCAAAGTTCTTCAATGCCAAAAAAATGGCGCTTTTCGGTTTTAAAAATGTGCACAACCACATCAAAGTAATCCAGTATAATCCAATCTGCGGATTCAAAACCTTCTTTGTGTCTTGGATTGGTTTGGGTGGCAAGATAAATTTCTTTTTCGACACTATCGGCAATTGCCTTTACTTGTGTGCCAGAATTGGCGCTGCAAACAATAAAAAAATCTGCCACAGAGCTGTGTATATTTCGAAGATCGAGCCGAACAATATCTTCTCCTTTTTTCTCCTGAATGCCATGAACGGCTATTTCAGAAAGGTAGGTAGAAAGGGCTACTATTTTCTTTTTTACCATTAAAATGATTTACTTTTGGAATTAAAATAATTACAAATTTTACACTTGCAAAATACTACTTTTTCTACACTATTTGTTGGTCAAAATTTCATCAATTTGAAGGAAGTTGATTCTACAAATAATTTCTTAAAAAAAATGGCTTCAAATTCCGAGCCATTACTTGAAGGAACTGTAATTATGGCAGAAAATCAGTACGCCGGACGTGGCCAGCAAGCGAATGTTTGGCATACTGAACCAGGAAAGAACATTAGTCTGAGTATATATTTATGCCCAACTTTTTTACCACTGAATAAGCATTTTTATTTGAATATGGCTGTTTCATTGGCGGTTAGCGATACATTGAGCCATTTTCTTCCGGATGATGTAAAAGTGAAATGGCCAAATGATGTTTATTTTAAGTCAAAAAAAATTGGTGGTATTCTCATCGAAAACTTACTGACAGGAATGTCTATAAAACATTCCATAATTGGAATAGGTTTAAATATTAACCAACAGTCTTTTAACGAGGCAATTCGTGAGAAGGCTACCTCTGTCATTCAAATTTTACAAAAGGAAGTCGATTTGGCGGCGATAATCGATAAATTATTTGTTTTTATAGAAAAATACTACCTACTTTTGAAAACGCAGCGGTACGATGTTTTAAAAGAAATGTATCTTGCTAAGCTTTATCATTTTCAAAAAAAGGCATTTTATAATCAAAATGGTCGAATTTTTGAGGCGATACTGATAGGAATTGAAGAATCGGGAAAGTTGGTGCTGGAGACAGACATAGGTACGGAGGCTTTCGATTTCAAAGAAATAGAATTTATACACACAAATAACCGATGACGGGCATGCGTACATGTCTTTTATCACAAACAAAAACACAAATGAAAAAAATCACATTATTACTTTCAATGGTTTTATTTACCATTGCAGGTGCATTCGCACAAATTGAAAAACCAGTTGTTTGGAGTTATGCTGCCAAAAAAGTGAGCAAAACAGAAGCTATTCTTTACATCAAAGCAACCATTGATGATAGATGGCACGTTTATTCTCAGAACGTTAAAGACGGAGGTCCGGTGAAAACAACTTTTTCATTTTCTCCTTCAAAAGATTTTACGCTTGTTGGAAAAACAGTAGAACCTAAAGCTATTGTTAAATATGAAGATACTTTTAAAATGAATGTAAGTTATTTTGAGAAATCGGTAATATTTCAACAAAAAATTAAGTTAAATAAAGCCACTACAACTGTAAAAGGTAAAGTAGAGTATATGACATGTAACGATAAACAATGTCTTCCTCCAGAAGAAATTGAGTTTAGCGTACCAGTTAAATAAGCAAAAACTGTTAAAATTATTCTTAAAGAGTCCGGGATTTTTCTCGGACTCTTTCTGTTTAACGTAAAATCTACGCGAGTTATGGCATTATAACATAATCCTTTATAAAATTTTGCTTATTTTCACAGCCTCAAAACACAAACACACACAAATGAGAAAATTTTTATTTTTAACATTAATTGCAGCAATGTTTATTTCGTTGCCGACAATTAAGACCTATGCCTTGGTGGTCCAGGATACCACCGCTCAGGCAGCACCTGATGATATCCAGTTTACAGAAGTTGGATCGAGCGCAGATAGTGCAGCAAATAATATAACAGAAGATACTGTTGCAAAAACAGAAGCTGTTAAAGTGGTAAATCCCGGAGCTGTACAAGCAAGCGAGAGCCCAAAATTGACCTTGTGGGAAACCTTTATAAAAGGTCTATTATTTGGTTTTGCGGCCATTTTGATGCCGTGTATCTTTCCAATGCTTCCTTTAACGGTTAGCTTTTTTACAAAAAAAGCGGGGACTCGAAGTAAGGCTGTTGGCCAAGCGTTGATTTATGGTATTTCCATTATTGTAATTTATGTTGGATTGGGCATGTTGGTAACCATTGCCTTTGGTTCAGATGCATTGAATGCCTTATCAACCAATGGAATATTTAATGCCTTTTTCTTTTTGATGTTAGTTGCTTTTGCCGCTTCATTTTTTGGGGCTTTTGAAATTACCCTGCCGAATTCATTTGTGAATAAAATGGATGCCAAATCTGACAAAGGAGGTTTGGTTGGTATTTTCTTCATGGCTTTTAGTTTGGCATTGGTTTCATTTTCATGTACCGGACCATTAATTGGTACATTGTTGGTAGATGCAGCTTCAAAGGGAGATAGATTAGGCCCAGCCGTGGGAATGTTTGGTTTCTCTTTGGCCTTGGCTATACCATTTGCTTTATTTGCATTATTTCCATCGTTGTTAAAATCATTGCCAAAATCGGGCGGATGGTTAAACAGTGTAAAAGTTGTTTTAGGTTTTATAGAGCTGGCTTTTGCCTTGAAATTCTTATCAAACGTAGATTTGGCGTACCACTGGAATTTGGTTGATAGAGAAGTATTTTTAGCATTATGGATTGCAATATTTGCTTTATTAGGAATATACTTGTTAGGTAAATTGAAGTTTTCGCATGATAGTGATTTACCTTATGTATCAGTTCCAAGATTATTTTTAGCGGTATCGGTTTTTGCCTTTGTGGTGTATTTAATCCCGGGTATGTGGGGAGCTCCATTAAAGTCGGTTAGTGCATTTTTGCCACCAACCGCCACTCAGGATTTTGATTTGAGTAATATCACTACTACTTCCGTAAGTAGCGCTCAGTCATCGATAAAAGATAAGAAATACCACGATATTTTTCATAGAGCAACGCCAAAAGGCTTTGATGCATACTACGATTTTGAGCAAGCAAAACAAGCTGCAAAGGAGTTGAAAAAGCCAGTTCTAATCGATTTTACCGGATGGAACTGCGTAAATTGCCGTAAAATGGAGAATAACGTATGGTCACATCCGGAAGTTGCTAAACGATTAAAAGAAGATTTTGTCATGGCTGAACTTTTTGTGGATGATAAAACGGAGTTGCCAGAGGCAGAGCAGTTTGTTTCTACTTATAGCAAAAAGAAAATTACAACAATAGGGAAGAAATGGAGCGATTTCCAAGCTTCTACTTTTAATAGTAATTCTCAACCGCAATATGTGATTGTTGATACGGATGGAAATGTGTTGGTGCCACCACAAGGTGCTGATTACGATCCTGAAAATTACATTAAATTTTTAGAGAGCGGAAAACAAGCTTTCAAACAAAAGACGAATGAATAAAATTAAAAAAATTGGCGTTTTAACCTCTGGTGGCGATTCACCAGGCATGAATGCTGCGATTAGAGCGGTAGTCAGAGCTGCAATTTATTATGATATTGAAGTAATTGGTTTTCTTCGTGGTTATGAAGGGATTATTACAAACGATTTCATTGAAATGAATCGTAAATCGGTTGCCAATATCATCCAAAGAGGCGGCACAATCTTAAAAACGGCGCGTTGCGAAAGCTTTAGAACCGTTGAAGGAAGGCAACTAGCTTATGCCAATTTACAAAAAAATGATGTTGATGCATTGGTGGTAATTGGCGGTGATGGTACTTTTACTGGCGCCAATATTTTTACCCATGAGTTTAATTTACCAATTATAGGTTTACCCGGTACAATTGATAATGATTTAGTAGGGACCGATTTTACAATTGGATATGACTCGGCCATTAATACGGTAATTGATGCAGTAGATAAAATTAGAGATACGGCAGAATCGCACGATCGCTTATTTATTGTAGAGGTTATGGGGCGCGATTCAGGTCTTATCGCTTTGCGTAGCGGCATTGGTGTGGGCGCAGAGGCTATTTTAATTCCAGAAGCAAATTCCGGTGTTGAAGGGGTTTTACATAAGTTAGAGCATAGCCGAAAAGACAAATCCTCGAAAATTATTATCGTAGCAGAAGGCGATGATGCTGGCGGAGCTTTTAAAGTTGGAGAAATCTTGCAGGAGAAATATCCGCATCACGACACAAAAGTATCGGTACTGGGGCACATTCAACGGGGCGGAAAACCAACCTGTATGGACCGTGTTTTAGCGAGTAGACTTGGCGTTGCTGCTGTTGAAGGACTAATTAAAGGCGAAAAAGGCGTAATGGCCGGATTAGTCAATAAAGAAATTGTCTTTACTCCTTTTGACCACGCAATTAAACATATTGATGCAGAAAAGGTAAGTTCAACTTGGCTAAAGCTAATCGATATACTTTCATTTTAAAAAAAAAGCGCTGGATCTCTCCAGCGCTTTTTTTAAATATCTTCTACAATAACAGCCGTTCCGTTGGCGCTCACCATAAGCATACTTCCATTGGGGCCAATAGTTAGATAATCTAAGTCGACTCCAACAATGGCATTTGCCCCGATAGCTGCCGCATATTGTTGCATTTCATTTAGTGCGGTATCTTTCCCTTCGCGAAGAACGCGTTCATAAGAGCTTGAGCGGCCTCCTACTACATCTCTAATTCCAGCAAATAGATCTTTAAAAATATTTGCTCCTATGATAGTTTCACCGGTTACCAGACCAATGTATTTTACGATTTTCTTTCCCTCAATGATGGGTGTAGTGGTTATTAACATAGTTATTCGGTTTGGGTATTAGAAACAAAATGGTTTTATATGTTACACTAAAGTAGGAGTTTCGCCACTTCTTGCCAATTATTAACCCGCTCATATTCCGTGATAAGCAGGTTGTGCGGCGAGCTAAACAACAAAGGCCTGCCTTTAAAGTTCATGAAATTTTTGGTTCTATCATCAATTAAAATATCGGCATCCACAATTTTATTTCCGCAAAACATAATGTGTTGCCAATCAATAAAAGGAAAATGATCCGCTAGCCAGTCGTATTTATCAATGAGGGAGTTTCTAAATTCCATAGCGGCAGAAACAATGTACACATCGTATTTTTCTTGCAGGGCTTTTATTACGTCTTGGCTATCGGGTATCACCGGCAGATCGCGAAAAAAACCAGGTTCATTAATATACTCAAACCATTTTTGGTTGATGTTTTCGGGTAAGTGGTGATAAATTTCATTTCCGGGCTCTATTTTTAAATCGAGTGGGATTTGATAATCGCGGTTGTAGAGGCGGATAAATTTTTCGAGGGCATCGGCAATCACCTCGTCCATATCAATGGCAATTTTTTTCATATTCAGTAGCAGCAAATTATTGCTTGCAAACCTATCAAAAACAAAGAAATTAAACTATGTTTTTAATTTACAGTATTTTACTTATCTTTGCATCCCCACAGCACGCAGCTCTGGGAACTATGTTGAATACATAAATATAAAAAGAAATGGCAACTAAAATCAGATTGCAAAGATTCGGTAAAAAAGGAAAGCCTTTTTTCCACGTAGTGGTAGCAGATTCTCGTGCTCCACGTGATGGTAAATTCATTGAGCGTTTAGGTTCTTATAACCCAAACACCAATCCTGCTACTATCGAAATTAATTTCGAGAAAACTTTAGCTTGGGTAAACAAAGGTGCTGAGCCTACGGATACTGCACGCGCTATTCTATCTTACAAAGGTGTTTTATACAAAAAACACTTAGAAGGTGGTGTTAAAAAAGGTGCTTTAACTCAAGAACAAGCAGATGCTAAATTTGCAGCTTGGTTAGACGCTAAAGCAGGTAAAATTTCTGGTAAAACAGAAGGATTAGCCGCTTCAAAAGCAGAAGCTCGTAAAGCAGCTTTAGCAGCAGAAGCTAAGAAAAAAGAAGATAAAGCAGCATCAATCGCAGCGAAAAATGCACCAGTTGCAGAAGAAGTTGTTGAAGAAGCTCCAGTTGCTGAAACTGAAGCTCCTGCTGAAGAAACTCAATCAGAAAGCGCTGAGTAATCAGTTAACTTTTTGTTCTAAAATAGCGTTCCGGATTTTTCGGAGCGCTATTTTTTTTAATACGATTTGTATAAATTTAATCCAGGAGGCGCTATTTTAGCGTTCAATTTATGAAGCACGAAGAGGCATTTTATATAGGCTATATTACGAAAACACGCGGCTTAAAAGGCGAAGTACAGGTTTTTTTTGAGTTTGAAGAATACGAAGCGTTAGCGTTTGATGTTGTTTTTGCAGATATGAATGGAAAGCTTGTGCCGTTCTTTGTGGCAGAGGCGAAATTACAGGCCAATAGAACAGGCTATTTTAATTTCGATGACGTTGATCATATTGATAAAGCGCAGCCGCTATTAAAGAAGAAATTATACTTACCGTTAAGCCAAATGCCAGAACGTGATGAGGATGAATTTTTCTATACTGACTTTAAGGGGTTTACGGCAATTGACGAAACATTGGGAGAGCTAGGTGAAATTTTGGATGTACACGAATATCCACAACAGTTTGTTGCAACGGTTTTGTACAAAGAAACGGAAATCCTGTTCCCTATAAATGAAGATTTTATTGTGGCTTTTGACGAAGAAGAGAAAACGCTGAACCTTGATTTGCCCGCAGGATTGTTGGATATTTATCTGGACAAGTAATTGATAATTACGTATGACGTTATATTGATGACGAAGCTATACCTTGTATTAAACACTCAAATTAAACACCTAACTTTGTTGCATGCGTTTTGATATTATAACTGTTATACCCGGTTTATTGGAAAGCCCTTTTGCACATTCCATTTTGCAAAGAGCTCAGAAAAAAGGTATTGCCGAAATTTTTGTGCATAATCTGCGCGATTACTCTACTCATAAACAAAAAAGTGTTGATGACTACCAATACGGTGGCGGTAGTGGGATGGTAATGAGTATTGAGCCTTTTGCTAATTGCATTGAAAAGTTGCAATCGGAAAGAGAATATGACGAGATTATCTTCATGACTCCAGACGGGGTAACACTTAATCAGAGCATCGCTAACGAACTTTCTAGTAAAAAGAACATCATTATCCTGTGCGGACATTATAAAGGCATAGATCAACGTATACGCGATATTTATGTTACGCGCGAGCTTTCTGTAGGTGATTACGTTTTAAGCGGCGGAGAATTACCAGCGGCAATTGTAGTAGATGCCGTCGTTCGGTTAATTCCTGGTGTGTTAAACGATGAGACATCTGCCCTATCAGATAGCTTTCAGGGAGAATTACTGGACGCACCTGTTTATACGCGTCCTGCGGATTGGCGAGGCCATAAAGTACCCGATATTTTGTTAAGCGGACACGAGGCAAAAGTGAATGAGTGGAGACACGAACAAGCTTTGGAGCGTACCAAAGCCCGCAGACCCGACCTTTTAGAATAACAAACCTTCTTGTGTGTTCTTAAATTAAAGAGCTAAGATTCTTTTCAAAAAAGTTCGCTAAATTTAGGTTCTATGAAGCTTAAAGGAGAAGAGAAACATTTTTGGTGGCATTTTCGCCATATAACCGATTCAAAGAATATCCCCAATGAGTTACCCGGGATTACCATTATTGATAGCTCGGAAGGTGATGATTTTTGGAGGATACTGATTAAGCGGGTAGAAGTGGTTCATGAGATATACTTAAAGGAAACAGAAATTACCGATGTTGGTGTGATGGTTATCAGTGAGCTTAAGAAGGTGAAACATTTAACCCTAATGAAGCATGATAAGATTACAAAAGCTTGCTTGCCTTATTTGAATAGATTAACCGATTTGGAATATCTGGACGTTTGGCGCACGCAGATTCGCATTGAAGATTTAAGTGCCTTATCTGATTTGAAAAACTTAAAAGAGGTGTGCGTGTCGCCGAATGACGAAGACGATGAGTATACAGATAGAGAAGGTATTTTAGAAAAAATAATTAAAATAGAGGAAAGCTTACCTCATTGCGTAATACGAACAAGTCCGAATTAAAGACCCTTGGTTTTTAAAAGCAAAAGAGTTCCTTGTTTGTATTCTCGACCTTTTGGAATAGAAGTAATTACGTGGTTAAAATGTGGAATTCTAAAAGATTGTGGAAAAAATTAAATTAGACTTTTTTTTATGAAAAAAAATTCCTAATATTGCAGTCCGATTTTCAAGGTAAAGAAAGTTGGTTTAATAGCTTAAAATCATGGATTTAGTAAAATTTGTTGAAGAGCAGGCCATCGCGAAAAAAGATTTTCCTGCGTTCAAGTCTGGCGATACAGTGAGCGTACACTATAAAATTCGCGAAGGTAATAAAGAACGTGTTCAAATTTACCAAGGTGTTGTAATACAGCGCAATAGCGCAGGTGCTAACGAAACTTTTACAGTTCGTAAAATTAGCAACGGCGTTGGTGTTGAGCGTATTTTCCCTTTCAGCTCTCCTAACATTGAGAAAGTTGAAGTGAACAGCTATGGTAAAGTTCGTAGAGCAAAATTATTCTATCTACGTAGCTTAACAGGTAAAGCAGCTCGTATCAAATCTTTAAGAAAATAGTACTTTCAAGTATACGATATAGCCTTCACGATTTATTTCGTGGAGGTTTTTTCGTTTATACTACTTTTTAGCAAAGAAGTTTTATATTTTCAGACTTTATTGTTGTAAAAAGCAATTTTGGTTAAGTTTGTTAATATGATTGATTTCTCGTTTCTAGACCGTGTTTTCTTAGGGAATACCGTGTATGCATATTGTTTATGTGGGGGTATTTTGTTAATTGGATTCGTTTTTAGCAGGTACGTAACGGCTATTTTTCGAAAACTATTGTTTGGTTTTTTTAAAGAAGCCAATAAACATGCAGATGTCCAAATCTTTACCACCCTTTTAGGGGTTCCATCATCATTTTTTGTACTCTTTACAAGCGTTTTTCTGGCGCTGAATCATTTAACATTTCCTTTAAATGTAATTGTTTTTAAGCATCGTATATTCGGAAAAACGGATCAGCATTTACCGGTTACGCTAGGGGATGTTTTAGATCGGATTTTACTATTCTTAATCATCCTGTCTTTTTTTTGGGTGCTTCTTCGTTTGGTTGAATTTATTGCACATGTATTTGCTAATAAGGCTCTGTTAACCGAATCAAAAGCCGATGACCAATTGGTGCCCTTTGTGAAGCAGTTGTCGAAAATTGTGCTGAGCTTTATAGGGTTTTTTACATTACTGGGTTTTGTTTTTAAGGTAAATGTTCTGACCCTGATAACCGGATTGGGCATTGGCGGTATTGCTATAGCGCTAGCGGCTAAAGAGAGTTTAGAAAACTTAATTGGATCGTTTACTATATTTTTAGAAAAGCCCTTCGTAGTAGGCGATTTGGTAAAGGTAGATGGTGTGGAAGGTACCATTGAACAAGTGGGCTTTAGAAGTACTTTAATACGCACTGTTGAAAAAACGATGGCAACTATACCCAATAGGGGTATGATTGATGGTGTAATGGAAAATATGAGTTTGCGCAATTTTAGAAGAGTGAAATTTAAAATTGGCATAACGTATGAAACCAATGCGGACACCATTCGGAAAATTGTAACCGAAATTCAAGCCTATTTAGATCAGCACTTAGATACCAGCAACGATGGAATTGTGTATTTTGAGGGGTTTGGTGATTCTTCTTTAAATATTGAACTCATTTATTTCATCACGCTCGTTGAATACACCAGTTACTTGAGGATAAAAGAAGAAATTAATTTTAAGGTAATGGATATAGTAGCGGCTAATAAGTCAGATTTTGCTTATCCAACACAGCGTTTAATTTCAGATAATCCTTTTGTGGTTGAAAAAACCAAGCTGGTAGGAAACGATACAACTGATTAATCTAATTTTTAGTTTAAGCGGAGCAAAGAAAGTTGTAGGAAGTTTGATGCGAAGACTTTTATAAACTAAACCTGATTGACGGTGGACACGAAATTCGATAGGATTGAGTAAGGGAAAAGCAGGGATGAACTTAGCAATAGCAAAGTACCCCTGCTTTATTATTATTTTAACAGAATGATTAGGCGAGTGTTGCAAGGGTTGTAATGCCGCCCTTTACTACGTCGTTTAATGCTACGTTTACTTTTGTTCCAACTGGAAGAAAAATATCCACTCTAGAGCCAAATTTGATGAAGCCAAATTGTTCTGTTTGTACAACCTGATCTCCTTCTTTAATATACCAAACAATGCGGCGTGCTAAAGCCCCTGCAATTTGACGAAATAATATTGGTGTGCCATTTTTATGCTCAACCACAGTGGTCGTACGTTCGTTTTCTGTTGAAGATTTTGGATTCCATGCAGCCAAGTACTTGCCCGGATGATACTTGAAAAATTTTACCACCCCAGAAATTGGATGTCGGTTGATATGAACATTTACAGGAGACATAAAAATGGATACTTGTAAACGTTTATCTTTAAAATATTCTCCTTCTTCTGTTTCCTCAATTACAACTACTTTACCGTCGGCGGGACAAATTACGAGATTCTCGCCAGCTGAAAATGTGCGACTTGGGTTGCGGAAAAACTGTAAAACGATAACAAAGAGTGCAAACGAGAAGATATATACGAACCAGCGCAGCCAGGTTATATCATGAAATTTATACTCAACAAAAGCGTTTAGGACAAAAATAAAGAGAATGGTTAAAGCTATGCTGGTGTAGCCTTCTTTGTGAATAGTCATGGCATTAATATTATTTGGCAAAGGTGCAAAAAATTAATTAAAAGATTAAAAAAGCCTGACTTTGTTTGCTTGTAGTATTGGTTTGGAATGATGGCCATTCGGATGATTTTTTCTTACCAATTACGGATTTCGTTATTAAACGTTTCTGTATATGTCTGTTAAGTTGCGTCCAAGGCCATTGTAATCTAAGCCATAACCTACCACAAATTCATCTGGAATTTCAAAGCCGATATATTCCAATTCTTGAATTTGATATTTAAGCGCGGTTGGTTTGAGCAAAAGCGAGCTCACGCGAATTGAAGCCGGATTTCTTTTTTTCAAATCTTTAATGATGTGCGTAAGGGTTAATCCAGTATCAACGATGTCTTCAACCAAAATAATATCGCGATTTTCTAAATTGTCAGGCAAGCCAATTAATTCCTTCACTTTTCCGGTACTAGCGTCACCTTCATACGAAGCAACGCGGGTAAAAGCCACTTCACATGGGATTTTAACTTCTTTAATTAAATCAGCCATGAAAAGAAAACTACCATTTAACACGGCTAAAAACAGCGGACACTTATTTTCGTAGTCAACATTAATCTGAATACCCAACAAGCGTATGCGTTTATTGATGGTTTCATTTTCTAAGAATAGTTCAAATTCTTTATCTTCTACTTGTATTTTGTGCATCTTTTTCGTGTTAAAGTTCTTCTTGTTCTTTTTTTCGTTGCTCTCTACGTTCTTGGCGGATTTGTTTTTTGGTTTTAGTGGTGTCAGTTGGTTTTGGCACTGATTTACTTACTGTATCTTTTTTATCGTCTTTTCCAAAAATACGATCAAATAAATTTTTGTTTCCATCTTGCATAACCACAGGCATTTCATCGCCATCTTCATCAAAAGCGGTACTATCCAGCGCAGTGGTATCAGGAGCTAAATATTGACGGAGTGCGGGACGTAAACGAACATTGTAGTAGCCATATCCCGAGGTATCGGCAGGGGTCAGTCCTCTTCTAGCCATAATATTCCCCATAAAATTAAAGTATTTGAGCATATAGGGTTTTAAACTTCCATCGCTGGTAAATTTGTACATAGAAGCTTTTGGCTTAGGTACAATGCTGGCTAAATATAGCCCTTCTCCAATTGTTAAATCAGCTGGTTGTTTGCCAAAATAGTACCGCGAAGCTTCACCAATTCCGTAAATGTTTTGACCTAATTCCATGATGTTAAAATAAACTTCCAACATGCGTTGTTTACTAATCAAGCGGTTATGCTCAATTAGCCAAACAATCAGAATTTCTTCCGCTTTACGGGCGAGTGTTTTTTGACGACTTAAATAAATATTTTTGACCAACTGCATGCTAATGGTACTTCCTCCGCGCTTAAACTTTTTTTCCTTGTAATTAACGGCTATTGATTTGCGTATAGATTCTTCAACAAAACCATTGTGTGTGTAAAAGGAAGGATCTTCAGCTGTTAAAACGGCATTTTCAAAGTTTTTTGAAATAGCACTGAGGGGTGTAAAATTAGGATTTGAGGAGCCAATGGTAATGTTACGCATAGGTTTCCCGTATTCATACGGAGTGTATACAAATGTTTGGTTAATTCTTTGAAGATCCGTTTTCCCCCATTTAAGAATTTTGAAATCGATGGGCGTTAAGGCCGAACTAAATTTAACACTGTCGGGTATTTTGGTGTCGAGGTAAAAATTGAGATTATATTTTATTTTTCCTTGAACTTTCATCCCGTCGAGCGATTCAAATAACCCTTGCGGAAAAGCATCCAAAACAGCTTGTGCATCTTGTTCTTCTGCATGTAGTTTTAGCGCGTAAATTTTATATTTACCGCGGGTATACTTAACATAAGGATGAATTGTTGCCTCTTTTAAATAAGCTGTCGAGGTACTGTCGAGGGCAATATAATTAGACCCAACTAATACATCAGCTTCTAATTTTGCGCTCGGTACAATAATGTCGTTGCTGGCAATTCTGGGCTGATTAACCAACATATTTTTAACCGACCATGAGCCGGATATTTTATAATCATCACCACTGTATCCTGCATCTTTAAGTTCTGTTTCCAGGGTATCGAAACTTAATTTAGCATGTAGCTTATTGTTTAAGTATGGAAGTTCAAGTTTTTTTCCATCGGCATACGCCATAAAGCGCAAGCGTTTTCTACCTGGTTTAACGAGGCCGTCTACATGCCACACAGATTCATGATTATTTACAAAAATAGTCGATTTTAGATCGCCATCATCAATCGTTGCTTCGGTTCTGAAACTTAAATGTGCCGTATCGTGATCATTGAATTTAAAGAGTAGGTTTTTAATATCTAGATCATCTGGGATTTTATACAAAACCTGATTCAATAAATTATTGGCCAAATCAGCAAGGTTACTTTTCTTGGTGTTATCTGTTGAGTCTTTTTTCTTTCTTTTAAGGATAAAATCGAGGTTACTGGTGGAGTCTCTAAAAACGATATTCACAAAACCATCCTTTAGTTTTAGTTCGGCAAGTTTTACATTCCCAAACAGCAAGGGCCATAACTTTACGCCAACACTAAGTTCACTAATAAGCGATAAAGAATCGCGATCTTTCGGAACGAGAGAAACATTGGTCATTTTAACGGTTCGAATGCCTGTAAATCCGGCAGAGCCAATTTTAATTTCCAACCCATACTCCTTATCCGCTTTAGAAATGGCTTTAGCAACCATTTTCTTCAAAAGAGCCTCTCTTTTGTTATATGCTACCACACCTAAAATACCTATAATTACAAGTAAAACTCCGGCAACCCAGGCCGCAATTTTTAAATATTTTTTCGGAATCTTAATTTTTGGTAGTTGCATATTATGGATGTGACCGTTAGTGTTTTAGCGGGTATATCGGTTTAAAAAGCTTAAACGTAGTAATTAAATGTTTATTTCGTGTTAAAATTACAGTTTAAAACCCTAAATAAAAGTATTTATGGGTATGTTTTGTTAATTTTGGCGTTAAATTTATATCATGCAGATTAGTCCCCAACACGTATTAGATGCCCTTAAAAATGTTGAAGATCCAGATCTTAAAAAGGATTTGGTAACCTTAAACATGATTAAGGATTTGCACATCGTTGAAAACCAAGTTAATTTCACCCTTGAGCTTACTACTCCTGCTTGTCCGATGAAGGACATGCTTAAAAATGCATGCACCAATGCAATCAAGCATTTGGTGTCGGCAGATGCCGAGGTGAATATTCATGTAACTTCACGCGTAACTCAACCAACACTTGCATCTTCTTTGGACGGCATAAAAAATATTATCCTTGTTTCTTCGGGAAAAGGCGGCGTAGGAAAATCAACTGTTTCGAGCAATTTAGCGGTTACTTTGGCGAAAGATGGTGCTAAAGTTGGCTTAATAGATGCGGATATTTATGGTCCTTCTATTCCAACCATGTTTGATTTGGTGGATGCAAAACCGAGTGCGGAAGAAACGGCAGATGGCAAAACTAAAATTATCCCGATTGAAAAATACGGGATTAAGTTATTATCACTAGGCTTTTTTGCTGATCCTGGGCAACCGGTTCCATGGCGTGGCCCGATGGCTTCGAATGCCATTAAGCAGTTGTTTAATGATGCCAACTGGGGCGAGTTGGATTATTTGATCGTAGATTTGCCTCCGGGTACAGGTGATATTCACATTACCATTACACAGACTTTTCCAATTTCGGGTGCGGTAGTAGTTACAACTCCTCAGCAAGTAGCCTTGGCAGACACGCACAAAGGGTTGGCGATGTTTCAAATGCCTGGAATAAATATTCCGGTATTAGGTGTTGTCGAAAATATGAGTTATTTTACACCAGCAGAATTGCCTGAAAATAAATATTATATTTTCGGAAATGGCGGGGGTAGAAGGCTAGCGGAGCGCTTTGACGTACCATTTTTAGGTGAAATACCATTGGTTCAAAGCATTTCTGAAGCAGGTGATGGAGGAAAACCCGTGGCTTTAGAGGGACATGAAATACTGAGCGGTGTATTTGCGGATATTGCAAGCAAGATTGCCCAGCAAATTTCAATTAACAACGCCCAGCTGACTAATTGCTAAAAAATTACTATTTTTATATTTTAAACATTATATAATGAATTTAACAGAGCGAGTTGAACAGGCACTAGAAACCATTAGACCATACTTGATTGCAGATGGGGGGAATGTTTCTGTTGAAGAAATTACTTCAGATAACGTAGTAAAATTAAAGCTTTTAGGAAATTGTGGTTCTTGCCCAATGAGTTTTATGACAATGAAATCGGGTATCGAGCAAGCAATTTTAAAAGCAGTCCCTGAAATTACAGCAGTGGTAGCCGTAGATTTGGCCGAGCAAGAATAGCAGCATTAACACTATTTAACAAGCAGATTAAAGTATTAAAATTACTTTTGCATTGATGAGATACTGTATTGCCCTTTTTTTGTTTCTTTTTACGTACACCGCTTTTGCACAACAAAAGCCGGTGAAGGGAGATCTTATTCAATTTTCAGGGATAATTACCGATATGGATAGCACCAATGTTATCCCATACGTAACGATTACAAATCTTTCTGCTTCCAGTAGACGCGTTGCTGCAGATTACCGAGGTTATTTCACATTTATAGTGAATCCAGGTGATACCATCTTGTTTACAGCCATTGGATACAAGAAATTTTCTACCGTAATACCCTTGAATACACCTGATAGCAAGTACACTATTATGGTTAAATTGAAAGCAGAAGTAATCAATTTACCCTCTGTACGCGTTTTCCCATGGGCAACAACAGAAGAATTTACCCGCAATTTTTTAACCATGAAAATTGCTGATGATGATTTGGCGATTGCCAAGAAAAATCTATCTAGGTCGTCTATTAATGGAATGATAATAACCCTGCCTCGAGATGGACAAGAAATATACAGCCAAAATTACCGGTATAATTTTGATAGGATGATTAATAAAAACATGGTGCAAACCAATCCTTTGTTAAATCCTTTTGCTTGGGGCAAGTTAATGCAACAGATATTTGAAGGCGATAAAAGCCGGAGTAGTAATAGCGATTATTAATTCGATATTACCAGAAATAAAAAAGGGAAAATGTTTAACATTTTCCCTTTTTTATTATCTCTTTTTGCTTTTATTTGGAAATCTCATTTTATAATCGGTTCGAATATTTCCTTTTGATATTGCGTCTAACTTGCTTTTAATCATTGTTTTGCGTAGCACGCTAACTTTATCGGTAAATAATTTACCTTCAATATGATCGTATTCGTGTTGAACAACACGAGCAGGTAGCCCCTTAAGGTCTTCGGTGTGTTGCACCCAATTTTCGTCAAAGTATTGAATTTTCACATTTGGCTTACGAAGAATATTTTCACGAATATCTGGGATACTTAAACAACCTTCGTTAAAGCTCCATGGTTCGCCAGTTTCTTCAATGATTTGTGCGTTGATAAACACTTTTTTATATCCTGCCGAACCGTCTTCCTCTTCGCCTGTATCCACAATAAATAAACGGATGGGTAAGCCAATTTGAGGGGCTGCTAAACCTACACCATTTGCATGATACATGGTGTCAAACATATCTTTAATAAGTTGATCCAATTCAGGATATTCTTTATCTATATCTGTTCCGATCTTTTTTAAAACAGGGTCGCCGTATGCTACGATTGGTAATTTCATGGTGTTCAAATTAGAGGCGTTATTTACGATTAACTTATTTAGTTTTAACAGGAAGTGATTTTATTTTTCCGGTATTAAACAGAATCCTTAGCTGAATCTAGCACAAAAATACAAATTATTCTCCTATTGGGCAGAATGTAAAGGTATTCAGTTTATCAATTGCTAAAATGTCGTTTGCAATGTCGGCCATTTGGGTTGTACTAATGGCGTTTATTTTTGCAAAAACTTGTTCTAAGGAATCAATTGTATCGTGGTCAATTAAGCTTTTGGCCATGGCAATAATCAAGCCTATTCGGTTTTCTTCACTCAGGGCAATTTGTCCGATAAATTTGTTTTTGGCCTTTTGCAGTTGATGCTCATTCAATGGATGTTTTTGCAGGTTTTTAATTTCTTTATGAATCAACTGAATGGCCTTTTGGAGCTTTTCTTGATCCGTTCCAAAATAAATGGTAAATATGCCGGTATCGCTTAGCGGCGAATAATTCGATTCAATGGTATAGGCAATTCCATGTTTTTCTCTTACTTGAAGATTCAAAACGGCGCTCATACCTGTTCCGCCAAAATAATGATTCAACAACAACAGTCCTGCTTTGTTCGCGTGATGTGTGGAATAAGCTTGGGTGCCTAATATACAATGAGCCTGGCTAATTGGCTTATGAAAAAGAACACTTTGAGGCGTGTGAACGATGGGTTGAATGCGTTCTTTTATCGGGTTATTTTCAGGAACATCGCTAAAGTATTTCGTGCCTTTGTTGACAACCGATTTAAGGGGGTAATTGCCTAAAACAGCAACCACAATTTCATTGGTGCAATATTTTTTATTTCGAAAATCGATGATGTCTTCGCGTGTAAAATTTTGAACCGATTCGTTGGTGCCTAAAATATTGTTCCCAAGGGGATTACCAGCGAAAAGGAGGTCTTCGAAGTCATCGTTTATGGCCTCTTCAGGTTGATCCAAATAGGACGTAATTTCATCTAAAATAACGTTTTTCTCTTTGTCCATTTCATCTTCTGGAAAGGTCGAATGAAAAAGAATATCGTTGAATAAATCGAGGGTTCTATCTAGGTACGGATTTAAAAAGGACGCATGAACACAGGTGTATTCTTTTGTGGTATAGGCATTTAAATCGGCGCCTACGCTTTCCAAGCGGTTCAATATTTGATTGGTGCTGCGCTTTTCAGTGCGTTTAAAAATTAAATGCTCAATAAAATGCGCCAGCCCAGCTTTTCCTTCCGGTTCATCGCGCGAGCCGGTATTGACAATGATGCAGGCGTGTGATATTGAAGAAGCGGAAGGGACATGAAGTAAGCGAATGCCGTTGGGCAGGGTATGAACAGTATATTCCATGGGCGACAAAGATACGGCAATTTGCTTAAAATGCCTCTGTATCGGGGTATTGCAATTGTAAGGCGTAAATCACTTTATCTTTAGTTGGGCGACTGAATACCATATAAAGTAGGTTTATGAGAGAAAAAATTAGAATTGCAGCATTCTGCGTTATAAAAGAACCCACAATGGTAAAGAAGGTACAACCTTCTAAAATGGCGGCACTTGCTATAAAGGCCGTTAAGTATTCATTGAATTTTTTCTCTAACGAAGCTGTTTTGTCGATTTTAGCAATTAAATTTTTAAAGATAACCATGCTGATAATGATGCCCAATAATCCTATAATTGGAAAAGCGAAATCGAATAGAGATTTTGTGGCTATATCAACATCGAATTGAAGCCTATCTTTATTGATAAGAGTGGTTACTAGCATGAAAAAGAAAACGGCCATGCAAAAGGCTATATGGATGATTTGGAGCGTTTTTAATTTAGTATTCATTAAATAATTTTAGGATGTAGTTTTTAAAGATAGCGAAATTTTGAGGGTTAAATCCGCTATTTTTAGTCAAGTTTAATTTGAGCTTGTCAAAGTTGGCAAGCTCAAAAAATCTGTTTACTTATCAATCCCTTCAAGGGTAAATAGAAAGGCCCAGCGCAAAGCAACGTCTTTCAAATAATCAAATCGGCCGCTTGCTCCTCCATGTCCAAATTCCATATTGGTCTTTAATAAAATCACATTGTTATCGGTTTTTGTGGCGCGTAATTTCGCGACCCATTTTGCTGGTTCAAAGTACTGTACTTGGCTATCGTGCAGGCCGGTAGTAACCAAAATGTTTGGATAGGCTTTTTTCGTTACATTTTCGTAGGGCGAATAGCTTTTCATGTACGCGTATGCGTCTTTTTTCTTTGGATTTCCCCACTCGTCAAATTCATTTGTGGTTAAGGGAATGCTTTCGTCGAGCATGGTATTTACTACATCTACAAAAGGAACATCGGCAATCACCCCATTCCATAAATCTGGGGCTAGGTTTACAACGGCACCCATTAATAAACCACCTGCGCTTCCTCCATGGGCATATAAATGACCTTTCGAGGTGTATTTTTGGTCTATCAAATATTCGCCGGCGGCGATGAAATCAGTAAACGTATTTATCTTTTTCATCAATTTACCGTCTTCGTACCATTGACGGCCTAATTCTTGTCCACCGCGAATGTTGGCAATGGCAAAAACAAAACCTCTGTTTAATAAACTTAAGCGTTGCGATGAGAAAGTAGCATCCATGCTGTATCCGTACGAACCGTACCCATACAGTAAAAGTGGAGCGTTTCCATCTTTTTCAAATCCCTTTTTGTACACTAACGCAATGGGCACTTTTGTACCGTCTTTTGCGGTAGCATATACCCGTTCTGACGCATATTCTTTAGGATTGTAACCACCAACAATTTCTTGCTGTTTCAGTAGTTTTTTGTCCTTCGTTTCGAGGCTATAATCGTAAACGGAATTTGGAACGGTTAAGGATGTATAATTGTAACGAAGCGTTTTGCTTGTATACTCAGGGTTTGAGCCAACACTTGCGGTATATACAGGTTCATCGAAATCTAGATAATAATCCTTTCCATCTTTTTTTAGAACACGAAGCTCTGTTAAGCCGTTTTTACGTTCGGATAGTACTAAGTATTCTTTAAATTCGCTGCATGATTCTAGCAGAACATCTTTGCGATGCGGAATAACTTCTTTCCAGTTTTCTTTTTCTGTTTTATCTAATGGGCATTCCATTAACCTAAAATTTTTCGCATTCCAGTTGGTTAGGATGTAAAATTTATCGTCAACAGGTGATACATCGTATAAAACATCCTTGCTACGCGGACTGAAAATGGCGAATGCTTTTTCAGGGTGGTCGGCATCCAGTATGCGCCATTCGGAGGTCAGGGTCCCTTGCGAAACAATAAAAATATAGTGCTCATTCTTTGACTTGAATACTCCGATATAGTTGGTGTTATCTTTTTCATCGTAAACTACCTCATCCGATTTTGGGGAGCTACCTAAAACATGTTTTTTTATTTTTTCGCTGAGCAGGGTTACGGGATTTTTGGAGGTGTAAAAGAAGCTTTTATTATCGTTTGCCCAAGCAACTGATCCCTCTGTATTTGAAACGCCATCGGTATACATTTCGCCGGTTTCGAGGTTTTTTACTTGAATGGTGTATTGCCTGCGTGATACTTTATCCACCCCAAAAGCTAAAAGCTTATTGTTAGGGCTGATGCTAAAACCTGTTGCATTGTAATAAGAATGACCTTTTGCTAAAGCATCTACATCTAACAAAATTTCTTCCGGAGCGGTTAAACTGCCTTTTTTTCGGCAATATTTATAGTATTGTTGTCCATCCTCGGTTCGGGTGTAATAATAATATCCATTTTTAAACACGGGTACAGACTCATCTTTTTCTTTAATGCGGCTTTTCATCTCCTTAAATAGATCTGCTTGGAACTTTTCAGTTCCTTTCATCATCGTATCGAGGTAGTTGTTTTCGGCTTTCAAGTACTCTACAACTTTGTTGCTATCGGGTCCTTTTTTAAAATAATCAATCATCCAATAGTAATTGTCCACTACGGTATCGCCATGAATAATGCGCTTATGGGGTATAATTTCAGCCACAGGAGCTTTTTCATCCGGCCATTTAATTGGTTCCATTTCTTTTTTTTGAGGGTTGTTACACGCTGAAATTGCGACAAGCAATACCAGATAGACAAAGATACGTTTCATAGTTTAGTTACGTGATTTAATGCAAGTTAACAAAAATAAACGGCTGTTTTACTGTGTGTTATAATAATGATAGCTGCTTTTTATTATGCGATTAACAACGCTAGCGTTTATTATTAATTTTCAATTGTTTGGTGTAGAGAGGGCGAAAGAATTATCAATTTCGTAAAAATGGCTAAATAGACATTGGATACGAGCAATTTAAGAAAATAGGTGCTAAATTGCTGCTTTTAAATTACTTTATAAGAATGAAACTCGGGTATAAAAAATTGGTAGTTAAAGTGGGGTCAAATGTGCTTACACAGGCCAATGGTTTGCCCGACGAAGCAAGAATTGAGCATCTTGTACATCAATTGGCTGAAATTAAAAAACAAGGAGTTGATGTGATTTTAGTTTCATCGGGGGCGGTTGCTTCGGGGCGAAGTTTAATTCAGATTTCGGATAAACAAGACGCGGTTACTACCCGACAATTATTTGCAGCAATTGGCCAAGTAAAATTGATTAATACCTATGCCAATTTTTTTGCTGAACACGGCATAAAGTGTGCGCAAGTATTGGTTACCAAAGAGGATTTTAGAGATCGGGCGCATTATTTGAACATGAAAAATTGTATGCAAATTTTATTGCAGAACGATGTAATTCCAGTGGTTAATGAGAATGATGTGGTTTCCGTTACAGAACTCATGTTTACGGATAACGATGAGTTGGCGGGTTTAATTGCATCCATGCTGAATGCCGATGCCTTGATTATTTTATCGAATGTAAACGGAATTTATACCGGCGATCCAAAGTTGGAAGGCTCGAAAGTGATAGAAGAAATTTCGGGTTCTGTTACCAATCTGGCCTCGTTTATCAGCACCGGAAAATCGCAATTTGGTCGTGGAGGAATGATTACAAAATCGACCATGGCACAAAAAGTTGCTAAATTAGGTATCAGCGTTCATATTGCAAATGGCACTACCGATAATGTGTTGATTGATTTGCTAAATAAGAATTTGCAGCATACCCGTTTTGTTCCCGAGAAGATAAAATCGGGCAAGAAAAAATGGATTGCACATTCAGAAACTGCCGCAACCGGAGTAGTTCAATTAAACAAAGGAGCAAAAGAAGTGCTTACCTCTGGAAAAGCAACAAGCTTGTTGCCTATAGGCATTACGGCGATACAAGCTGACTTCATGAAAGGCGACATTATCAAAATTGTTGATGAAGACAATCTATTGATTGGTTTAGGAATTGCCGAGTACAGTTCAGATAAAGCCCGCGAACGCATTGGTCAGAAAAAACAAAAGGCTCTGGTGCACTACGATTACTTTTATTCAGCGATTTAAGAACAGCAACAATGAGTTATACTTCCTACTTTGAAAAGGCGCAACTCGCCAGCAGAACATTAACGAGTTTGAGTAAGGCAACAACCGATGCTGTGCTTTTGGACTTTGCATTGGAATTAATTGCCTGTACGGAAGAAATTCTAGAGGAAAATAGAAAGGATTTGGCGCGCATGCCCGAAAGCGACCCAAAATACGACCGATTAAAATTAACCAAAGAGCGCATTGCTGATATTGCCGGCGATGTTAAAAATGTGGTCAATTTGCAGAGCCCTTTAGGCGAAATACTTTCAGATAAAATCCTCGATAATGGACTGCACATTACGAGTGTTCGCGTTCCTTTGGGCGTGGTAGGCGTAATTTACGAAGCTCGACCAAACGTTACAGCAGATGTTTTTTCTTTGTGCTTTAAAACCGGAAATGTAGCCGTTTTGAAAGGAGGTAGCGATGCCGAGTTTTCGAATTTGGCGATTACCCGTGTAATAAAATCGGTTTTAAAAAGGCATCAAATTAATGAAGATGTGGTGGTTTTATTGCCAGCTGAGCGCGCGGCAACAGAAGCCTTGTTACATGCAAGAGGTTTTGTAGACGTGTTAATCCCAAGGGGAAGTCAATCGCTTATCAATTATGTTCGCGAGCACAGTAAAATTCCTGTAATTGAAACTGGGGCGGGCATTGTACATACGTATTTTGATGAATCCGGAGACTTGGAAAAGGGAAAATCAATTATTTTTAATGCCAAAACACGCAGGGTAAGTGTATGTAATTCATTGGATTGTGTGTTGGTTCACGAAAATAGACTGAAGGACTTAGTAGCTCTTTTATCGTCTTTGGCGGATGCACAAGTAGAAATTTTCGCCGACGAGAAAAGCCATGCGGTTTTGCAAGAAGCCTATCCTGCTTCTTTGTTGCATCGTGCTCAGCCAGAGCATTTTGGAACGGAGTTTTTAGCCTTAAAATTAGCCTTAAAAACGGTGGCTAATTTAGATGAGGCCTTGAATCATATCGCCAATTTTAGTTCGAAACATAGTGAAGCTATTGTTGCCGAAGATGCGGAAGCGATTGCTAAATTTTTGAATCAGGTAGACGCCGCGGCGGTTTATGCCAATGCTTCTACGGGATTTACCGATGGAGCTCAATTTGGCTTGGGTGCCGAAATTGGCATTAGTACACAAAAGCTTCATGCCCGCGGACCAATGGGTTTGGCCGAGCTAACCAGTTACAAATGGGTGGTTAAGGGCGATGGACAAATAAGAAAATAGGCAGTTTATAAAGAAAATTAGCTATTTATAGCGTAAAGGTCTCTCCTCTTGTTGGGATGGCCACTTCAAAATTCTCATCCTGTAAGGCTGCAGCCAAATTCTGTAAGCTTTTATCTTCGCCGTGTACCAAGAAAACTTTTTTCGGGCTTCCGGTTTGTTTAATGGTTTTGAGTAAATCGTTATGGTCGCCATGACCGCTTAATAAATCGGTTTGTCTGATGGTGGCGTAGACCATTAACTCTCTATCTTTTACGCGCACAATAGGTGCACCACTTAATAGTTTGTACCCCAATGTGCCTTTAGCGCAATAACCAATAAAGAGTAAGGTGCAATAGTAATTTTGAATGTTATAATACAAATGGTCTTGAATCCTCCCCCCTTCTAACATGCCCGCAGATGAAATAATAATACAGGGTTCCATATAATTGGAAACACTTTTACTTTCTTTCATGGTTTGAACATAGGCCAGATGTTCAAATTCGAATTCATCGCCCATGGCCTGATAAAAATCTTTTGCTTCTTGATTGACCAAATGATGGTGTTTACGGTAAACATCAGTCGCTTGAATCGCCATCGGACTATCGACAAAAATTTGTACCGGTGGCAATAATTTCTTTGAAAAAATTTGATTTAAGGCAAAAACGAGTGATTGGGTTCGGCCAATGCTGAAAGCAGGAATAATTAATCGGCCGGGACTTTTGATGCAAGCCTCTTCAATTTCTTTTATCAAGCGCTCTTCTAACGTTTGGTCTTTCGTATGGAATCTGCCTCCATATGTAGATTCACAAACAAAATAATCTACCTCCGGCAGTGTTTCAGGATTCGTTAAAACAGGGTAATTCTCGCGGCCAATATCACCCGAGAAAGCAATTTTCTTTTCAACTCCGCCATCGTTAATGTTTAAAACTGCTGCCGCTGCCCCCAGTAAATGGCCTACCGGGATGAAATTGAGGGTTATATCGCCGTTAATTTTAAAAGGCTTATTAAAGGCAATGGTAACCATTCTATCCAGCGTATCCATCACATGCTTATGCAAATACAAGGGCTTTGGACCGCTAAAATTACCGCGTTTAGTTTTGGGTTTTCGTCCCTGTTTCCGTAAGAAAAGCTCAACAGAATCGAATAATAAAATGGACGTTAAATCGGCAGTAGGTGCCGTGCAGAGTATTTGTCCTTCAAAACCACTACGTACTAGGGTTGGTAAATTGCCTGAATGATCAATGTGTGCGTGCGTTAAAATAACTAAGTTAATTTCTTCTGGGTTGAAGGGGAAATGTTGGTTATCTTCTTGATAGGTGTCTTTTTCGTAGTCTAATCCGCAATCAATCAATATCTTGTATCCATTTATATCTAACAAATGCATGCTCCCTGTAACCTGCTGAGCGGCGCCCCAAAACGTTAACTTCATCTTTCTTTTCAGTGGGTAAATTAATTCGTAAAGTACTACAATTGACTTAATTTTTCAGCAACTGAGCGTAAATTTTACAAAGATTTTTTTCAGCATCCAGCGATGAATACTTTTATCTTTGCATAAAACATTTAAATATGCAAGAACCTTTTGATATCCGCATTGGAGAAATTGATTATTCGGTTTTCCCAGAAGGGGATGAAACCTATACTATCTTTAAAGATGGAAAAGAGTACATTCAAATTGTAAAAGATACTTCAGCTATTTGGTTGAAGTTAGATTACAAAACAGAAACTCCCATTTTTGAGGAAGATGACGAAGTGAATGCGATTGGAGCGGCCATTGTTAAATATGTGCCTGAAGACGACGAGGAAGAAGAATAGAATTTTTAAACAATAAACAAATAGACAGCCATTTATAAGCTGTCTATTTATTTTTGAGGGATTATTTTTTCGTTTTAATAACGTTTAAAAGTTGCTCTAGTTCTTTTACCTTTTCCGGATATTTTTGGGCAAGATTATTTTTCTCGCCAATATCTTCTTTAAGGTGAAAGAGTTGCACATCTTTCGAATTGCCGGTTTCGATGCCAACTGCCGACATATAAGCGGTACCGTTAGTAGCTTGAATCAATTTCCAGTCATTTTGAATAATGGCATTTGGCACCAAACCTTGTTCTACCAAAGAGCTTCTTCCGATTGCTTTTTTACCTAAGAAGGCGTCTAGGGTATTTTGGCTATCTGTTGCTTCGTTTGCTGGAATATCTTGTTTTAGTAAAGCGGAAAAAGAAGCTAATAAATCCATTTGAGATACTAAAGCATCCGACACTTTCGCCTTTGTTTTACCAGGCCAATTGACAATGAATGGAACGCGGGTTCCTCCTTCTAAGCTACTATATTTGCCGCCTCTTAAGGCGCCAGCCTGCTTATGTCCATTTATTTTCGTTACCGCTTCATCTTGATAACCGTCGTCTAAAACAGGTCCGTTATCGCTTGAAAACACAATGATTGTTTTTTTATCAAGTTGAAGCGCTTCCAGTTTCTTCATGATTTGGCCAACGGTCCAATCCAATTGCAAAATGGCATCGCCGCGTACACCTAAACCACTTTTTCCTTTAAATCTTGTGGCAGGCATGCGTGGAACATGCGGTTCTGTTAAATGCAAAGCCATAAAAAAAGGTTGTTTTTGATTCTGCTCAATATACTCTTCCGCTTTCGCTAAAAAAGTGCTTGATACTTCTTCATCTACCCAACGGGCCATTTTTCCACCGCTCATATAACCTATACGGCCGATACCGTTTACGATGGTTTGGTTATGCCCTTGGCCAGGTGTAGACTGCATTTTTAACAATTCAGGGTTGTCTTTTCCGGTTGGGTCATTTCCAACCTTTTGGCTGTAGTTAACAGAAATAGGGTCGGCCGGGTCCAATGCAACTACTTTATGATTTTCTAAAAAAACTGTCGGAACGCGGTCGGCAGTTGCTGGAAAAATAAAAGCATAGTTAAAGCCTACTTCATTTGGTCCGGGAGTAACATCGCCGTTCCAATCTTTTTCTACCGTCTCTCCGAGACCTAAATGCCATTTCCCAATAATTGCGGTGTTGTACCCAGCATTTTTAAATACTTTCGGGAGTGTGATTTTATCTTGTGGGATAATTAATCGAGCATCGCCAGGAAGTACACGAATGCCTTGTACTCTCCAAGGATATTGGCCAGTCATTACCGCGTAACGCGAAGGGGTACAGGTCGCAGATGTACAATGAGCATTTGTAAAACGAACACCCGTATTGGCTAATTTATCGACATTTGGGGTGCTAATTTTTGTTGCCCCGTAACAGCTTAAATCGCCATAGCCTAGGTCATCGGCATAAATGAATATAACGTTTGGCTTTTGTTGTGCAAAACTTTGATAAGCGAGGCCTGCAAAGAAAACTGCACTTAGAAAAAATTTTTTAACTGAACTCATGAAAGGGGGTTAGATAATAGGATAAGCCCCAAATATAGATATCATAAAGAAAAATCCCAATTCACATTGGGATTTTTCTTATAACGTTTTCGTTAATTTTATCTGGTACAATCAGCGGTCCAAGATTCAGAACCTTTTACAACATACATTTTCAAGGTGCTGGCGTTGATGGTAATCCCGGTTACGCCAGTTCCAACACTCACATAGGTATTGTCGCCCGATTGCGTAAATTTAACTCCGGTAATATCCGGGATGTTGTTTCCAAAGTAGAAATTGTAGGTTTCGCCTACTTTGCTTACGGTTACTTTTCCGTCGGTACTAGCCGTAGTACTCTCTCCATTTTTGTACGATACAGTACCATTGTAGGTGCCTACAAAGAAATCACGGTCTGCAGGATCTGTACTTTTTTTACACGCTGTCACCACACTTAAAACTATTAAAAGCATGCTGAAAATTTTAATTGTATTTTTCATGATAGGTAGATTTTTGTGTCATGGAAAATACAAAGTCAATGCCAAAGCAATTTTATTTGCTTCAGAAATGAAGCGTTTATACCCTTTTTGATAAGTTAGATGTTGATTTAAAACGTTGATTTATAGTGTTTTGTGTGATTTTTGAAAAAAATAGCATCGCCCGAATAGGCACAAGACAAACAAAGCAGATTTTTCTGAAAAAACTGTTCAGTTTTGTGGAAGGTAAACAAAATAATTTAAAAATGCAAAAAAAATTTGTGGAGGGACGTAGACAAGATGTTTTTTAGCATGGAACTAACGAATATCATTTACATGAATAATGGAGCCATTTTCAAAATTTTCGTCGTGGTCTATGGTGTAAATTTCTGAGCCAACTGTTCGAGAGTCTGCTAATTTTCCGGTTTTTTTGTACTCGATAAATTTTTCTAAATCAGTAAAATCTTTTTTATCCGCGCTGCGGATACTATTTTGCATGTCGGTATCTACTACTCCGGGATAAATCGCAATAATTTTAGCGCCGTATTTTAGTTCGGATTGTTCAATTGCAGCAACTTTGGTCATCATGTCGATGGCTGCTTTCGACGCACAATAGGTACTCCAACCATAATAAGGGTTTTTAGCTGCGCCAGATGAAATGTTGATTATTTTCTTTTCGCAAGTCCATGTCTCGGTTAATTTTAAAAATAGCGCCGATAAAATGAGTGGAGCCGTTGTGTTTAAATTTAGCGTATGCTGGATATCCTCAGGGCTTTTATCCGCTAGCGATTTAATGTCGCCCACTGTACCGGCATTATTAATAAGGGTAATGCTTTGGATTTTTTCTTCGTCGAGGGAAGAAAAGATTGTTTTAAAATTTTGCGCTAATGAATCGATTTTGCTTAAATCAACTTCAATTTGGTCAACATCGTAATAACCGGCTCCATTGTTTGTTGTTCGCGAAAGGGAAATTATTTTATAATCGTTGTTTTTATATATTTCAACAATTCCGGAACCAATCCCTTTACTTCCACCCGTAATGATAAGTAGCTTTTTCATAATGACACTAAATTTTATTAAAATTAAGCAATTTCAACGAATCGATTAGTAAGATAATTTTCAGCTAAATTGATAACGGAGCAATCATTCAATATAACTTTAGCATTTTTAGGTCAAATGGGAATTGTATTTGCTTTTGAAAGTTTCACAAAATCATGCTGATTTTTTTTCAATACACAATTGATAAATTAATGGTGGAATTTCACGTATGATATTTTCATTAATTGAGAAATAGTCTTATCCAAGCGGCAAAGTAAAGAGAAATAAGCTACCTTCTCCGATGGCGCTTTCTACCCAAATTTTTCCTTTCTCTGCTTCAATAAAATCTTTAGAAATCGCAAGTCCTAAGCCAGAACCCGATTTGTTTTGCCCATCCGTTGGAACCTGAAAATACCGATCGAAAAGTCTTTTTTGATACTTTTCATCTATACCCTTTCCAAAATCTCGCACAGAGAAACGGATGTTGTGCTCTATTTGTATTACGTCGAGAACAACAGTCGATTTTTCAGCACTATAGCGCAATGCATTGGAAAGAAAGTTTACAAGAACCCATGCCGTTTTTTGAATATCTGCGTTCACTTCTGGCAGATTCTCATCACAGTTTACGTCGAGTTTTATATTTTTCTGACCGGCCTGAAAACGAACTGCATCGAGCGCATAATTAACAATTGCTATCGGCTTGGTTAGTGCGAAAGTAAGTTTTAGGTTGCCGGTTTCTGCTTGTGAAAGGTCTAAAAGCTCAGAGGTAATCTTTAATAAACGAGTAGCATCCTCCTGAATGTGTTGCACAAGCTCTTTCTGTTCAGTATTCATAACCCCTACTCTGGTATCATTCAAAAGCTTCAAACTCATTTTAATCGACGAAAGTGGTGTTTTAAGTTCATGCGAAACCGTGGCAATAAAATTGGTTTTAGCCTCGTCTAGTTCTTTAAACTGAGTGATGTTCTTTAAAACATATACACTTCCAACCGATTTAGAGGATTCAACTAAAGCATAATCTTCATCTTCGCTAAAATTTGGGATTACAATTTCTCTGTTCTCTAACTGGAAATAAGACTCCTTGTTATCGGCATAAATATTTAGAGGCTTATTATCTTGTTGAGGATGAAGAATTCGATTGAGTAATTCATTTTTCTTCGCGAGATCAAAAGCATTTTGTCCAACAGTGGTTTTTTCATCCAGGTTGATAAGTTTTGAGGCAAGCGTATTCATAAACAAAATGGCGCCATTCTCATTAAGTCCAATAATCGCATCTTGCATTTGGGAAATAATTGCTTCAATACGCAGTTTCTCACTTTTTAGCTTCGACAAATTGCTGTTTTCCCACTCATTTAGTTTGCTTACCATGCTATTGAAAGATGTGGCCAGTTCTGTAAACTCATCATTATTGGTAAAATGAAGCCTTTGTTTATAATTTTTATTGGCTATCTGTTTAATGGCTACACTAAACTCTGCCAAAGGATTGGCTACAAAGCCTGGGAAATTTATGATGAAGGTAAACAGAATCAAAAAACAGGTGGTAGCAGCTAAAACGATATAAATATCTGCCCTGGAAACAGCTTGATTTGCCCTTGCGTTCTTGTCAAAAATAGCCTGCAGATTTAAACGCTCAATTTCCTGTAAGCCTCGCCTTAGTTTTTTCAGATAAAAAGCCTGTTTGATTCTATCTTTAGATTCATTAAGCATTTTATAGTCCAAAAAAACAGCTCTTACGGCCAATTCTTCGCCAGATTCTGTAATATTTTGTCGCTCCTTTTTAAGATTATTCTCAAATATGATTTTCTGTTCTTCTTTGAGGGGGAAAGTATTTTCATCGAGTACTGCACGCATGGCCGAAATATATTTCAGTGTGGCATAATTATCTTTTAGAATTACTTTTGATTTAGTTGAAATCTCAGTTAAAAAAAACAACGCAGTAAGTCCGAAAGAAATGACTATAAAAAAAAGAAAGCCGAAGCCTAGGCGAAGTTTTGTTTTTATTTTCATGATGCCTGTATTACATTGTTATAAATTACGAAAGAATAACCAAATCGATGTCGCGGGAAGCCAAATTTTTTAACAATCCATTGAAAACCGCTGTTCGAAGAATGACCTGAAAGATAGTTAAATGTGGTTTCCCAATACAAATAGTGGTTACTCCTTTTTCCAAAGCCTTGTCTATTATCGTTTGCGTAATGCGATTACTTTTTACTTTTATTACCTCCGCACCAAGTTCTGTTGCCAATTTAAAATGATTAATGAGATGTCGTTGTTTGTCAAGTTTGATGCGTTCCATACTTTCCTTATCACCTTGAACGTAAAGAACAATCCAAGCGGAATGATAATAAGAAGCCAATCGAGCTGTTTTTCGAATAACCACGCTAGCGGTTTCCGCATTAGAAGATATACA
Organism: Pedobacter paludisoli; assembly: GCF_052344095.1. GTDB lineage: Bacteria > Bacteroidota > Bacteroidia > Sphingobacteriales > Sphingobacteriaceae > Pedobacter. The sequence continues at coordinate 3,255,574 of NZ_CP179926.1, read as the reverse complement.
AGCCAAAAATTTCTCAGGTCGAAGCTTGATTGAATTAGGTATTTCCGTTTGAATTTTACGTTCAACCTGATGCATAACCTCTTTTAATGCAAGTTCTCGCAACTGCAAAATCTTATCCGACTGGAAAAAATTACCTAGGGCTCGCTCAATTTTGCTTTTCTCATATATCTTGCCTTCTTTAAGGCGTGTTATAAGTTCATCCGAAGTAAGGTCGATATTGACAATTTCATCTGCCAATTGCAGAATCTTGTCGGGAATTCTTTCCATTACCGAAACACCTGTAATTTTTTTTACTTCTTCATTAATGCTCTCGAGGTGTTGAATATTTACTGCTGAGATTACACTAATCCCAGCATCTAATAAATCTAAAACATCTTGCCATCGTCTAGCATTTTTACTACCTTCTGCATTGGTATGAGCCAGTTCATCTACTATAACAATTTCAGGATGGCGGTTTAATATGGTTTTAAGATCCATCTCCTCCATTTCTTTTCCCCGATAAAATATCCGCTTTCTTTCTATTAATGGAAGACCTTCTAATAAGGCATGCGTTTCTTCCCGATTATGCGTTTCGATATAACCGATACTTATATCAACCCCATTTTTTAGCAATGTATGCGCCTCTTGAAGCATTCGATAGCTTTTACCTACACCTGCACACATTCCAATATAAATTTTCAATTTTCCCTTTCTCGATCTCTTGACCAAATCTAGAAAATGCCTTACCGATGCTTCTTTTTGTTGTGCTTCCATTGCTTATACTCCTAATTCAGAACTACATTCATATTGCCATTTTCTTGCACAAGCAGGCAGCCTAGAACGGCCAAAGTTATGCAGAAAACAATCTCAAGATATAGTATCATTGTATAATTTTTTTAAGCTTGGGATTAAGATCCTAAGCAAATGAATGGTACGTTTTAAAATGAAACAGCCATACTTGCTGTAAGCGTTGCATTCGCATTAACCATGCTTGCATCTCTCACAAAAACCTGATCCTTGCTATTGTAAGCTTTGCCTTCCAATCGAATAAGCGCATTTGGAATAGGCGAATAATCAATATTCATGGAATAACCTTTGGTTTTAAAACCATTTGGTGTTCCGGTTGGAATGAAAATCCCGTTTTTATCTTCGTAATATTCAAACCTTCCTGCAAGCGCCCATTTAGGAGCAAATTTGTATTGCACAATGGCAACAGGCGAAAGTATTTCATTCTTCTCATTGGTGCCTTGTTCTTTTTGCTGCGTGCCATAGTCAAATCCAAGGGTTATACCAAGCTGATTACTTAACTGAAAGACACTATAAACATTGTGATAAAAGCGATTAACGCGGATTGAATCTGCACCCTCACTCCCTAAGAAGTTGCTATAGTTGAGCGTAATTTTTTCAGTTGGTTTCCAGGTAAGTTGTAATCCTCCTGCAGGCTTATTGTTTCCATCTTGTCGGTTGATGCGCTGCCATCCGTTTAAATACAAACCCACAACTGTAAATTTACCATCTTTTGTACCATAGGTGATTTTAGCACCAGATTCATAATACGGCGTATTTTCGGAAGAAATATTTCGGGTTAGCACCCAGCAATCTTTTGATATAGCGCTCTCGAATCCGATATGCGAAGAAAAAATCCCTGCATCTATCCATAAATTTTCCGATTTAGAAAGTTTTACTCCTGCATTGGCCTCAAACACATTTTTAAGAACGCCAGGCTCAGTAGAAAGGTTGGCATTGGGATACGTACCAGCCATTAATGCCAGATTTGCCCGAATATTTCCACGATCGTATGCGACCTTTATAAAGCCCAAATTTACGTTTACTTCATTGGTACGGTTGTGCGAATAGATAAATGACGGACGGTTGTGATCTGACGGTTTATTAAAATCGTATCCATAATACGTTTCCAAATATCCTGAAACCTTGATTTTTGGTTCTTCCTGTGCATGTGCAAATAAGCTCGTTACTAAGGCACTGGTTAATATTAAATATTTTTTCATATGCTTATTTTCATTGATTAAACTTTAAGAAAGTAAGTTTGCTTATGCTTCTTATTGTCTTGTTACTATTGATGTTTTAAATTTTTGAAAATCCATACAGCTGCCCGATTTGTTGTTTTGGCAAACCCGTATTAAAACAGGCAGCTGCTGGAGTTTATTTAGAGTTCGTCAAGCGCCAGATTTAACTTAACAACATTTACGGAAGAGGGGCCCAAAAAACCCATAAACGGCTTAATGGTATTGATGGCGATTAGCTCTTGTACTTTTTTCTGATTTATATTTCTGGCCTTGGCCACTCTTGCTATCTGGATAGCTGCCCCTTGCGCTGAAATATTAGGATCCAAGCCACTTCCCGATGCAGTAACCATATCAGCAGGAATATCAGCAGTTTTAATACCTGGGTTATATTTTAAAAGAGTATCGATACGCGATTGTACCTCAATTAAATAATCTGGGTTAGACGGTCCTTTATTTGAACCCGCCGAGCCCGATGCATTATATGCTACAGCCGACGGGCGTCCCCAGAAATATTCGGGTTTTGTAAAGGATTGCCCCAACAAGGCATATCCAACTGTTTTGCCTTTTTTGGTGATTTTTTCACCACCTCCATGGCCTGTAGACATTTTACCAATTAAAGCTATGCTGATGGGATAGACAACACATAACAGCACCAATAAAACCACTGTTAAACGAATGGATGGAAAGATATACTTTTTCATTTTTATATTTTTAACAGGCCTACACAAAAAGGCCAACCAATAAATCAATTAATTTAATTCCGATAAAGGGAGCAACTATACCGCCTATTCCGTAAATGAATAGATTTCTGCGAAGCAAAGCGGTAGCGCCAATTGGCTTATACGCAACGCCTTTTAAGGCAAGCGGAATGAGTATTGGAATAATAATCGCATTGAAGATTACCGCAGAAAGTATGGCCGATTCCGGTGTATGAAGGCTCATAATATTTAGACTTTGTAATGCTGGAATAGAGGCAATAAACAGTGCCGGAACAATGGCAAAATATTTTGCCACATCGTTCGCAATCGAAAAGGTGGTTAATGTACCTCGGGTAATAAGCAACTGTTTACCAATCTCCACAATTTCGATGAGTTTGGTCGGATCGTTATCTAAATCAACCATATTACCCGCTTCTTTAGCTGCTTGGGTTCCGCTGTTCATGGCTACACCCACATCAGCCTGTGCCAGTGCAGGAGCATCGTTTGTCCCATCGCCCATCATGGCAACCAGCTTACCCTGAGCCTGTTCATCTTTAATGTAGTTCATTTTATCTTCTGGTTTTGCCTCAGCGATAAAATCATCTACACCAGCTTTATCGGCAATGTATTTTGCAGTCAAAGGGTTATCTCCAGTTACCATTACGGTTTTTACGCCCATTTTCCTCAAACGCTCGAAACGTTCACGAATACCTGGTTTGATAATATCCTGCAATTCAATTACACCAAGTGCTCGTTCATTTACAGCAACTACCAAAGGCGTTCCTCCATTAGTTGCGATGGTTTTTACATGATTTTCAATATCGCTAGGAAAGATATTACCGGCTTTTTGTACAATGGAACGGATCGCGTCGAATGCCCCTTTTCGTATGCGTTTTCCATCTACCGTATCTAAGCCGCTTGAACGAGTTTCTGCAGTAAATTTGATGAAGGTAGAACCTTCGGTTATGTCTGATACCTGATATCCTTTTTCGCCAGCTAATTCGAGTATGGACTTTCCTTCAGGTGTTTCATCGGCCAAAGAACTTAAAATACAGGCCTGCGCAAGTACACGTGCATCAACACTTTCCGTAGGATAAAAATTAGTGGCTTTTCGGTTACCAATGGTTATCGTTCCTGTTTTGTCTAAGAGTAACACATCGATATCGCCGGCAGTTTCAACCGCTTTCCCCGATTTGGTGATTACATTAGCACGTAAAGCCCTATCCATTCCGGCAATACCAATGGCAGATAAAAGGCCGCCAATCGTAGTTGGAATTAAACACACAAAAAGTGAAATTAATGCCGCAATGGTTATTGGTGTGTTTGCATAATTGGCAAAGGGTTTTAAGGTTACACAAACAATGATAAAGACTAAGGTAAAACTGGCTAATAAAATGGTTAAGGCAATTTCGTTAGGTGTTTTCTGGCGCGATGCCCCTTCAACCAATGCAATCATCTTGTCTAAAAAACTTTCGCCTGGGGCAGTATTTACCTGAACCTTAATTTTGTCCGACAATACTTTTGTACCACCGGTTACCGATGATTTATCGCCACCAGATTCGCGAATTACTGGTGCAGACTCTCCTGTAATGGCTGACTCATCGATGGTTGCAATCCCTTCGATAATCTCTCCATCCGTAGGAATGATATCTCCTGCATCGCAAACAAAAACATCGCCTTTTCGTAATTGATTCGACGAACGGATTTCAATTCTTCCATCGGCTAAAAGCACTTTGGCTGGAGTTTCTTCTCGCGTTTTACGCAAACTATCTGCTTGTGCTTTACCCCGTGCTTCGGCAATGGCTTCGGCAAAATTGGCAAACAACACGGTAAGTAATAAAATCAGGAAGATAAAAAAGTTATATACTGGCGATCCCTGATCCTTGTTGCTTAAAGAATAAACGGTAACATAGGCCATAACAAGTGTTCCTATTTCTACGGTAAACATGATCGGGTTACAAACCATCACTCTTGGATCAAGTTTGATAAAAGACTGTTTTATTGCGGTCTGCACCAAGGCAGAATCGAACAATTTAGTACTAGATTTCATTTGTATTTCTATTTAAGCAGGGTAAAATATTCGGCCAAGGGTCCTAGTGCCAAGGCAGGGAAATAAGAAAGTGCATTTAAAACAATGATTACCGCAAAGGTCATTAGGGCAAAAGTTTTAGTATCGGTTTTAAGTGTTCCAGTAGATTCTGGGATGAATTTTTTAGCACCCAATAATCCTGCGATGGCTATCGGTCCAATAATTGGCAGAAACCGGCCTAAGAAAATAATAATGCCGGTTAAAGTGTTCCAAAAAACGTTGTTATCCCCGAGCCCTTCAAAGCCAGAACCGTTATTTGCATTCGATGAAGTTACCTCGTACAGCATCTCTGAAAACCCATGGAAACCAGGATTATTGAGCCAGTTTTTAGGTTGTACCGCCCAATTAGCATCGCCGAAATTGGTAAATACATAACTTGCAATTGCTGTACCTGCAAGAATTAGAAGCGGACTTAACAGCGTAATAATAGCTGCGATTTTAATTTCTCTTGATTCCACCTTGTGCCCCATAAATTCTGGTGTTCTGCCAACCATTAATCCCGAAATAAATACGGCAACAATCAGGTAAATGAAGTAATTTAATAGTCCTACCCCGCAACCACCATAAAATGAATTAATCATCATAGCTAACAATTGCCAAACGCCCGATAGCGGCATCGAACTATCGTGCATACTATTAACAGATCCTGTAGAAATAATGGTTGTAACCGTTGCCCAGTAAGCCGAAGCGGCAGGGCCGAAACGTACCTCTTTACCTTCCATTGCTCCTGTTGTTTGCGAAATTCCCATTTTGGCTAAAGTCGGACTTCCAGCCAATTCTGCACTCAACATCGGAATGAGCAACATAAATAGGCCAATAGTCATTATGCCAAAGATGGTCAAGCCAATTTTTCTCCTTCTAATAAAAAAACCAAAGGCGATAACCATTGCTATTGGAATTATAACCTGTGCAATTAGCTCAACCATGTTAGTAAAATAGCTTGGATTTTCGAAGGGATGAGCTGAATTAACACCAAAATAACCGCCACCATTTGTTCCCAGGTGTTTTATAGCAATCATTTGTGCCGCCGGACCACGCGAAACATTTACCGTATCGCCTTCCATAGAGATAAACTGATCTTTGCCCTCGTAACTTGATGGCGTGCCGTTAAAAGCGAGAATGAGCGCTAACACAACTGATAAGGGTAATAATAGCCTTGTAATTGCTTTTACAAAAAACTCCCAGAAATTACCCAATTGCGTACTGGTTTTATCTCTAAAAGCTTTAAATAATACAACAGCTGCGGCAATACCCGTTGCCGCACTTACAAACTGCAAAAACATCAACACATATTGCTGACTTAAATAACTCACACCACTTTCGCCCGAATAGTGTTGAAGGTTACAATTGGCGACAAAACTGATAATCGTATTAAAAGCTAAATCGGGTGTCATAGCAGGGTTTCCATCCGGATTAAAGGGGAGTTTATCTTGAAAAAGCAAAACAAAAAAACCATATATCAGCCAAACAATGTTGATGGTCATTAAAGCTTTCAAGTGCTGTTTCCAGTTCATTTGCTCTTTAATTTTAATTCCAGAAAGTTTATAAATGCCAGTTTCAAGCGGTTTTAAAAAGTCTGTCCAGACTTTTTCTCCTGCAAAAACCTTAGCCAAATATTTACCAAGCGGAATGGCAATAGCCAGGGTAAGCAGAAAGGTGGCAATAACGCCAGTTAGTTCAGTGTTCATTTCTAATTTGTTAATGTCTTCTACAGACAGATTTAAAATTTTTCAGGTTTGATAAGCACGTAAATCATGTACATGAATACAACTACGGCGAGAATAAATAGGGCTATCATAATTTTTTAGATTTTTTCGAACCAATCGATGGATTTGTACGCTACCCAACAGAGCAAAACGAGGATGATAAAGAATAGTAGGATCATAATATTTTTTTCATGGCAGTAACCAAGACCTGTTCCAGAAAAAACGTATACAATAGTAATAGGCTGAAAATCAGATAAATGAAATGATTGTTTCGCGTTTTGAAATTTTTAGGCATAAAAAAACCCTTCCATTTTGGAAGGGTGATTTTCATTTTGAAAAATTTTCTTTAATCGCCGATAGCATTTTTAGGCCTGATTGGGGAAGGGCGATAGGATATGAACAGTTCCTATGAACGTTGTACTGCTCTCAAGTGTTTTGTCTTCGGAAATTCGACTATTAAAATCGGACTAATCAATTGCATTAACTTAAATTATATTCTTCGAGCTTTCGATAAAGCGTGGTTAAACCGATGCCTAAAACTCTTGCCGCTTCAGTTTTATTTCCTCCAGCATAGTGCAATACTTTTTTTATGTGCTGACGCTCTACTGCCGCCATACTCATTACGCCGTTTTCTTTACTTACATCGTGAAACTCAAGAGGGAGTAAATCTGTGGTAATGGCTGTACTTTCTGCTAAAATTACTACACGCTCCATAATATTCTTTAACTCCCGAATATTTCCTTTCCATGCATGATTGGTAATCAGCTGAATAAAATCTTTATCCATACTCATTTCTGGGCGGTTAACTTTAGTTGCAAACTCGCTTAAATAATGTTTTGCAATTGGCACAATATCAGCTTTCCTTTCTGCTAAGGATGGTAGTTCAAGTGAAAAAACGGATAATCGGTAATATAAATCCGAACGGAAAACTCCCTTTTGAGCAGCTTCCTTAAGTCCGCGGTTGGTAGCTGCAATAATGCGGACATTAACCTTGCTGGTTTTGGTATCGCCTACTTTTATAAACGTTTGATTCTCTAGTACCCGAAGTAATTTTGCCTGGAGATCAATATTCATTTCGCCTATTTCATCTAAAAATAAGGTCCCTTCATTGGCTTCTTCCAATAATCCTTTTTTATCTTTAGACGCGCCTGTAAATGCCCCTTCCTTGTACCCAAAAAGCTCACTTTCTAATAATTCGGCATTAAAACCGCTACAGTTTAAGGCAACAAAAGGCTTTAATTTTCTTGGACTTTCAGCATGAATTGCCTGGGCAAAAACTTCTTTTCCTGTTCCTGTTTCACCAAGCAATAAAACAGAAGCATCTGAAACAGCTACTTTTTTTGCCATTTCTATTACCGCCAAAATTGCAGGAGATTGCCCAATAATACCTTCAAAACCAAGGTTCTTTCCCTGTTTTTTTTCGAGATCAAAAACACGAATTTGTAGTTTTACTTTATCAATCGCTTTGTATAATAGTGGGATAATTTTATCATTGTCGTCGCCCTTTACAATGTAATCAAAAGCGCCGTTGCGAATGGCTTGCACCCCATCAGAAATAGTTCCGAAAGCCGTTAAATTAATGACTTCAACATATGGCTTCAGCTTTTTAATTTCCAGTACTAGGTCAACGCCGTTCACATCTGGAAGCTTCACATCGCTTATCACTACGTGTACCTCTTTTGTATTTAAGATTTTAAGCCCAGCCTTTCCGTTTTCAGCTTGTAAAACCTGAAAGCCTTCCAGCTCTATAATCCTTGATAATAATCCTAATATTTTGGGTTCATCATCAATAATGAGTACAGTATTTTCCATTCGGTAAATATAGTGTTGATTCTATTTATTTGTGGGTTTAAGGAGTATTTAGTTTGGGAAAGGGATTGGTTTGGGGTCAAGCGGGAAAAGAATTTTGGCTCTAATCAGATTGTCTCAACCCGCCCAGCTATCCCGATCCAAACTACGGTAGTTTATGGCTTCAGCAAGGTGTTCCATTTCAATATTTTCGCTATTGTCTAAATCGGCAATGGTTCGTGCAACTTTCAAAATTCGATCATAGGCTCGCGCCGATAAACCTAAACGATCCATCGCGTTTTTGAGGAGCTCTGTTCCGCTTTCTTGTATTTGACATACTTTTCTAACCATTTTCGGACTCATTTGTGCATTGCTGTACAGCGCTTCGGTTTTAGCAAATCGTTGGTTTTGAATTTCGCGAGCCTTAATTACTCGATTACGGATATGCTCGCTTTTTTCTGTTTCGCGTTCTGAAGCGAGTTCCGAAAAATCAACAGGGGTTACTTCAACATGCAGATCGATTCGGTCTAATAATGGGCCAGAGATTTTACTGAGGTATTTCTGAACAATTCCTGGAGCACAAACGCATTCTTTTTCAGGGTGATTGTAAAAGCCGCAAGGGCAGGGATTCATCGAAGCCACCAACATAAAGCTGGCAGGATACTCAACAGAAAAGCGCGCACGTGAAATGGCTACTTTTCTATCTTCGAGCGGCTGTCTCATCACCTCTAAAACTGTTCGTTTAAATTCGGGTAATTCGTCTAGAAAAAGCACACCGTTATGAGCCAAAGAAATTTCGCCGGGTTGCGGATTTACACCTCCCCCAACCAAGGCCACATCACTAATGGTATGGTGCGGGCAGCGGTAAGGTCGTATGGTAATTAATGCATCGGCGGTTGAAAGTCTTCCGGCCACAGAATGAATCTTTGTTGTTTCCAATGCCTCATTCAGGTTCAAGGGGGGTAAAATAGTGGGTAATCGCTTTGCAAGCATGGTTTTTCCGGCTCCAGGAGGGCCAATTAAAATGACGTTGTGTCCGCCGGCAGCAGCAATTTCCAACGCTCTTTTTATGTTTTCTTGGCCTTTTACGTCGGCAAAATCATGCTCGTATTGACTGCTGTTTTTTAAAAATTCTTCCTTGGTGTTAATGGATATGGGAGTCAAGGAAGTCGGATTATTAAAAAATTCGATTACTTGTGAAAGTGTTTCTACGCCATAGGCCAATAAACCATCCACAATACCGGCTTCGCGTACATTTTGTTGGGGCAAAATAAAGCCTTTAAATCCAGATTCTTTTGCTTGAATGGCGATAGGTAATGCACCTTTAATGGGAAGAATGGTTCCGTCTAAAGATAGTTCGCCCATGATGAAATAGTTTTCCAGTTCATCTGAAGGAATTTGTTCCGAGGCGGCTAAAATGCCAAGCGCAATGGGTAAATCGTATGCAGATCCTTCTTTACGAATATCGGCTGGAGCTAAATTAATAACGATTTTTTGGCGAGGCATGCGGTAACCTGCTAAATGAATGGCGCTTTCTACGCGTTGCAGACTTTCTTTAACAGCATTATCTGGTAGTCCAACCAAGTAATATTGGGTTCCGCTACTAATGTTTACTTCGATGGTTATGGTTAAAGCGTTTACCCCATAAACGGCGCTTCCGTATGTTTTTACAAGCATAAAAATCCTTTAATTTTAGTGGGATGTTATGCGTTTTCGGGGATGAAGGATTGATAATAGCTAATATAGGAATATCATTAATATTCTAGACTTTAAATTATTTTTTAGTCGTTTCGACGGATTCGCATTCAAAGTATAAAATGTTGAAGTTATGAGAACAAACCTCATAGGTTTCTGAAACCTAGGAGGTTTATGAAAAAAAATCCCAAACCTAAGGTTGGGATTTTACTATGAATATGTTTTAAAGCCTATCGCTTTCCGAAAGGCATTTTAGGCATTCCTTTCATCATGGCTGCTGCAGCAGCAGGATTTGAAAATTGTTTCATCATTTTGCGCATATCTTCAAATTGCTTAATCAGTTTGGTAACTTCTTCTACTTTGCTACCAGAACCTTTGGCAATACGCAAACGACGGCTTTGTTGTATTGCATCGGGATTTTCCTTTTCAAAAGGAGTCATCGAGTTAATAATGGCTTCAATAGATTTGAAAGCATCATCCGGAACATCTACATTTTTCATCATTTTGCCCACACCCGGAATCATACCCATTAAATCTTTCATATTTCCCATCTTCTTAATTTGTTGAATCTGGTTATAGAAGTCGTTAAAGTCAAATTTGTTTTTGCGGATTTTCTTTTGGAGTTCTGCAGCTTCTTTTTCGTCAAATTGCATTTGCGCGCGTTCCACCAACGAAACCACGTCACCCATACCCAAAATACGCGAAGCCATACGATCAGGATAGAAAACATCCAAAGCTTCCATTTTTTCGCCGGTACCAATAAATTTAATTGGCTTGTTCACAACCGATTTAATAGAAAGGGCAGCACCACCGCGGGTATCACCGTCTAATTTTGTTAAAACAACGCCGGTAAAATCTAAACGATCGTTAAACACTTTTGCAGTATTTACAGCATCTTGCCCGGTCATTGCATCCACCACAAATAAAATCTCGTGCGGATTGGTTTTAGCCTTCACCTCCGAAATCTCGTTCATTAACGATTCATCAATCGATAAACGACCCGCTGTATCAATAATAATAACGTTATTTCCGTTTTGCTTTCCGTGTGCAATCCCTTCAAGAGCAATCGCTACCGGATCTTTCGAATCGCGATTGGCGTATACTGATACACCCACTTGTGTACCCAATACCTCCAACTGATCAACAGCCGCAGGGCGATACATGTCGCCGGCAACCAATAAAGGTTTTTTGCCCTTGCTTTTTAAGTGTAAAGCTAGTTTACCAGCAAAGGTTGTTTTACCCGCACCATTTAAACCCGCAATTAAAATTACAGTTGGGTTGGCTTTTGTATCTAACTCGGTAACATCACCCCCCATTAAGGCGGCAAGTTCGTCGTTCATTATTTTAGTTAGCAATTGACCTGGAGAAACCGCTGTTAATACGTTTTGTCCAAGCGCTTTTTGCTTTACGTCATCTGTAAAAGTTTTAGCTGTTTTGTAGTTAACATCGGCATCCAACAAGGCTTTGCGAATTTCTTTCATGGTTTCCGCCACGTTAATTTCCGTAATGCTGCCTTGTCCTTTTAGTACTTTAAATGCTCTGTCTAGCTTGTCCTGTAAATTATCAAACATTGTATTTTAGCTAAAGGCTTAGTGTTTAGTTAGAAGCCCTATTAATATTAAGTCGCAAATGTAAGCAAAAAGGTTGAGGGTAAAAAGACATAAACGCATCTCCTTTCATCAGTTGAAGGGCTTAGTCAACACGGATTTCATGCAAAATTTAGCTCTTTAAAATTTTTCGTGCAACATTTTAAGCGCATAGGAGTCTTATGGGTACTTAACTAATTTAATGAAGAATCTTCTACTGCTGCTTTTTGCTTTCGCGGGGCTATCCAGTTTTGCCCAGCAAGCGCCAACCATTCGTCAATTAAAAGCTCAACGCATAGTATCTGCGCCAAAAATTGATGGGATTTTAGACGATAAATGTTGGGAAGGGGTACCCATTGCAAGCGGGTTTATAGAATCGCGGCCCGTTCCAGGACGCATAGAAAGTAACGACAAACGGACAGAAGTAAAAGTGTTATACGATGATTTTGCCATTTACGTGTGCGCGCGCATGTTTGATGATCCGGATAGCGTTTCACATGAACTTGTAACGCGTGATAACATTGGAAATGCCGATTTTATTGGAGTTATATTTGATCCTTTTTTAGATAAAAGAAATGGCAACGGCTTCTTTGTAACAGCAGCTGGCGTGCAATTCGATGCTAAATATTCTCCCGATTTAGGGGAAGATGAAAATTGGAATGCCGTGTGGGAAAGCGAAGTAAAATTAGATAGCCTTGGTTGGACCTGTGAAATGAAAATCCCCTATTCGGCACTTCGCTTTTCGAATAATGAAATGCAAAATTGGGGTATCAATTTTATCCGGAGACAGCAAGTGGCAAACAGGCAAAGTTTTTGGAATTTTGTGGATCCTAAAGTAAGTGGCTTAATTAATCAAGAAGGGACATACACAGGGCTGTCGGGGATAAAATCACCCATTCGCCTTTCCTTTTCTCCGTATATTTCAGGATATTTAAATCATTATCCTGCCAATCTACCCGGTGTAAAAAATACCACCACCCGTTTAAATGGAGGGATGGATGTGAAATACGGAATCAACAACAGCTTTACGTTAGATATGACCCTCGTTCCCGATTTCGGGCAGGTTCAATCGGATAATAGAATCTTAAATCTCAGTCCTTTTGAGGTGAAGTTTAATGAAAACCGCCAATTTTTTACCGAAGGAATTGAGTTATTTAGTAAAGGCGATCTTTTTTATTCAAAGCGCATTGGCTCTATCCCTTCGTATTACGATTATTCGGGATTAAAATCAGGAGATAAAATACTAAAAGATCAAACCGAATCGAAGGTTATAAATGCCACAAAAGTCTCCGGACGGACGGCAAAGGGATTGGGTATTGGTGTTTTTAATGCGCTAACGAATACCATGAAGAGTGTGGTGGAGGATGCTCAAGGAAATGTGTATGAATTGGAAACACAACCATTAACCAATTACAATATAGTAGTGCTTGATCAATCCTTAAAAAACAACAGTTCCCTTACTTTTATCAATACCAATGTACTACGGCAGGGATCTGCCTATGATGCCAATGTAAGCGCAGCACTTTTTTCGTTTAACGATAAAAAGAACAGTTACTTTATTAGCGGAGGAGGAAAAGTAAGTTATTTAACCGATACGGCCATTGGAGTTGGTTATAGTTACGACCTGCAGCTCGGAAAAAAGAGTGGAAATTTTACTTGGAAATATACGCAAGCCCTCTCCGATCGAAAATTTAATCCTTCCGATTTGGGCTTTTATAAAAACAACAATTTCTTTGATCAATCAGTCAATTTCGGCTATAATATCTATGAACCTCATTCTTGGTTTAATCAGATGGAAAACTGGTTTCAGGTAAATTATTCCAATCGATTTAAACCGAACGATTATCAGAGTGTGAATGCTTACATCGGTAATTGGATTCAATACAAGAATTTTTGGTCAACTTCCTTTGAGGTTGCTTACAGGGCAGTGGGGAACGATTTTTATGAGGCACGAAATGGACAAATGTATCAAACTCCCGAGCGAATTAATTTTGCTATGTATGTGAATCCAAATCGGGCCAAAGCGTATAATTTCGGCGGAAATATCCAATATACCACACAGAAGCTTTTTAATGGAGAAGCCTACAATTTTTACTTCTTTCAAAACTTAAGGCTTAGTGATAGACTTGCTTTCGGATTAGACTTGAATTATGAGCCGAGCTATAACTATGTAAATTGGGCTAAGTCGATTGGAAATCAAGCTGTTTTTTCAAGATATGATCGGAGAACGGTAGAAAATTCTTTTGACGCGAAATATACATTCAACAATAAAATGGGCTTTTCGCTTGTGGTAAGGCATTATTGGAGTGATAGAAGAAATAAAGAGTTTTATTGGTTAAAACAGGATGGAACTTTGGGCGACTACTCAGGCAGTCCAATTGAGGGCACGGATAGAAATTACAATGTATTTAATATTGATTTAATTTATAGCTGGCAATTTGCACCTGGAAGCATGTTTACGTTTTCATATAAAGATGCTGCAGAAACCAATGAGTTATATTTTACCCCTCGATATAGGAAAAATTTGGACGGAATATTGTCTGCTCCTCAAAACAACAGCCTTTCCATTAAGGTGCTGTATTTCATTGATTACCTAAATTTAAAACGGAAGCACAGTTAACTGAGCACTATCTCGGAAAGGTAAACGCAAAGCCCAGCGCCAGTGACTGACTCGCCTGAACTTTCACGGCGGTATCGTCGTCGAATAATACCACACCCGTTAAACTTGTGTTCATAAAGCGGTTAATCTTTGCTGTCAAGGTTACATCTAAACGTTGATCAATGTGTCGAGGGGCAAAATCCTGATACGGAATAAACATGGCGTACCGTGCTTTGAGATTCGTGTTTTTGAATATGTCTTTATCAAACGTGCTAACAATTTGAAAAGCCAGCTCGTTACGGAATTTTTTGCCATATTCAACCCCAAAGTTTTTAGGGTTTTGCTTATATAGAGTGGTGTCTAACACAAAAGTTTGACGCGCAGTACCTGTACCAATTCTGGAAGAAAAATATTTTGTCGGTTTATATTCAATACCCAACGATTCAGTTAAATAACCTGGCGCCATAAAACCCGAAATTAACTTCTGCTGTTCATCGCCATTGCTGTCGCGATAATATGAATAGCCCTTTGCAAACTGTGATTCAAAACTGAGTGAAGCAAAGAAAAACCAGTTTTTAGATAACTGTAGCGAAGCTTTATTATCCCAATAAATACGGTCGTTGGTCTTCTTTGGTAATTGATCTTTATTTTTAACCTTACCATATTGCAGGTTTAGCTCCGTTACATAGCTGAAACTATTTTTGTTATACTCAGCTTTGTAATTAACCAATCCGCCAATGGCTACCGAGTTTACTCCTCCCCCTTTCCAGTTATCGCTAAATTGCGATTGGTTTAGATTGATTCCCACTTGGGTTTTGGTTTTCCAATAGTTAACTTTTGCGTTTACCACATAGGGAGCAATTTTTATAGGCTCAAAGTTTAATGCCCCCTGTCTGCTGGGCAGCGGGTTCCTTTTAAGCTTAATATTAAGGTCTTTTGTGTTGACAGGGATTGTGTCAACTTTTTGTGCGAAAGAAGCTAGAGAGAATAAACTTAGAATTAGGGACAGGGCTGCTAAACAATTCTTCATTGATTACAAAGAAAAAGAAAAAAATGATAGATAAAAAGATTTAATGAAATGAGTGTTCCTTTGGGGATGCTTTTGTCTGTTTGAAAGCAGATTTTTCTAGCGGATTATTTTTGATTGATGAATCTAAACCACGCATATGGTTTTCGATTTTTTAAGTAGTTTAAGTCCTTTTCGAAATCGTATGCTTCGCACTCAAATACAATAGAACGGTAGGCTTTATCACGATTTTTATATTTTATCCAATTTGCCAAGTAATTGATAAAATACAAGAGGTAGAAGCCAAAAATGAAAAGTTCAAGTTGTTGTTTGAGATGAATTTTTTCATGATTAAGAATAATCGGGTCTTTTTTGAAATCTTCAGATTGCAGCAATATGAAGGGAAAAATTGCCATCCCAAGTGCAGGTAATCTTTTAATTATCAAAATAGGAGCTTTCACAACTTGTCGAGTTTAAATTGAGGTAATTCTGGTAATTTTAAAGCTTTCGGGTTTAGCCGATAGCTGCGATAGGCATTTTTAATAAACTGGTTAAACGCATAATCTGTTGCTTCGAGCACAAAATCATAGGTTGGGCGATATTGTTGCATAAAGTCAATCAATTCTGCATCTTTTATCCCTAAAACCGAATGAACCAAATTGGGTGTAAACCGGAAATCAATGAGATCCTCTCGATAATCTTTTTCTAAAATCTTTTGTAAATGGCGGGCATTTTTCCCTTGTCTGCTTAGCAAGTTATAAATGGCATCAATACCTAATCCAACGCCGCTATTACCTAAATTTAATAAATCTTTACTGCTTCCACGTTGTGTGGCATAGCGATACTCGCGGATGGTTTTTTCGTATTGCTCCTGAGGATTAAGTTTGTTTTCTTTTATGACTACATCGCGCAAGCGAATACCAATTGATTTTAATTGAAAGTATGCGGCCGATTGACCTTTAAAAATAATGGTATCTACTCCATAGCCACTTAAAGCAGCCACCAAGGTGTCTCCGGGTTGCGCATAGGTGCTAAATTCCCCTTTGGTATTATTGTAAAGCCCATCGCCAGTGCGCACATTGTAAATATAAACTTTTGCCAAACGCTGTTTTGTTTCCTTGTCTATAACAATCCCCTGAATAGGCTTGTTTTGTGCAAAGAGTAAGGCTGAAAGACAAATCAAGAAAATAAATACCGTACAAAACTTCATTGGATTACAAAACTACAAATTAGTAGAATGCTAAAGATAGGATTAACATTATTTAACCTTCAGCACTTGACCAATTTTTATGCCATCACTTGTCATTTCGTTGAGCATTTTTAATTGATCAACGCTTAGGTTAAAACGTTTCGAAATGTTGTACAACGTATCGCCTGTGGTAACTTTGTAGGTGCCGTCGGCAGTAATTGGTTTGGCTCCGACCGGAGGAGTGTCTACAGGCGAGAATTTCTTTTTTTCTACTGGGATATTGGCATTTATTTCTGTAAAAACACGGTCTTCGCGTGCAATTTTTTGTTTTTCTGTTTCTGATTGATCGTACTGATAAAGCTGGTATTTTTCGATGGTATTGATTAACAAATCGGGGTATTTTGGATTGGTTGCGTAACCGGCATCTTTTAAGCCTTGAGCCCAGCTGCGGTAATCATTTTTATCTAAACGGAATAAAGCACTATAGCGTTTGCGTTTTAAAAATTCGGAGTGATCTCTATACGATTCACGCGCATCTTTATACACCCGAAAACAATCGTCGTTTTTATCGTCGTCTTTAAAGTAGTTTTTCCCTTTCCAATCGGCCGTACATTTTATGCCAAAATGATTATTGGCATACTTCGCCAAATCACTGTTTCCACTCCCCGACTCCAGGATGCCTTGTGCCAAGGTAATACTAGCAGGAATACCTGCCGCGTTCATTTCTTCAATGGCAACCCCCTTAAATTCTTCAATATAGTTGAGTGTGGTATAGCTTTTAAAGGTATTATTATTACTTTTTGAAGCTTCTTTTTCAATTTTTTTATTGTTTTGAGCAAACTTTCGGGTTTTACAAGCGGTAAACGAAAGCGACAAGAGTAAAAGAAAGAGGACGTATTTTGATGAATGCATGTAAAGTGGATATAAATTAAAATAGTGAGATTAAAGCCTTAGTTTTTGACCAATCTTCAAGTTGTTTGTTTTTAAGTGATTTTTGCTTTTGATACTTTTTACGGTTGTGTGATGGCGCTTCGCTATCATGCTCAGGTTGTCGCCCGATTTTACTTTATATAAATTGCCACTTTTTTTATAGGTGCTTTTTGGGGCTTTGTATACGGGCTCCACATAATCTTCAGGGCGTTCATCGTACTGATACAATTCGTATTTTTTTACAATAGCCACTACTTGACTTGCCCAGGTACGACTTTGGGCATATCCATTACGCTGAATTCCGCGCGCCCATCCTTGGTAATCGTATTGGTCGTACTTGTTAAAAAGCGAACTAAAGTTGTTTCGAGTTTCCATAATTTCAACAAAATGGTTGTACGACTCATCGTCACTTTCATAATCGCGGTACGAAGAACGGATTTCCGTATTGCTGTTTGGACCCTTTATCCCAAAGTGATTATTCAGGTATTGAGCAATGCGACTGTTTCCCGATGCGGACTCGTGAATGGCTACTGCTAAAATGATGCTCGCTGGAATTCTGTGCTCGCGCATTAAGCTTTGAGCAAGTTCTACATGCTCCGCAATATAATCTTCGGTGCTTTTAGCTGCTTTAGCAAGCTGTACAGAGGCGATTAGAAGAAAAATGATGAGTAGTTTTTTCATATTTGTTGGTTTCCTATTGCATAATTAGCGCTCAAATGAGATGTTAATCAAGTTTTCGTATCACAAATAATCCGTCTCTTACCGGCAGAATGAGTTTTTCAACACGTTTGTCTGCGGCAATCTTATCATTAAAATTAGTGATATTTTGGGTGTCTTTGTCTTGTTTGGTTTGAAGAACTTTTCCACTCCAAAGCACATTATCAACAATAATAAGTCCTCCAGGACGAACGCGGTCAAAAATTAAATCGTAATAGGTGCCGTTGTTTTTCTTGTCGGCATCGATAAATACGAGGTCGAAAACTTCGTTTAAATGGTTGATACTTTGGTTGGCGTCGCCTAAAATATATTGTATTTGATCGTTGTAAGGCGATTGGGCAAAGTGATTTCGCACCATGTCTTCCAGCTCTACATTGATGTCAAGGGTATAAATAATCCCGTCATTGCTCAATCCTTCAGCCAAGCATAGGGTTGCATATCCGGTAAAAGTACCAATTTCCAATATGCGCTTGGGACGAAGCATTTTACTTAAAAAACTCAAAACCCTGCCCTGGTAATGCCCCGAAAGCATGCGCGGCATTAAAACCCTTAAGTTGGTTTCACGGTCTATT
Source organism: Pedobacter paludisoli (assembly GCF_052344095.1). Classification (GTDB taxonomy): domain Bacteria; phylum Bacteroidota; class Bacteroidia; order Sphingobacteriales; family Sphingobacteriaceae; genus Pedobacter. The sequence continues at coordinate 3,236,993 of NZ_CP179926.1, read as the reverse complement.
TTCTGAAGTAATGCACTCTCAGGCTCGCAATAATTGATTAATAAATCTTGTAAATCCTCGTTTATCAGGCTCATTTGTTTGGATATTAACGTTGGCTTTCCATAAAATATTGTAGAATGATTGTCGCGGCAATCGTATCTACACGGTCTTTGTCTCTTCGGTCGGTTTTTTTTAAACCACTTTGCATAATGGTTTGATGTGCCATTTTTGAGGTAAAGCGTTCGTCAACCCAGTGCTGAGGAATATTTGGAAATTCCTTTTTAAGCAAACGCGAGAAACCCACAACATGTTGCTTCGAATCAGAGTCGGAACCATCCATTTGCCTAGGGTCGCCTAACACAAAAGCCTCTATTTGCTCGGTTAAGAGATATTTTTTCAAAAAATCAATTGCATCTTTCGGGTGGATTGTATCCAAGCCGGTTGCAATAATTTGCAGAGGATCCGTCACGGCCATGCCGATGCGTTTGGTTCCATAATCGAAAGCAAGAATTCTGGGCATAAAAATTAAAAAACGTAAAGGTACGGTTTTAGATTTGTTTCAAGCGGTTGCCATTTCCGGCTCTGTATGAGACTTTCGTCAAATTATCCATCAGAATCGCGGACATTTGGTATCTATTTACTATTTTGCACCAAATGCAGTTTAAAGAAATCATCGGTCAAGAAAGGATTAAGCAACAATTGGTTCAAACGGTAAAAGAGAACCGGGTAAGTCATGCGCAATTATTTCTATCGCCGACAGGTTCTGGGGCTTTGCCATTGGCCATTGCTTATGCACAGTATATAAATTGCTTGGCGAAACTGGAGAATGACAGCTGTGGCGATTGTGCCAATTGTCGAAAATACGAACGGTTGATTCATCCTGATCTACATTTTTCTTACCCAATTTTTACCTCGGCAAGTGTAAAAATGGCGGTTGATGTACTGGAAGAATGGCGAACCATGGTGCTGCAAGATTCCTATTTTGATTTGGATATTTGGCGTTCAAAACTCGATGTAGCAAACAAGCAAGCTAATATTCCCATTGCCGAATGTCACGATATCATTAAAAAATTAAGCTTTAAAGCATTCGAAGCCGAAACCAAAGTGCTCATTATGTGGCTACCCGAGTATTTGGATAAATTTGGCAATGCGTTACTAAAATTAATAGAGGAGCCGCCAGCAAATACGCTGTTTATTTTAGTTGCGCAAAGTCAGGATCAAATATTAAATACCATTTTATCGCGTACGCAAATTGTTAAAATTCCAAAACTAAGCGGTGAAGAAATTACCAATTATTTGCAAGAAAACAGAGGATTAGGCGATCATCAGGCGAGAGATTATGCTTTTTTAGCCGATGGTAATTTAATTGAAGCAAAAACCTTGGCTGCAGACACGCAAAGCGATAGTTCTAGTACGTTTACCAGTTGGTTAAGGATGGGTTTTGGAAATAAAGTGCCCGATCTGATTGAATTTACCGATGAGATTGCGAAGTGGGGAAGAGAGAATCAAAAAAGTTTTTTAAAATACGGAGTAAATTATTTACGGGAGTGTTGTTTGCTGTTAAGCGGGGCCGATGAACTGGTGAAATTACCCCCATTAACCTTAGAAACAGCTAAAAAGCTGAGTGAACACGTGCTTTCTTTACCAATGGCCGAGGCTATAATTGCCGAACTAGAGAAAGCACATTATCATATAGAACGGAATGCGAACCCGAAAATTCTGTTTTTAGATGTATCTTTACAGTTGGTAAAAATTATCAAGTTTAAAACGCTCCCTGCGGGGACTCAATATATATACAATTAATTATGGGATGTGGAAGTTGTTCTACGGGTGGTGGTTGCACCCCCAATGGATGCAAAAGTAATGGCTCATGTGGCACCGGTGGTTGCCAAACTATGGAAGTTCACGATTGGCTATCTAATTTGGATATGCCTTCTAACTATAAACCGTTTCAGGTTACAGAAGTAAAATTTAAAGGCTCTAGAAAAGAGTTTTTTCTTAATAGCGATAACATTTATTTGGAAATTGGCGAATTGGTTGCCGTTGAAGGCCCAACCGGTGGTTTCGACGTTGGCCATGTGTCCCTTACAGGTGAGCTTGTTCGTATTCAAATGAAACGACGCAAAACAACAGCTGAACAGGTAACGAAAAAGATTTATCGCAAAGCAACTGAAGCCGATGTAGAAAAATGGAATAGCGCGAAGGAAATGGAATGGGAAACCATGCATAAAGCGCGAAAGCTTGCTTTAGACTTGCGTTTGTCGATGAAAATTAGCGATGTTGATTATCAAGCCGATAAAACAAAAGCAACATTTTTTTATACTGCCGATGGCCGTGTCGACTTTAGAGAATTGATTAAAAAAATGGCAGAAAGTTTCCGAATTCGGATAGAAATGCGCCAAATTGGAATGCGTCAAGAGGCTGGGCGCTTAGGCGGAATTGGTTCTTGTGGCCGCGAACTGTGTTGTTCTACTTGGCTTACCAATTTCAAAACGGTATCAACCGCTGCCGCGCGTTATCAAAATCTGTCGCTCAATACCTTAAAACTAGCCGGACAATGCGGCAAGTTAAAGTGTTGTTTAAATTATGAGCTCGATACCTATTTAGATGCATTAAAGGATATTCCTGATAGAATTGAAAACCTAGATACCGAAGCAGGTTACGCTCGTCATCAGAAAACCGATATCTTTAAAAAAGTGATGTGGTTCAGCTATCAGGGCGAAGAAAATTGGATACCGGTAAAAGCAGCTCGTGTGAAAGAAATTATGGCAATGAACAAAGCCGGAAAGAAAGCGCCGAACTTGAAAGAAGATGCCGTACAGCTTGCCGAGCCGATTATTGTTGAAAAATCACTCGATTACGAAAACGTAGTGGGGCAAGATAGTTTGACACGTTTAGATGACCGATCGAAAGGAAAAAATAACCGCAACAATCAAAAAAATAGTCGCAATTCGAATCAACGAAGAGACCGGAATCAATCTGGAGATAAATCGGGTCAGGCAAATAAGCAACAACCTGCTCAGCAACAAAAGCAAGCAAACAGCGGACTGAAACAAAATTCGTCTGGGGGCCAAAAACCTCCTCAAAACAATCAGGCGAAACAGCAGAATGCACCAAAACCTCAACAGCAAAAAGCACAAAATCAGGCAAAACAGCCAGTTAAAGCAGAGAATGCCGCTGTTACCGAGGGCGGAAAAGCACCAGAGCAAAATAAAAATAGAAACAGAAATAACCGCCGGAAAAACAATAACCGTCGTACGAATAACAATGGCTCAGATACAAAACCTGCTTCAGAATAAAAGGATGTTTCGCTTCGTGTATGTATGCTTCATTTTGGCGCTCTTTGCAAGCTGTAACAGCTCTGTGATTGATAGTAATGTAGAAATTCCGGATCGGAAATGGACATACCGTAACCCTTTAAGGGTGCCGGTTGAGATAAAGGATGCAAATAAGCGTTATAACGTGTATTTTAAGCTAAGAAATACCGCTGAATATAAGTATTCAAATATTTTTATTTTGGCTCATTTTAAAGACGGGAAGAATGAAAAAACAATCCGTTATCAATTTAAATTGGCCAAGAATGACGGCGAATGGTTGGGCAGTGGGTCTGGAAATTTATTTAACAATGAATTTCCGCTGCTTACAAACTATCAATTCGCACATGTTGGAAAATTTGAAATTGTAATTGAACAAAACATGCGCGATAATCCCCTGATGGAAATCAGCGCTATTGGTGTTTTAGTGGAGGAAGCGAAGTAAATGGCTACCACATAAAAAAGCTTTCCTCATCAATGAAGAAAGCTTTTTGTTTAAATTAATTTACAACTCTTTCAATAGACTCTCGAGCTTCATCCCCCTACTCCCTTTTAGTAAAATTAAGGAATCGCTAATCGGCTGCGTTTGTAAAAATGAAGCGGCTTCAGCAGGGCTTTCAAAGAAAAGACCATTTAAATCATTTTTCAGCGCATAAAAGTAATTTCCAATAAAAATCACTTGGTTTAAATTACTTTCGTTGGCTTGTTTGGCAATGCGCAGATGTTGTTCAGCTGATTCAGGGCCTAATTCAAACATATCGCCCAATATGGCTATTTTTTTTGCTGCGGTTAAAACCGATATATTTTGCAATGCAGCACTCATGCTACTTGGGTTTGCGTTGTAAAAATCACAAATAATTGTATTTCTGTCGGTTTTTGTTAATTGAGAACGGTTGTTTTTCGGTTGGTAATTTGCCAATCCTTGGTTAATTTCTTCCGGATCCATGTCAAAGAAATCGCCAATGCAAATGGCGGCTAAAATATTTTCGAAATTGTAACTTCCGGTTAGGTTTGTTTGAACACTGCTAGTTATTTCGTGGTTGGTCCACTCAACTTCAATAAAGGGATCGCTACTTTTTAGGATCCCTTTAATGGTGTTTCCATTTTCTGCTCCGTAGTAAATGAGTTTGGTTAACTGTGCCTTGTTGCTCATTTCTTGCAAAAAAGGATTGTCGCGGTTAATAAATGTATAGCCGTTTGTTTCTTTTAGATAGGTGTAGAGTTCTGCTTTCCCCTTTTTCACGCCTTCAAATCCTCCAAAACCATCTAAATGAGCCATCCCAACATTGGTTATAATGCCGTGGGTAGGTTGTGCAATGCTACACAATAATTCAATTTCTTTTTGATGATTGGCTCCCATTTCAATAATGGCTATTTGTACGTTTTCGCGGATGGATAAAATAGATAGCGGAACGCCAATATGATTATTTAGGTTGCCAAAAGTGGCAAAAGTTGTGTAGCGCTCGGCTAACACGGCGTTTAGCAATTCTTTGCTGGTGGTTTTGCCATTGCTACCAGTTAATCCAATTACGGGAATGCTAAGTTGTTGGCGATGATACCGCGCCAAGTCTTGTAATGTGCGTAATACATCTTCAACGCATAAGAATCGAGCATCAAGCGCATATTTTTCTTCGTCTATAACGGCGTAAGCGGCCCCGTTTTCCAAGGCTTGAGCAGCAAAGGCATTGGCATTAAAATTATCGCCTTTTAAGGCAAAAAAGATGCAGCCGGGGGTAATGTTTCGGGTGTCGGTACAAATTATTTTACTGGTAGAAAAATGTTCGTAAAGTTGCTCGGTGCTGATCATAGCTGAAAATTGTATTTCCGGTAAAATTAAGCTTTAACAAGCACAAACAAAATTTGTACATTAGATTAAATTACGCTATATGAAGAAAACACTTGTCTTTTTTTTCTGGTGCTTATTTGCTGTTAGCACATTACATGCGCAACTGTTATCGCCAAAGGATTTTTTGGGATACGATTTAGGGTCGAATTTTACCCCACACCATAAAGTTGTTGCGTATTTTGAACAGGTTGCGCGCAATGCAACGCAAAATTGCCGATTAATAGAATATGGAAAGACAAATGAAGGACGTCCGTTGTTTATTGCGGTGGTTTCATCTCCCGAAAATATCAATCGATTAGAAGAGATTCGAAAAAATAATTTGTTGCTCGTTCAAGCGCAAGCTAGCGCGATCAATTTAGGTAAACAACCTGCCATTTGTTGGTTAAGTTATAATATTCATGGTAACGAAGCGAATTCGACTGAGACCGCCATGAAAATGATTTTTACACTTGTATCAAACCAAAATAAGCAGGAAAATGAGTGGCTAAAGAATACCGTGGTGGTTATAGATCCCTGTTTAAATCCAGACGGAAGGGACCGATATGTAAACTATTTTAATGGGGTGGTTGGAAAATTTCCCAATGCTGATCCTCTATCCAGGGAGCATAACGAACCTTGGCCTGGGGGCCGCTCCAATCATTATTATTTTGATTTGAACCGCGATTGGGCCTGGCAAACGCAAATAGAGAGTAAGCAAAGATTGGCGCTGTACAATGAATGGATGCCGCAAATCCATGTCGATTTTCATGAGCAAGGCTTTAACGAGCCCTATTATTTTGCCCCTGCTGCTGAACCTGTTCATCAAGATATAACGGCCTTTCAGCGGAATTTTCAGGTAATTGTAGGGAAAAATAATGCCAAATATTTTGATGCACAAGGTTGGCAATATTTCACAAAAGAGAAATTCGATTTATTATATCCTTCCTATGGCGATACCTATCCGCTTTACAATGGTTCTATCGGGATGACCTACGAACAAGGTGGAATCCGTGCAGGCTTGAAAGTGGTAACCGCAGATGGGGATACCTTGACTTTAAAAGATCGCATTGCTCACCATTTTACAACAGGAATGAGCACCATTGAAGTGGTGTCGTTAAACAGAGCAAAGCTTTTAGACGAGTTTAAAAAATATTTTGAACAAAGCTTAAGCACACCCCCTGGAAACTATAAAACGTTTGTGATTAAAGCAAGTAATTTATCCCGCTTAAAAAAGCTAGCATCCCTGTTGCGCTTAAATAAAATTGAGTATACTTTTGGTGGCGGTCAACCAGAAAAAGGATACGATTATGAGACTAAAAAAGAGGTAACATTCCGTGTAGACCGAAATGATATGATTGTAAATATACAACAGTCGCGCGCCGTTTTGGCCAATGTTCTTTTGGAACCGCAAACATTGGTAACAGATTCCAATACCTATGATATTACCGCTTGGGCTTTACCCTACGCGTATGGCCTAAAGGGATTTGCCAGTAAGGAAAGCTTTAAAGGCAAGTATTCGTCCATAGAGGAAATAAATCAGGCTTCAACACCCGCAACAAAACCACTTGCCTGGTTGTTTGACTGGGGAACAAGCGAGGATATTCAGTTGCTTATCGCCCTACAAAAAGAAGGAATTAAAGTGCGTCAAGCCAGTCACTCTTTTACCATAAACGGAAAAGCATATGCTGCGGGAACACTCCTTGTCATGCGTGTCGAGAATGAAAAAAGAAACCCCCGATTGAAGGAAAACTTAGAAGCAGTAGCCGGAAGATTGAATCAATCGTATCAAACAATAGAAAGCGGATTTGTAGAAAAAGGTAAAGATTTTGGTTCCGATGCCTATCCATTATTAAAAGAGCCAAAAATAGCGCTTGTTTCAGGTAATGACGTTTCGTCGCTCGCTTTTGGTGAAGTTTGGTTTTATTTGGAGCACGATTTGGGCTTGTCTCCTACTATTGTTGGTGCAAAAAACATCAATGATTTGGATATAAACGATATAAATACCCTTATTCTACCCGACGGATCCTATGCAGGCTTTATGGGGGACGGACTAACAACTTGGTTAAATAGAGGTGGTAAATTAATTTTGTTGGAAGATGCGATTGAGAGTGTGCTCGACAAAAAAGGATTCGATATCAAAAAGAAAGAATTGATTGCCAAGAAGCTGGATAAAGCCACAGAAAATAAGCAACAATTTAAGGATAGAGATAAAGATGATTTTGAAACCAGTATACCCGGCGCAATTTTTAAAATACAGTTAGATAATAGTCATCCTTTTTCATACGGCTTAGGTAAAATATACTATAGCCTAAAAACCGATCGTAAAATTTATGAGCCTTTGCCAAACGGCTGGAATGTAGGGTTATTAAACGAGCATAGTTTTATGGCGGGCGTGGTTGGTAAAAAAGCTAAGGAAGAATTAAAATCGGGGTTATTAATAGGTGTGCAAGATTTTGGACAAGGAAATGTCGTGTATTTAGCAAACAATCCGTTGTTTCGTAATTTTTGGGAAGGCGGTAAAACCCTTTTCGGGAATGTACTTTTTTGTAAATACTAAAAGCATAATTATCAAATCAGCAGTAGATGTAAATTTTATGAGGGCTTTGGACCTATTGTGTTCCAAAGGAATAACTCGATTGCTGCTATATAAATGAATTAAAGTAGGGATAGATTTGGAATTTGAAAAAATCCTGTATATTTGATTCAATCATTCCTAAGTTATAGTTGTATAAACTATACTAATGTGAGAAAATTACATTCGCACATTTCATTCACATCCCCTGCGTAGAAACGCAATTTTTCAATTATTAACTATTTATTACAATTATGAAAAAACTTCTACAAAGTTTGTTCGTACTGGTATTCATTGCTTTTTCTGCAGCGGCCCAAGTAAGGACAATTAAGGGGACAGTTACCTCCTCGGATGACAAAATGCCTATTCCGGGGGTAAGTGTACGCGTAAAGGGAACCCAAGCGGTCACAGTTACGAATGCGGATGGACAATATTCGGTAAAGGTGCCATCCGGAGCAACCACGCTCGAATTTAGCTGCATCGGTTTTGTGATGCAAAGCAAGAGTATTGGGGCTTCCGAAACTATTAATGTTGTTTTGGCGCCAGATTCTAAAACGCTTCAGGATGTTGTTGTAACAGCATTGGGGATTGAGCGCCAAAAGAAAGATTTGGGTTATGCCGCAACTACTGTAAGCTCAAAAGAATTAACCCAAGCTAAATCTGTAAATGCCGTTAACGGTTTACAAGGTAAGGTGTCGGGTTTAAACGTAACCACTACAAATAGCGGTGTTTTTGAAAACGTCAAGATTAATCTTCGTGGAATTCGCTCTTTAACTGGAAACAACAATCCTTTGTTATTGTTGGATGGCGTTCAGGCAGATATTAACTATTTGTCATCCATTAATCCAAACGACATTGAATCGGTAAGTGTGTTAAAGGGAAGCTCAAGTGCGGCCATTTACGGGCCAGACGCTAGAAACGGTGTAATCGTAGTAACTACTAAAAAAGGGTCAAAAGGTGATAAACCCGTTATTACTTTAAGCAACTCTACTCAATTTACCAATGTATCTTTTTTCCCAGAATTTCAAACGCAATTTGGCTCTGGTGGTAGTGGCGTATATACTCCGTACGAAAATTGGTCATGGGGACCAGCTTTTGATGGCTCAACAGTGCCTTTAGGTTATGAACTTCCTGACGGGACAACCCAAACAACGGAGTATAGTCCGCGCAATGACCGTAAAGAATTTTTTAATACCGGTGTAACCGTTCAAAATGATGTAACATTCGCCGCAAAAGACTTTTATTTAAGCTTTCAGGATGCCAATATTAAGGGAATTGTTCCGGATGATAAAAATCGAAGAACCGGAATTAGGGGGAATTTCTCTAAAGAGTATGGAAAATTCAGGGCATCGTTAAATAGTTATTATGCACAACAAAACTATAGCGTTTTTGATGATGCTGCAATGGGACAGTACAATAGTGATAATAATGTAGGCTTGAACGGGGGGTTAATGAACCTAATTTTTAATACACCCGCACAAGTTCCATTAACCTCTTATAAAGATTTTGAAGGAGATAAATTCGCGCAATACAATAACTACTTTAATGATTATGGATTAAACCCATATTTTGCAATTGATAATTGGCGAAAAGAAGGTAGACGCGAAGATTTGATGACTAGTTTGGAATTGAGTTTTAAAGCAACGGATTGGTTAGACTTTACTTATCGCGCTGCTTTAACAGCTCAGTTTGTGAACGAAAGTAGAAAGTCTAAAGGAGAAATACCAAATGACTATGGTCGTAATCGTTCATTTAAACAGATTCCAGCTTCAGTACAAGAAAGGAGTTTCAGAAACAGCCGCCTTTCATCAGAGTTTTTTGCTAGAGTTAATAAAAAATTAAACGATGATTTAAAATTAACAGGGGTCTTAGGTACTTACTTAAGACAAGATGAAGCACGCGATACACGTGTTGGTGCATCAAGTTTAGTTGTGCCGGGTTTGTTTAATATTAATCAGCGTGTTGGAAATTTGACAGGTTCATCTCCATATAGGAAATCTCGTTTATTAGGCTTTTATGGAAGCGTTGGATTGAACTACAAAGGCTGGGCAAATTTAGAAGTAACGGGTAGAAACGATGAAACTTCGGTTTTATCCTTAGCAAATAACTCGTATTTCTATCCGGGAGTTAACGGTTCCGTTGTTTTGACAGATGCCATTGAGGCTTTAAAAAACAACAACGTACTTTCTTATTTGAAGGTAAGAGGGGCATGGAATATTTCTGCAAATGCCGATATTGATCCATATTCGTTAGCAGCAACTTTTACCCAATATGGAGGATATCCTTATGGTTCACTACCAGGATATTCGGCTAATTTGATTACCTACAATCCAAATTTGAAACCAGAGTTTATCAAAAGTTTTGAGGCTGGATTAGAAGCAGGGTTTTTAAAAGGGCGTATTAATTTCGAAGCTACCTATTTTCATCAAAACAATACCGACCAGATTATTCCAATTTCGGTATCTCAAACAACAGGTTATTCGAGTGCTTACGTAAATGCAGCAGGATTTATAAATAAAGGAGTTGAGTTGGATTTAAAATTAACTCCTTTAGTGAATATTGGTCAAGTAAGAGTAAATCTGAAAGCTAATGCAACCTACAATACCAATAAAGTAAATGATGTATATCAAAATTTAAATGAGGTTTTAATAGGAGGCAATACAAATGCATCAAATTATGTGGTTAAGGGCCAGCCTGCATTTGTAATAAAAGCAACCGATTACCTTCGTGATCCTGAAGGCCGCGTTATTGTGGATGGGACAACCGGAGTGCCAAAAGCAAATCCAAATACAAAAATTTTCGGTCAAACAATGCCTAAATGGATTGTTGGTTTATCGCCATCAATTTCGTGGAAATCGTTAAATATATCGGCATTGTTTGAATATAAAACAGGGCATTATGCTTATCACAACATCGGGTCAGACATGGCTTGGACAGGCGTTGGTTTGGCAACGGCAGCAAATAACCGTCAACCATTTGTTTTTCCGAATTCTTCAATAGAAAATCCAGATGGAACATTCTCACCAAATACCAATGTTACTTTGAACGATGTAAATGCTTTTTATACAGGTGTATATAGGAGTGTGGGTACAAACTTTTTAACTAGCGCAGCTTCATGGAGGTTTAGAGAGTTATCTATTTCATACGATTTACCTTTAAAGATTTTTGGAAATCAAAATGTGATAAAGGGAATGTCTGTAGCGCTTACGGGAAGAAACTTAGCCTTGTGGTTGCCAAAAAGCAATATCTATTCCGATCCTGATTTTACCTATGCCGACACTAACACTTCATTTGGTTTAGGGAACTCGAGTGCGGCAAGTAGTAACAGAAATGGTATTGGCGATTCTACCATAAATCCACCAACGCGCACATTTGGAGGAAATATAACCATTACATTTTAAGTAACAGGAATTAAACTACATAGGAAAGTTCTTTAAAAAATTACTGGAGTTTCCGTGAAGTAAAAAATAGTAAAAAATGAAAAAGATTACATGCTTAGCCAGTCTAATATTAGTATTTATAATTGGCTGTAAAAAAAGTTATTTTGATATTAATCAAAATCCAAATAGTCCTACAACAGAGCAAATAACTCCTCAGTTGTTGTTGCCGGCAATATTAACCCGTTCTGCCGAAAAAACATCTACATCGTATAATTACTGTGCGTTGTGGATGGGTTACTGGGCAAGGTCGGGTACTTATGGTCAGTCTGTAGAGCAAGAATCGTATAACATAACCAATGGTTTTGAATCAAGTCAATGGACAGGATCTACAAATTTAACAGCCTCTTCGTATAAAATGGGCTGGTACAATATCTTAACGGATACAGACATTATGGAAAAAAAGGCCGCGCTTGCTGGTCAAGGATTTTATGAAGGAATAGCAAAAGTAATTAAATCAATAGGTTTTATGTATTTGGTTGACCAGTACAATAATGTTCCATATTCTAAAGCATTTGATTTTGAAAATACTATTCAGCCTAGCTATGATAAAGGGGAAGATGTGTACGCAGATTTATTAGTTCAATTAGAGAAGGCAATTCAATTATTTGATCAAGCACAGGTTACTTCAGAAATGACTAGTGCCGATGTGCTATTTCATGGCGATGTAACAATGTGGAAAAAGCTTGTTAATACTCAACGCCTAAGGTTACTCATTCATCAATCTCAGTTTTTAAGCCAAACAGCAGTTATGTCCGAAATAGCAAAAATTACCGCAAACGGAACAGGGTTTTTAGGTGCTGGAGAAACAGCAGCACTGAACCCAGGCTATGTAGTGGCAAAAAATCAGCAAAACCCATTTTGGAGTAACTATAAGTTAAATGAGATAGGAGAAATTGCCGATGATTATAACCGTGCAAATAATTATATTTTAGATAAATTTAGAAACAACGACGATGTGCGTTATCAGTATGTTTTTAGTAAAGCCATTACGCCACTTGGTGGAAATGAGTACTATGGATATAATTATGGTGAAGTAATACCCAATAGTGCACCAAAAGCCATAAATTCTTCTGATGTTGCTGGACCTGGTTTGGCAATAAGTGCTACACAAGACCAGTGGGTATTTTCTTCTGTTGAAAGTTTGTTTCTTCAAGCAGAAGCCATTCAAAGAGGATGGTTGCCTGGTAGTGCTGAATCGGCTTACCGTACAGCGGTGCAAGAATCGTTCGTTTGGTTAAAAGTAAGCGATGCGGTTACAACAGCTAACACTTATTTGGATCAAAACCCCAATCCAATTGTAACCTGGTCATTAGCAGCTTCTGATGAGGATAAATTGAAATTGATAGATATGCAAAAGTATTTAGCCTTAATTGGTATAAATAATTTTGAAGCGTATGTGGATTATCGACGTTTAGGTGTTCCCGAAGATTTACCACTTTCTTTAAATCCGAGTCGTGGGAGCAATAAAGTGCCTGTTAGATTATTGTATCCACAATCAGAGTATAATACAAATGCAGCAAATGTAGCAGCTCAAGGGGCAATAAATGCACAAACATCAAAGGTTTTTTGGGATATTAATTAAGCTAAATAGAATGAAAAAATATATAAAAATTGGATGTTTACTTCTTATTGGAAGTACATGTCTGACATCTTGCTTAAAGGATGATATGGTAACCGATCAAGTATATGGAATGGAAGGAGTTGATGCCTTTAAGATTGTTGAATTGCGGGACCCATCAAATTCATTATCGTTGTTAATTGAAAATAAAACAACTACGGTTGATTTTGTTGAGGTTATGTTAAGCGCGAAAGATCCGGCAGAAGAAGATTTGGTGGTGTCTTTGAGTACGGATGGATCAGCTGATGCAATTGCTGATTACAATGCAGCAAATAATGCGCATGTTGTTGTTTTTCCATCTAGTAAATTTCAGTTGCCAAATGGTTTAAATGTTTTTATTCCGAAAGGATCACGGAGTGGTTTTTTAAAGTTAACGTTAAATCAGCAAGATTTGGATCCAAGCGCACCTTATGGCTTAGCATTTAAAATTGTTGGCGTAAATAAGGCTGGCTATCAAATCAGCGGAAATTACAACAATGCCTTTACTAAAATAAATGCTAAAAATAATTATGAAGGAATGTATAAGGCAACTGGTACGTTTTTTCACCCAACAGCTGGGGCTCGCGCCATCAATAGAGATAAGGCTGTAACAACAGTAAGCGTTAGTACGAGTCGAGTAGAAATTGGCGATTTGGGGGGAAGTAACTACTATATGTATGTTCAAGTAAATGCCGATAATACGGTAACGATTTTACCTGATCCAACTGCTGCAACGCAAGATGTTTTTGCAACTGGTGCAAATACATATGATCCCGCTACTAAAACATTTAACCTTAATTATGCCTATAATTCAGCCGCTCCTCGTAGAGTGGAAGAAGTTTTAAAAATGAATTAATACTATTAAGATTTTCTTGAGCTTGTAAGGTCTCCAATTTGGAGACCTTTTTTGTGAGTATATTGTTAGGAGCGGGTTTTTGCTAAAATTGTCATTTTGACAATTAAATAGCGAAAAGTGAGCTGTTTTTCGAGTGCTTAGTATGATTAATTATGTTTTTTAGTGTTTTTTTGTTTGTGGTTTTGTGTTGTTTTTGGTTGAATTAGGTTTTTTCTGCTTGTTTGGTTGTTTTTTAAGTAGGTTAAAGCGTATTTTGTGTGATTTTTATTGATTTTTTATAGGTTTGAATATTTTTTTTGTGATAAAATTTGAGAATTATGTTTCATAAACATATATTAGCATTAATTAATCAACCCTAAACTAAATTTTTCATGAAAAAACTTCTACAAAGTTTGTTCGTGATCTTGTGTATAGCTACGGCTTCATACGCGCAAGACCGAACAATTACTGGTACAGTCGTGGCTAAAGAGGACAATTTACCTCTTCCGGGGACCAGTGTCAAAATCAAAGGAACAAAATTGGGTACAGTAACAGGAGCAAATGGAAAATATTCCATTAAGGCTGCAAGTGGCGCTGTACTGGTTTTTAGCTCGGTAGGCTACAAAGCAATTGAACAAAGTGTCGGTAGTTCAGATGTCGTAAACGCAACACTTGAGAGCGATGCCAATCAATTAACAGAGGTTGTTGTTGCTGGTGCTTACGGAACAAAAACAACTGCTCGTTCATCCACAACCAATGCGCAGAGTGTAACAGGAGAGAATTTAAATACGGTTCGTGGAACAAATGTGAATAACGCCTTAGCAGGTAAGGTTGCAGGTATTCAGGTAAGAAGTCAATCGGCGGCAGCACTTGGTCGAAATACACAAGTAAGGCTGCGCGGCGCAGGTGGATTTGGAACAGGTGAAGGTGCGCTTTATGTGGTAGACGGAACTATTTTGCCGAATGCGGATGATTTAAACCTTGATGATATCGAAAGTGTTTCTGTATTGCAAGGTCCAGCAGCTGCGGCTATTTTGGGTGCACAAGCCGCTGACGGAGCGATTTTAATTACCACCAAAAAAGGAACAAAAGCTTCTGGAGTTGGTGTTACCCTTAATTTAGGTGCTACGTTCGAAAATGCTTACGTACTACCAAATTATCAAAACACTTACGCAGGAGGTAACTCTGCTGATTTAATTCAGTACAATTGGAAATTGGGCGATCCTGAAGAATGGAAAGCATTAGATGGTAAATATTATCACAATTATAGTGATGACTCGAGTTGGGGTCCTAAAATGGTAGGTCAAGAATATATTCCTTGGTATGCCTGGTATCCAGGAACAGAGTATTCGTATAAAACGGCGTCTTTAACTCCTCAGCCAAATAATGCTAAAGATTATTACGAAACGGGTGTTACTTTAAACAATTCGATTACGCTTAGCAATGCAACAGACAAATATAATTTCAGAGTAACCTATGGTAATCAGTACACCAATGGTTTAGTTGCTAATACGAGTTTAAAAAAGAATCTGCTTAATTTTGTATTCAACTACGATTTAAGCAAGCACTTAACCTTTGGTGCAAATATCAACTACGTTAAAACACAATTAAAAGGAGATATTGACGACGCTTATTCAAGTCAAAGTAGCGGTTCTTTCAACCAATGGTTCCACAGAGATTTGGACATGGGCATTATGAAGGAATTAAGAGGATTAACTGTACCAGGTTTAAATGGAACCGATATTTATGCTAGCTGGAATCACAACGATCCAACAGCTTACGATGCAGCCAATCCAAAGAACTTTTATGCAGGTAACTACTGGTACAACTTCTATACGTATTACGATTTATTAGATAAAATAAATCAACGCGACAGGTTATATGGAGATTTACATTTAACGTATAAAGTAAATAACGATCTAAAATTTACAGGTACGTATCGTAAACAACAAAACACAACTTTTACAGAAGATAAATATAGTTCAAGATTGAACGATAGTGGTACACAAACTACAGGTAATGACCCACAAGCACGCGGGTATTACGGTACTTCAACAACCTACTCGAACCGTGAGAACTTTGAATTATTAGGAACATACACTAAAAAAATTAAAGATTTTAGCGTGGACGCTTTAGTTGGTTCGGATTTCTTTAGAGCTGACTACAAGCAGAATGGTGCCAATACGGATAATGGCTTGGTAATTCCTGATTTGTTTACAGTAGGAAACTCAGTAAACCAAACAGTGGTTTCTAATGACCGTTATATCGAGAAATACAATGCAATTTTTGCTAAAGCAAGCGTTGGCTACAAAGATATGTTGTTCTTAGAAGGATCAATTCGTAATGATTGGTTCTCTACATTGCCAGCAGATAACAACGCCGTTTTATCAAAATCAGTTGGTGCTTCATTCGTGTTTAGAGATTTATTGCCAAAAGATGGACTTTCTTGGTTCTCTACCGGTAAAATTAGAGCGTCGTACGGAGAGATTCCACAAGCATTATCTACCACACCAGGAAGATTTGGTGCCTATGTTTACCCAGGTTTTGCTTACGGTGTGAACCCAGTGAAATGGAATGGTAATTTGTTAATGTCAACACCAGATCAATTGGTAGATCCTAATCTTGAAGGGGCAACTTCTTCAAACTACGAGTTAGGTATTGATTTAGAGTTCTTTAGGAAGAGATTAGGTGTTCACGCAACCTATTGGGATGGAACACAAAGAGATTATCCAAGAGCTGTTAGTATCAATCCGGCATCTGGTTTCTCGTCAATTTATACAAACGTAGGGGAAATTAAAAGAAGAGGTTTAGAGTTTCAATTAGACGCAAGACCGATTGTTTCGCCTAATTTTTCATGGAATATTTCTGCTACTTATGCGTACTTAATTGAAAACAAAGTAGTTGAGATTAGTAAAAAATATGGCATCACACGAATTAGTGTTGAAGGTGTTTGGGGCACTACCATGCCGTATATGATTCATGAGGAAGGTAAGGAGTGGGGTCAGATATATGGAAATGGTATGAAACGAAATGCAGACGGAGTTCCGTTGTTAGACGCGAGTGGTCATTATGTAAACGATCCAAATGTTTTCTTTGGAAGTGTGCTTCCAAAACATACAGGGGGTATTCAAAATTACTTCAATGTATTTAAAGACTTTGATATCAGTGCGAACATCGATTATCAATTCGGAGGTAAATTCGTTTCTTTATCAAATATGTGGGGTTCATATAGCGGTTTAACAGCGCGTACAGCAGCATTGAACGACAAAGGAAATCCTGTTCGTGATAATCCTGCAGATGGCGGTGGGGTTCGTGTTGATGGAGTTGATGCTACCACTGGTCAACCAAAAACATATTATTTAAGTGCCATTGACTACTATCAAGGAATATACAACTCAAGAGCATTTGACGATTATATTTACGATTTGACCTTTGTTAAATTACGTGAGGTTTCAATTGGTTATCGCATCCCTGTAAAAAAATTAGGATTAGGCAACGCAATTAAGAGCGCAAATTTCTCGGTTATTGGTCGTAATCTTTGGTTGATGTACGCTAAAACCAAGGATTTTGATCCATCTGAAGTTTCTGCAACAAGTGGTGAAACTGCTCAGCTTCCGGGTACAAGAGGGATTGGATTTAACTTGAAAGTAGTATTCTAGTTTAGTTAAAACAGATAAAGAATTTAAAATGAAAAATAAAATTATATATACATCTTTAGTCGGCTTGTTATTTGCCAGTACGCTAGGGTGTAAGAAATTAGAAGACTTTGGCAATACGAACGTTAATCCTGCAGCAACCACCGAAGCGCGCGTGGATGCTTTATTAACCAATGCCGAAGCAAGTTTGAGTGGCTATGCATTTAATGTCACATCGGGATATTACTGTCAATTTTTCTCGCAAAGTCAGTATCCTGATGTAATGTTGTATTCATTAAACCAAGCGGCGTTCACTGGAAACTACAGTGGAGTTTTATACGATTTGCAAAATATTCAAATTGAAAATAAGAGTAATAACCAAAATCAGGTAGCAAAAATTTTGCAACAATATGTTTTTTGGCAAGTTACCGATCAATGGGGCGATGTTCCTTACAGTCAAGCCTTAAAAGGAATCGAAGTGAATGCACCAGCATATGATACGCAGGAGGCTATTTATAAAGGTATGATAAGCACGCTAGCCTCTGCAGTAGCTTCTTTCGATGGTTCTGCCATCACTGGTGATGTAATTTTTAATGGGGATGTTGCTTCATGGAAAAGAGTGGCTAACTCATTGCGGTTAATGATGAGTATTCAGTTATCTAAAAAATATCCTGGAGCAACTGATTATGCGGCTACACAGTTTAAAGCAGCATTGGCTGACGCAGGAGGGATTATTACCACGAATGCTCAAAATCTTCAAGTAAATCCGGCAGCGCCAAACTTTAAGAATACCATTTTTAACGGATACAATGGCCGTAAAGATTATGGAGAGAGCCAAACAATGACCGACTTAACCGCAAGTTTAGGTGATGGTCGTCAAGCAGTTTTTGGTGGAGCGAGTGAACAAGCAGGCAACGTAGCAACATCAAGCTTGGGAATTCCGTACGGTAAAGACAAATCAACAACGGAGGGTTTTACCAATAACAACCCAACATGGGCCCGTATTTTACGTGGCGATAAGCGTTTAGAAGGAAGTCCAATGTATATATTAACGGCTGCGCAAGTTACCCTAGCAAGAGCAGAAGCTGCGAATTTAGGCTGGACAACTGAAAATTTAGCAACCATTTATAGCCAAGGAATTTCCCTTTCTTACGAACAATGGGGTGTTGGCGCACCAAGTGCCAGTTATTTAGCCAGTAGCTCAGTTGCCTTAGGTGCAGTAGGTACCAGTAGCAATGTGCGTAATATTTCGGTTCAACGTTATTTGGCGGCTTATCCAGATGGACAACAAGGATGGAATATTTGGAGAAAAACAGGTTTCCCTACGTTAACACCAGCATCTGCTGCCACAAACTCATCTAAGCAAATCCCTAGAAGAGTTGCGTATTCGCCAACAGAACAAACAACCAATAAAGTTAATAATGATGCGGCAATTGCACGATTAACAGGTGGAAATACACAAGATGCAAGAATCTGGTGGGATCAATAATTGAACTATAAAACTGATAAAAATGAAAAATCATTTATTAAAATACGCTGGAATTGCTTTATTGTTTGCAATAACAGCAATATCTTGTAGAAAGGATGCATTCGAAGGAACTGAAACCGGAGAATCTGGTACAACTCATTTTAAGTTTTTGGATGGATCTGAAAAAAAGTTATTCTTTTCGGTTTTTACTGATGTGAGAAAAACTCAACTGTTTAGCATTCGAAGAGATGTGGCAAACAATAATGACCTTGAACAAACAAATACAATTAAGTTGGAGCAAAATGCCGGAATCATCACCAAGTATAATGCAGCCCACGCAGAAACGTATGAAGAGCTTCCAAGTTCCTTTTATACATTAGCTGCTGATGCCGGATATACTAAGACTGCTACTGGATATAATGTTGCATTCGGGCCAGGCATTTTTTCGCAAAATTTTGGACTGAATGTGGACGGAAGTAAGTGGATTGATTTGACAAAAAAATATGCAATTGCTTTCCGCGTTACCGATTGGGGAGGGATCGCCAAAACGGCTGCAACAAGTGACTCTATAATTGTTTTCCTAAGTATTAAAAATGTCTATGACGGTATTTATACTTGTGATGCAGGCGCAGTTCAACGCTACTCTTCTCCGGGCGTTCCAACAACGGGTGACGCACTTAATGGCTCGATGGCAGGAAATCCAGACGTAACCCTAAGTACCGTTGGGCCCAACACTGTGCTTATTACCAACTTAAAGTGGGCAGGAGGTACTTCTGGTATTGCAGGTATTGACAATCTTCAGGCTACAGTGGATCCTGTGACAAATTTAGTAACAATGAAAGCTCTCGGAAATGCAACACTAAGGAATATTGCAGGTGCAGAAAATAAGTATGACCCAGCTACCAAAACTTTTACGTTAAATTTTGAGTGGAATCCTACAGCAAATGCTAGGACAGTTACTGGTCTAGTTCTTAAATATAAAGGACCAAGATAGTTTATAATTTTAAAAAGGCCTCAAGTTTTACTTGAGAGCCTTTTTATTGGGTTCAGATAGTTTATACATTCATATAAATTACATTATAATGAGAAGAATACTAGTTTTGTTTGTGTGTTTAGTAGGTTTTTTTAGTGCGGATGCGCAAATTTACCGCAATGTGGATATGGGTGGTGACCACTTAAGTATTCGCGCAAAGAAAACAGATGATAGCTTTGAAGGCTCTGCTTATTTATTTGACGATTGGAGAAAAGCAATAGTTCAATTCGGAGCAGGAACAGAACCAGCTGCTGCGGACATTAAATACGATTTATTAGAGGATGTATTGGTTTTAAAAGGGAAAGACGAGGAAGAGTATCAATTTTCAACCCCTCCTACGCAGTTTTTAATCACTTCTACAAAAGAACTGTTTAAGAATGGATTTGCCCCTATAGATAAATTCACTGAAAAGACTTTCTATAAAGTTATATACGATGGAAAAGTTAAATATTTAAAAAAGACATCAAAACAACTTATAGAGAGTAAAGGGTATAATTCGGCATCTGTAACTAAAAAGGTAGCTGAAGACACCAATTATTACTTAGTAACGGAAGATAACAAACCCAAAAAAGTAAAAAATACAGAAAAAGCCTTATTGGCTGTATTAGGAAAAGAAGATCAACTAACGAAGTTTATTGAAGCAAATAAACTAAATGTTAAGTCCACGGACGATTTAATTAAGCTTTTTACTTACTACGATACGTTGTAAATGAAATATGATAGCTAATTTTTTAATTTTATGAGACAAAGCCGTAATTAAAAATATTTTGATGTGAAATAGGTCTAAATGTCCTTTTTTTGGATTGAAATGTAGTTTTTTAGTTTGGGTGTGTATGATTTATGCTGCTGGTTTTAAAAAAAACAGTCATGAATAGTGTCATTTTTTGCGTAAAAATTTGAAATACAAGAATTGACGATTATATTAGCACCATTAAATATTCACCCTAAACTAAATATTCATGAAAAAACTTCTACAAAGTTTGTTCATCCTTATGTTTATTGCGGTAACAGCAATGGCACAGGATAGAACGATTAATGGAACAGTTACGTCAGTTGAAGACAACAATCCTCTTCCAGGCGTAAGTGTAAAAGCTGTCGGAGCGCCAGCTGGCGTTGTTACCGGAGCAGACGGAAAGTTCAGCATCAAAGTGAGTGCTTCCGTTAAACAAATTCAATTCTCTTACATCGGTTTTACAACGAAAATCTTAAACATTGGTTCATCCAACATAATGAATGTTGCTTTAGCTGATGATGCACAGAGTTTAAATGATGTAGTAGTAGTAGCCTATGGTACGCAGAAGAAAGAAGCTATCACTGGTTCTGTAGCTACCTTAGCCTCAAAAGACATTGAAAACAGAACGGTAACGAACGTTGCTGCATCTTTACAAGGTGCTGCTCCAGGTGTAATCGTTGGCGCTTCAAACGGGCAACCGGGCGCTACTCCTACCATTCGTATTCGTGGTTTTGGTTCATTTTCTGCATCAAGTGCTCCACTTTATGTAGTGGATGGCGCTGTTTACGATGGTAGTATAGGTGATATCAACCAGAATGATGTAGAGAGCATTTCTGTTTTAAAAGATGCATCATCTTCAGCCTTATATGGTTCTAGAGCTGCTAACGGAGTAGTAATTATTACCACAAAAAAAGGTAAAGCTGGTAAACCGACATTTACAGCAAGCATCGTGCAAGGTTTCTCTGAGCGTGGTATTCCTGAGTACGAAACAGTAAACGCATTTGAGTACTATCCATTGGTTTGGCAAGGTATAAAAAACAATTTGATGTTTACTGCAAGCCCTGCCTTATCAGATGCTGCTGCTTCAGCTAGAGCATCGAATGATGTATACACAAATTTAGTATACAATCCATTTAATGTTGCAGGTAATCAAGTGGTTGGTACTGATGGTAAATTAAATCCAAATGCGATGTTGATGTACAATGATTTCGATTGGTACGATATCATGTCTAGAGGCGGAAACAGAACAGATGCCAACATTAATTATGCTCAAAAAACAGAAAAAAGTGATTTTTATGTTTCATTAGGTTATTTGAATGATAAAGGTTTTATTCAGAAATCAGATTTCCAGCGTTTCAATGCACGTGTAAATGTGAATACACAATTAAAATCGTGGTTAAGAACAGGTATGAATCTATCTGCCTCAAGTACCGTATCTAATAACGCAAGCGATTCATTTACCGGTAACGGGTCAAGCTTTGTAAATGCGTTTTCATTTGCAAGAGGTATGGGGCCAATCTACCCAATTCATGCTTTTGATGCAACTGGGCAACCAATTGTAAATAATCTTACAGGTGAGCAATGGTATGATTATGGCGTTCATCCGGGTGCTGTAGCACGTCCACAAGGTGCTTCTCCGGGTAGACACGTCTACTATGAAACATTGTTAAATGAAAACATAACAAGAAGAAATCAGATAAGTGCAAGAACATTTGTTGAGGTTAAGTTCTTAAAAGATTTCACGTTTACACCAACGATTAGCGTTGATTTAAGAAATAATAATGGCTACACATATTGGAATCCTACAGTAGGTGATGGTCAAACCCAAAAAGGATACAAATATCAAAGTAATAATACCATTCGTTCTTATACTTTTAATCAAATCTTAAAATACGATAAAACGATCGGTGATCATGTAATTTCTGCTTTGGTAGGACATGAGAATTACGATTACAGCTACCGCTTTTTTGATGCGAGTAGAACTGGCTTAACTATTGAAGGGATAACTGAATTCCCTAATTTTGTTACTACAAGTGCTATTGATGGTCAAAAAGATGCTGATAGAATTGAATCGTATTTATCTAGATTTTCTTACAACTACAAACAAAAATATTTCTTCGATGCTTCTTTAAGAAGAGATGGATCATCTCGATTTGCAAAAGACGTAAGATGGGGAACATTTTTCTCTATAGGCGGTTCATGGGCAGTAAATAAAGATTTCTTTACAGAGTCAAATTGGATTGACGATTTAAGATTGAAAGTTTCATACGGTGAAGTTGGAAACAACGCATTGGACGGTTATTATTTAGACAGAGCATTTTATGATTTAGGAATGAATAGCGGAAGCGAGCCGGGTACGATACTGTCTTCAACAGCAACACCTGATATCACTTGGGAGTCTCAAAATACGTTAAACACTGGTGTTAGTTTCTCTTTCTTTAAAAGAAGATTATATGGTGAAGTTGAGTTCTTTAGAAAGAATGTGAACGATTTATTATTTAATGTACCGCAACCATTATCAAACCCTATTACCTCAATCAACCAAAATGTTGGTTCGATGTATAATCAAGGTGTGGAGATTCAATTGGGTGCTGATATCATCAGAACCACAGATTTTTCATGGGGTTTATTAACCAACTTTACATTTCTTAAGAATGAAGTAACGAAGTTACCTGCCGAAACGCCAACAATTACAAGTGGAACGAAAAGACGCGAAGTTGGATATGACTACTATCAGTTTTGGTTAAGACAATACGCAGGTGTTGATCCTACCGATGGTGCTTCACTCTATATTCCTAATTATAATACTACCATTGCTGCGTCTAGTAAAAGAACAGTTAACGGCGTGGAATATGTAACGAATCAATCTAATGCATTGTTTGACCGCTCTGGAACTGCTATTCCTGACGTGTACGGGTCATTTACAAATACGTTCTCTTACAAGAACCTATCATTAAGTGTGTTGGTTAATTATCAAATTGGTGGTAAATTTTACGATTCAGTATATGCAGGTTTAATGACTCCGTCATCATACGGTTCTTCATTACATAAAGACTTGTTAAATGCTTGGACACCATCAAACACGACAAGCAGTATTCCAAGAGTAGATTATGGTAATTATACAAATATCAATGCTGCATCTACACGTTGGTTGGTAGACGCTTCTTATTTGGCAATTAGAAACATTAACTTATCATATAGTTTACCACAAGATTGGTTGAAGAAAATTGATGTTAGCAATGCACGCGTATTTGCAACTGGTGAAAATTTACACTTATTCTCGGAAAGAAAAGGTTTAAACCCATCTGAATCATTTGATGGGACGAACTCGAATCTTTACCCACAAGCAAGAATGTTCAGTATTGGTTTAAGCGCAACATTTTAAATAAAACAGACATGAAAAAAATAATATATTCAGTAATTTTTGGCACCATGGTTCTTGCAGGAACGGGTTGTAAAAAAGATTATTTAGAGACTGCTCCTACGGATAAAGTTGATATTAAAGAAATATTTACTAGCACAGCTAATGCAAGTACTGCGCTTAATGGTATTTACCGATACATGTTCGAAAGAACAACTGCCACCACTAGTAATGTACAGGGAAAGCCAGGTGTAGCAGGTATTTTATTAGGAATAGACTTCATGGGTGAAGATCTTCACCAAGCAAATGCTACATGGTTTACCTCAACAGGTGAAGGGAATTATCTTTCTCCAAGAACAGATAATGCAGGTAGTAATCAGTATTATTACCGTACGTTTTTTAGAATGATTGGTAATGCGAACTACATTATCGAGAATATTGATGCAGCAGAAGGTACTGATGCAGAGAAAGCAAGAATTAAGGCGGAAGCACTAACACTTAGAGCATATGCGTATTCTTATTTAGTTCAGTTTTATGGTACGCGTTACAATGCAGCCGCAAAACCTAATAATCAACTTGCAGTTCCAATGCCATTAACCTCTGCTGATTCAAGAATGCCGAGAGTAAGTGTTGAAACAATTTATACGCAAATTGTAAAGGATTTAGACGCAGCAATCGCATTAAATGCGGCAACTGTGCCAAACAAAACACATGCGGGTGTTTGGGTTTCTAGAGGATTAAGAGCAAGAGTGGCTTTAACAATGCAAGATTATCCAAATGCAATAAAGTACGCCAAAGAAGTTATAGACGGTAATCGTTATCCTTTAATGAGTCAGGCAGATTATCAAACGGGTTTTAATAGCATTTCGTTATCTGAATTCATGTGGTGTTCTAACCCTACAACAGAGCAAGGTGATACTTTTGGTTCTTTTTTCGCTCAAATTGCCTACAATGCAAATACCAGCTATCAAAGAGGAACCCCAAAGATGATTAATCAAGCGTTATATAATTTGATTTCAGCAACGGATGTGAGAAAGACCATGTGGGAACCTGCTCCAACTGCGGCAAATTTCCCACTTCCGACTACAGCATTTGTTAGAAGAGCGTATATGAGCAGAAAATTCTTCTTAAAAGATCCAGCAGGTCCTTCGTTAGGCGATGTGCCTTGGATGAGAAGTGCTGAAATGCATTTAATTTTGGCTGAAGCATATGCTCGTAGTGGCCAAGATGCATTAGCGCAAACTGCTTTATTTACCTTAGTATCGAAGAGAGATTTAAGCGCTGTTAAATCTACCAATGCAGGTACTGCTTTAATCAACGAGATTATGGTGAACAGAAGGGTTGAGCTTTGGGGTGAAGGCTTCAGGTATTTAGATTTAAAACGTTTAAATTTAGGTTTAGATAGAACAGCAGTGCCAAATTATGTAGCCACTTCTGTTGCTAACGTAATGACCATTCCTGCAGGAGACCCAAGATTTTTATTCTTAATCCCTCTTGAGGAAATGAACTCTAATCCAAACATTGGACCTCAAAATCCGTAGTTAATAGATTAAATGAATACAGAAAGGCCTAAGGTGAACACATCTTAGGCCTTTCTTTTTAGCAATTGTTGTTGTCTTAAATGGTCTATGAATTCCGTAATCATTCAAGAAATACACCATTATGGGGCAAAAAAAAAGAATTGGTAAGAAGCCTTAATCCCCAATTCCTTTTTTTAGTATAGATTTTAAAAATGATGTGCTACTTTTTATCAACACTATATTTTCCAGGCCCAATAAAAATCAAGCTAAAAAATACGATACCCATTTCAATAGCATGACTTGCTCCGGCTAAACCATCGCCTTTGGCAAAATGAACTAATGATGCAATAATCATGGTAAATACCAATAAAATGAGTGCAGGCCTGAAAAATAAACCTAAAACTAAAAGGAAGCCTCCAAAAGTTTCCGTTACGGCTGCCATAAAGCCCCAAAGAATAGGTAAAAAATTAATGCCAATTACTTTCATACTTCCACCTAATCCTTCCCAGCCAGTAGGGCCGCCTGCTAATTTTGGAAATCCATGAATAATGAACATTACGCCTATTCCGATGCGTAACAATAATAAACCGGTGTTACGGTATTTGCCTAAAGTGTCTAATATTGCCATTATAGATAATTAAAAGTTACGTTATTTGATTCTACATTTAATTCAATTTCAGCACCTAGCATCATGGCTAAGTTGTTTTCTATGTGTCCTGATGGGAAATTAAAACATACAGGGTATTTATATTCTTTTATAATCTCCCAAATAACCTCATCAGCGGTTTGCCCGAAAGGAATTTTTTCTTCACTAATTTCGTTAAAAGCACCAATAATCAAGCCGTTTAAATTTTTAAGCTTTCCGGCGCGCTTCAGCATGCGCAACATCCTATCAATGCTGTATTCTTGCTCGCCTACGTCTTCTAAAAATAAGATTTTATTATCAAAATCCATTTCAGAGGCTGAGCCTTGTACGGAGCACAATAGCGTTAAGTTCCCTCCTATTAATGTTCCGGTGCATGCACCTGTCTGGTTTTCAAAATCACTAGCATAGCGGTAGCTAGGTTTTTCGCCAAAAAGCAATTGCTTTAGCGATTCAATGGACTCTTTTGTAGCTTCTTCAAATGTGTAAGGCATTTGCGCATGAAAACATTTCGTGTTTGTTTGTGCAATAAGATGCGATAGAATAACCGTGATATCGCTAAAACCCACAAACCATTTTGGATTTTGCTTAAATTTAGTGAAATCTAAGTCGTCAATTAATCGAATAGAGCCGTAACCTCCCCTTCCAGAAATAATGGCTCTAATTGCAGGATCGTCTAAAAATCGCTGTATATCTTTTGTACGTAAAGCATCGTTTCCAGCAAATTGATGGTATTCCGCATAGACACTTTCGCCAATTATAACTTCTAAACCCCAGCTTTTCAATACACTAATTGCATAGTCAATTGACTTGGGTAATTTCTTTGCCGGACAAACCAGGGCAATTTTATCTCCTTTTTTTAAATATGGGGGCTGCTTAATCATCATCAAAACACTTATCTTTGCCAAATTAATAAAAAATGTTTTGGATAACAGTAAAATAAAAAGATATACCGTAACGGCAGCACTTCCATACACCAATGGACCGGTGCATATCGGGCACTTAGCAGGAGTTTATATTCCGGCCGATATTTATGTTAGATATTTAAGATCGACCAAAAAGGACGTAAGGTTTATTTGCGGCTCTGATGAAAACGGCGTTCCAATTACGTTGAAAGCAAAAAGAGAAGGAATTACACCACAAGAAGTGGTGGATAAATATCATAAAATTATAGGTGATTCTTTCAGAGATTTTGGTATTTCATTCGATGTGTATCACCGTACATCGTCTCAAACCCATCACCAAACAGCATCTGAATTTTTTCAAACGCTTTATGATAAGGGTGTCTTTACTGAAGAAGTAACGGAACAATATTATGATCCTACAGCAAAACAATTTCTTGCCGATCGATATATAACTGGAACATGTCCTAAGTGTGGCAATGAAAATGCTTACGGCGATCAATGTGAAAGCTGTGGGTCGACGTTGAATGCAACTGATTTAATCAATCCAAAATCGACTCTTTCGGGTGATAAACCTATTTTAAAAGAAACAAAGAATTGGTTTTTACCATTAGATAAGTACGAAGGACGTTTACGTGAGTATATTGAAAGCCATAAAGAATGGCGCCCGAATGTGTACGGACAATGCCAAAGTTGGTTAAACGCAGGTTTGCAGCCAAGAGCCATGACGCGCGATTTAGATTGGGGTGTTCATGTTCCTTTGAAAGATGCAGAGGGAAAGGTTTTGTACGTTTGGTTTGATGCACCCATAGGATATATTTCTGCAACAAAGGAGTTGATGGAATATCTTAATATGGGGGTGTGGAGTCCGAAAGCAGAGGAATATTACATCAGTAATGCCAATGTACGTAGTGGTAATTGGGAGGATTATTGGAAAAGCGATGAAACCAAATTGGTACATTTTATTGGTAAAGACAATATTGTGTTCCACTGTATTATTTTTCCAGCCATGTTAATGGCGCACGGAGGTTATACCTTGGCTGAAAATGTACCAGCAAATGAATTCTTGAATTTAGAAGGCCAAAAAATATCAACCTCAAAAAACTGGGCGGTATGGCTAAACGAATATCTAGAAGAGTTTAAAGGAAAGCAAGATGTGTTACGTTACGCATTAACTGCTACTGCACCCGAAACAAAAGATAACGATTTTACCTGGAAGGATTTTCAAGCAAGAAATAACAACGAATTGGTGGCTATTTTAGGTAATTTTGTTAATCGTGTGGTTGTTTTAACGCATAAGTATTATGCTGGTGATGTGCCAACTCGTATGGCCGTTACAGAGCAAGATCAAGCGGTTATTGATGAGTTAAAAACCTATCCTGCAAAAATCTCGGCATCTATCGAAAATTATCGCTTTAGAGAGGCTTTAGCCGAAGTGATGAACGTAGCACGCCTTGGAAATAAATATTTGGCAGAAACAGAACCTTGGAAGTTAATTAAGACGGATGAAGATCGTGTTCGTACCATTTTAAATATAGCTTTACAAATTACGGCCAATATCCAAATATTGATTGAACCGTTTTTGCCTTTTACAGCACATCGTTTACAGCAGATCTTAAAAAGTGGTGGTTTAGAGTGGGAAGATGCCGGACAAGATACACTTCTAAAACGTGGTCATCAAATTGGTGAGGCAATGCTTCTTTTTGAGAAAATTGAAGATGCTGAAATCGATTTTCAAATGGAAAAATTAAACAACAGCAAAACGGTTAAAGCAGCAGATGTAGCATCCGTAGCTCCTGTAAAAGAAAATGTTCAGTTTGAAGATTTTTCGGCGATGGATATTCGCGTAGCGACCATTATTGCAGCGGAAAAAGTTGAAAAAACGAAGAAGTTATTAAAGTTAACCGTAAATACGGGTATTGATGAGCGTACCGTTGTATCGGGTATTGCGGAATACTATAAACCAGAAGAGATTTTGGGTAAGCAGGTGAGTATGATTGTAAATCTCGCGCCTCGCGAAATTAAGGGCATCGTATCACAAGGGATGATTTTGATGGCGGAGAATGCGGAGGGACAATTAACCTTTGTTGCGCCAAGCGAAAAATTCCAAGAAGGAAGTACTATTCGTTAAAGGCCTTAGTTTAAGAGGAAGGTTTTATTAGCCCTTCCTCTTTTTATTTTTACCTTATTCTTGCTCCTTTGAGGCTAGTTCTTTTGTGTTTTGACCCTCTAACGATACATCCGATTCTTTTCTTTTCCATAAATCGCCTGCCAATGATTTTACCGAATCAAATACAATTACTTTTCCTTTTTTTAAACTGTTAGCGGTATCCAGTTGAATAGGCCATACATGAACAACCGTATCTGCTCCTAACTTGACCCACCAGAAGGTTTTTCCATAGCGCTGCGTAGAATAGACGTCAGTTATGGTTCCTTTTACAGATTTTTTGTTGTAGTTAGGCGGCATAAGTTGGAGCGCAACTATTTTTTGTTTTTGTGCAAAGGCATAGGCCGAGCAAAAAACATATAAGAATGTGAGGCATAATATTTTCATGGTGAATCAAAATTACCAAACATTGTAGGTTAATTACTACGAATTTAGTGCTTTTGTTAAAAATACTTAAATATCAGTATTGGTTGATTTGCAGTGTTTTAGTGTGTTTTGTTGCTTTTTGGATACGAGAGACTAGTTTTTGCCCTGAATTTTAGTTTTCTAAAGGGTTTTGTAAATTTTGTTGCAAATAAAAATGAAACATTGTATTTGTAAATCTGCAACAAAACGAAATAATTTATACTCATTTTTGAGTGTTTTGTGTCTTCACAAAAAAGGGAAATCATACATGAAAAAATTTCATCCTTAACCGGTTTAATTCTTTCGTCTATCCAATTTTTAAATCCTGCTAAACTGAGGTAATTATTGTTTGTTCAAGACCTATTCGGGATGTTTTTCTTTAGAGATTGCCTTTACGGATATTCGCAACAGGCACCAAAGTCTAGGAGCAACTCGTTCCTCGCAAAAACGGTTATTCGGTGCGTCATAGAGAAGCTGGCTGTGAGCTATTTATTCCGAGCATTCGGGGAGGCAATCTCAGCAGATTAATTCTTCAAAAAGACGAAATTATTTTTGCCAATTACTGTAAAGGAGTTTGCTAAGTTGCGTGTGGGATTGAATGAGAATTTCTTATTAAAAAAAGAATTTTAGTTAAAAATTTACCAGAAAAAAGGGCTATAATTTTGCGAAACTAATGTATTGCACAAAACGAGGGAGGGTACAGGTATTGGCTGTTGCAGCATGTGGAAGTGCCTCTAGCCAAAGAATGAGGTCGCCTTTTTTGCCAGGGATGTTTTGTTCCTTTTTTAAGTTTCGGAGGATTTGCATGGCCTGCTCAGGATCTTTATTTTCAAGAAGAAAATCCGCTATTTGGGTATGAAAGCCGGGTAAAACGCTAAAAGAGCCCCTGTTTTCAGGAACATCGTTTAAATAAAGTAAGCCTTGAATGTACTCTTGTGGCCCTTTGGCAAAATCAATATCCCAATGTAAAGGACTCCCCATAAACGAAAAATGCTCGGTTATGGGTGGGTTGTAGCTCAGGCAGCCGGTATTGGGCAAAATGGCATCGGTTTGGTAGAGCTGACTGAAAATTTGTTGTATCAACGGATCAAGTCGGATGGCTTCCATAGGCTCTGCCTGAAATAATTGTAACATTAAACCCTGAAGTTTTTCGTGTTGCGGATACCACGTTTCGGGATTGTTCAAATCCACTTTTAGCTCATCGCAAATCATTTCTACAACGGCGTCGCACCGCTCTGCGTCAATAACACCTTCAATTTTTAGGTAGCCCTTTTCTTTCCAAAAGGCTATTTGTTCGCTATGAAGCACCTGAATACTGCCGACTGAGCTGCTCTCTCCTCTTTTTTCAATCCATGCGTTCAAGCGATTTACAGCATCTTCATAAAAAGAAAGACCTTTTAAATTAATGAGCCAGTTTTCAAAATCTACATCACTTTTGCAATGGTTGTATAAAAAATCGTAAACTTCAAAAATACCGAGCTGAAAAGTGGCAAAAAAAACTTTTTCAGTAGATAAAAAGGCATCATCGGCCTGCCTTTTTTGTGCGATTGCAGAATGTCGCTGCCTGAAAGTACTTAAAAAAGAGCATTTTACAGACGTTAAATTGGCTGGAATTTTCAACGGAATTTGGTGATAATTTGGCGGTTTTTGGATGAACTATTACAAGATTAAATTAGAGATTAATTTGGG
The DNA here is from genome assembly GCF_052344095.1 of Pedobacter paludisoli. GTDB lineage: Bacteria > Bacteroidota > Bacteroidia > Sphingobacteriales > Sphingobacteriaceae > Pedobacter. Next base: position 3,205,875 of record NZ_CP179926.1, on the reverse strand, counting down.
AATATCGAAATGCTTAATTAACATTACTCAAAATTCCTATTCACGTGTTAAAATACATTCAATTTCCATTTCAGTACGAAGCTGCGCTGTTAAAGCAAGAATTGGTCATCTGTTTGCAGATGAATTGGAATAACCATTTTAACTCAAAAGATTACAATGGCGATTGGAAAAGCATCGCTCTGCGTTCATCAACCGGAAACGAAAACGATATTTATTCGAACTACGGTGTAACTAGCTATACCAATACCGGCCTTCTTGCTCAACTGCCCTACATCCAATCCATAATTGCTTCTTGGAATTGCGAAACGGAGGCTATTCGTTTAATGGCTTTGCATCCTAACAGCGAAATTAGGCCCCATAGAGATAGAGGTTGCAATTACAAAAATGGTACGTTTCGTATTCATATTCCCATTGTTACCAACGATAAAGTGTTTTTTGATTTAGAGGGAGAAAAGCTTTTTTTACAGGAAGGTTCGTGTTGGTATATCGATTTTGAAAATACGCATAGCATTAAAAATGAAGGAGATACAGTTCGGGTTCATTTGGTGATTGATGGTTTACGGAATGAATGGAGTGATGCTTTGTTTCAACAAAATGGGTATGTGATAGAGCAGCATGAAGTGCCGCAATACGATGAGCAAACCAAGCAGATGATGATTGCGGAGTTAGAAAAGATGGATACAGATGCTGCGCGACAACTTATAGAACAATTAAAAGCGAATTAGATGGGGGATTTAAAAAATTGGATTCCTTATCAGTTGAAATTAAGTGAAACCGGTTGGAGTGTTGATTGGCTTGATTTGCAAGAGCATTTTATTCAAGAGCCTTTTTTTGATGAAACCATCAGTCTTTGTAGAATGAGAATGCAGGAACGGTCGAAGTATAGACCGCAATCTTCCGTCGATTTTTTAGTGGAACAAGCCGAAAATATTCATTCCATTCAGCCCAATGCATTTATATTTCATATATCGCGCTGCGGATCTACACTCCTATCGCAAGCTCTAGCAACCGATTTTCGGAACGTTGTAATTCCAGAAGCACCTTTGTTGGATCAGATAATTAGAGCGGATGAGCAGGCGGAGTTCGAGAATTTTTCGACGGAGAGGATATTTAAGGCCGCAATAAAATTTATGGGCCAGCAGCGAAGATTAAATCAAACCAATTATTATGTGAAATTGGATAGCTGGCATGTTCATTTTTATCAGCAAATGCGCGAATGGTATCCGACAGTACCGTTTTATTTTTTATATCGAGAACCAACAAAAGTGATTCAATCCCATCAAAAAAGAAGGGGCTTGCACGCAATACCGAACATCGTTTCGTCTAAGGTTTTAAATGTGGAAATAACCGAAGCGCATTATCAAAATTTTGATTTGTATACGGCAGCGGTTATTCGAGAGTTTTATCGGGCTTTTTATGCTGTAGCAAAGGAGAAGCATCCCTTAAATTATTTTTATGATTATGCGCAAGGCATACCAAATATGTTGGATGATTTTACCGCGTGTACGCAAGCGGATATCGATTTACTGAAAGCAAAAGAACGTTTAAATTATCACAGTAAATATCCGGATAAACCTTTTGAAGAGGAGGAACCTGTAAATGAACACTACAGTTTTGCCGAAACAGATGCCGCTTATCGGCTTTTATCAAAGTACCTTCAACATTAAAAAATGGCCTTAATTCTTCAATTTACAGGGCTTTCAGGAGCGGGAAAGACGACGATTTCAATTGCCGTTCAAGCAGAATTGCAGGCAGAAGGGAAACGCGTTCTTTTATTGGATGGAGATGAATATAGAAAAACCTTGTGCAGAGATTTGGGTTTTAGCAAAACCGATAGAATAGAGAATGTGCGTCGTTTGGGAAATTTAGCTTGGGAGTTACAAAATCTATACGATTTAATTATTATAGCGGCTATAAATCCGTATGAGCAAGGGAGAATACAATTGAAAAACCAATTTGACGCAAAATTGGTCTACATAGAATGCAGTTTAGAGCAATTGAAAAATCGCGACCCTAAAGGCTTGTATAAAAAAGCAGCACTTCCGCAAAACGATAAAAATAAGATCCACAATTTGACTGGAGTAAATGATGTGTTTGAAGAACCTACCTTTGCATCCCTAATTTTGAACACATCGAAAACCTCAATAGTCAAAAGTGTCTCGTTACTAAAGCAATTTATTGACACTTTAATTTAGAAGGGGTGTCGTTGTATGTATTTTATAATATAGAGTTGTGTCTATATTTTTACAGTAAATGGTAAAATTGTGTTGCTTTTGAAACTTTTTACGCTCATGAATGAACTGAATGAAATTTTTTATTTCCAATAAAACGACCTTTCTGGCGAATTTGGGCATATTTATAAAATGTGCAACGTATTCTTTGAGCTATTATTGTGATTGCTAAACGGATGGTCTTGTTAAAATTATTTTTTTGATACATATTTGTTTTAACCAAATTAACAATATGAATCCCTATCGAAGATCTTTCCTTAAGAAAAATCTCCTTTTTGCTGGTAGTTTAGTTGCAGCTAATTCAATAGATGCGGTTGCAGGCTTAGCTAAAACGATTAATACCCATTCGGTAAATAAGTCGCAGTTAAATGTGATGTATACCAACGATTTGAAAGGGGAAATTAATCCTGTTTACCGTGATTTTGGAGGCTTACAAAATGTTTTTGCTACGGTTAATAACCATGAAGTTGCAACCTTGCTTTTCGATGCTGGAGGCTTTTTAAAGGAAAATGCAAGCAGTACAAATCAGGAAAAAACCATTCAGTTGATGAATAAAATTAACTACCACGGGGTTAATTTAAGTGCGGCTGATTTAGTAAATGGACTCGATGGATTTGCCAGCTTATTGCCTTGCATTCAATTTCCGCTGCTGAGCTGTAACTATCATTTTGAAGATAAAAACATCCGAAACGCTGTTAAACCCTACCAAATACTCAGCTACGGAAAATTTAAAGTAGGTGTTACCGGTGTAGGCGAGCAAGTGAAAATGAAAGGACTTCTGGTGAGTAACCCCACTCGGGCTTTAAACCGCGTTAGTCGAATTTTGCGCGAAAAGCATCAATGCGATATGGTCATTTGCTTAGCCCATTTGGGTTTCGAAAAAAATAACGGACTTAACAATCGGGTTTTAGCCGAAAATTCCGAGCGTGTTGATTTGGTGATTGGCGGTAATGCCAAGCAAAGTCAAAGTAAACTTTGGATTGTGCGAAATCAATCAAAGCAAGAAGTAATGCTTAGCAATAACCATAGCAAAGGGCTTTCTTTGGCTAAAATGAGTTTTGATTACACGACCGAAAAGGAGCGTAATGGGCTTGATTTACAACGCCATTTGCCTGGTTTGACTACGCGGGTAGAACTTCATCAGCAATTGGCCTCAATTAATGCATTTGCAGTAAATAATAGAATTTAAATAGTAAAATTAAAACATATTGATATGGAACCATTTTTAGGAATGATTAGCCTTTTTGGATTTACTTTCAACCCTCGTGGTTGGGCAACATGCTCTGGGCAGTTATTGGCTATCAGTCAGAATACAGCGTTGTTTTCGTTGTTAGGAACAACCTATGGAGGAAATGGCCAAAACACTTTTGCACTCCCAGATTTACGAGGAAGAGCAGCAATTGGAGTAGGACAAGGTCCAGGTTTATCTACATATACTTGGGGACAAGTTGGTGGGGTAGAAAATACAACTTTGACAATAAATCATATGCCTGCTCATAATCATGCAGCCGTAATTCAAAGTAGTACTGCTCCTACTTTTTCAGATGCAAGCGTAGGTAATGCGAGTACTGCAAGTGGAAATCGCTTGGCGAATAGCCCTAAAATTGGTTCTGGGCCCAATGCGCAGACATTAAATACCTACACTACGGCAACTGCTGCACCGGTATCGCTGAATCAAACAGGTGGAGGTTCAACAGGAACTATTGGAATAACAGGAGGTAGTCAACCTTTTTCTATTATGCAACCTTACCTGGCGCTAAATTATTGTATTGCAATGGAAGGAATATTCCCATCAAGAAACTAAACATTGAATAGACCCTTAAAAGTTGGTTTTTTAATGCCGTACTCGGGCATTTATCCTTATTACGCACAACATGTGATGGCGGGATTTTTTTGTGCTGCCAATACCTTAAAGTTAAGTCAACAGGATTTTGCTTTTATACCCGTTTACGTTGGACAAGGAGATGCAAAAACCGTTGTAGAAGCAATTCAAAAACTGGTTTTTTTTGAAGGGGTTGATGCCCTAACGGGGATGGTAAACATTAAAGTGTTGGACCAAATTCAGCCAATTTTAGAGAACCACGGAAAAATAGGATTGTTCTTTGATATGGGCGAACTAGTTCCACCCGATAAAGGCTTTGGACCCAATATTGGCCTAATTTCGATGAATTTTTGGCAGGCAGAATTTGCTTTAGGGCAATGGGCGGTTCAAGAATTTGGAAAAGACGGTCAAATTGTAGCACCGATTTACGAAGCTGGATTCAATTTAAATGCAGCCTTTTTAGCAGGAGCAGGCTCTGCAGGCGCTGAACGTTTGAATAGCCTGATTTTACCCGAAGCAAAGGCCAACAAAGATGGACTAATTTTAGATGATTTTTTCGCCGCTTTAGAAAAAGATACACCAAATTATGTTCACGCTATTTTTACCGGAAAATTAGGAAACGATTTTTTAGTGCAATGGAGAAATAGCAAGTTTTACGATTCGGTACCCTTGCTCTTAGCCGAAAATATGACCTACGAAGATATGCTGGAAGATGTTCGGCATTTAGGCTTAACCGTTTATTCCAGCGCCAGCTGGAACCGGAAAACAGAAAGTAGAAATAACCGCGATTTTGTACGAACATTTGAAGATTTTGGAAAACAACAAGCCAATGTTTTTGGAATGATGGGCTACGAAATTGGCCTTTGTTTATCCAGTATGAGCTCCTATTTAAAGAAGGGAGATCTGCAAAAGGCCAAACAACATTTAGAATCGCAGGGCTTGGTAGGTCCAAGAGGGCAAGTGCTGATGCAATCACACAATCAGGAACGACCACCAATTGATATTGTTAAAATTCAAACCAACGAGAATAATATTCACCAAACTATATTAACTCAATCCAGTGCTATTGCTTTTAATACCTCAACTATTCTCGAGGAATCTTTAAGTGGATGGCAAAATCCATATTTATCCGTTTAAAACGCTTATTATGAAAAATATACGTACAAAAAGACTTCTTACTGTTTCTGTGATTGTTCTTTTTTTGCTTAGCACTGTTCAGGTGTTTGCACAGTATAGCCAAACCATTTTAGAAAGCAATGGCCTTTATTCGGCTTTAGCTAAAGATGCAAGTGGAAATGTGTATGTAACGCGTGCCTCTTCGGCAACAGCTTATGAAGTGGTAAAATATACGGGTGGAGCAGGCTCACCTACGGTTATTTATTCGGGCTTAACCAACGAACCAGCCACTTTTCCTTGGGGCTTGGCCGTAGCCAGTAATGGAGATGTGTATATTACCACCAGTTTTAAAGACGATATTAGTAAGATTATTAAGTTAACAAGTTCTTTTGGAGTTTATTCGTCCTCTGATTTTCAAACAGGACGATACTTCACGGCTTTAGCTTTTGACCAAGCCGATAATTTGTACGCAACAGAATATAATGTGGCTAACGGTGATTATGCCATCGTTAAGTACAGCAATTTAACAACATCTAATTCGGCCGGAACTCAAATTTACCATGGAATTTTATCCGCTAGCGGCGTAAGTTATCCTACCAGTTTAGCCATAGCAACGAATGGAGATATCTTTTTTAATCAACCTTTTAGTATTGATGGTTCAAATACATACAAAGGAGGGATCTCTAAACTAGCTGCTCCAGCGTATACAACCGTAACAGCCGTTTCAACCAATACCTATGCAAGTAGTTTTACGTTAGATGATTTTGGAAATATCTATTCAACTGAAGGACTGGGTTCTGGATCGGCGTATAAATTAGTTAAATATACCAATGCAACCGGCTCTCCTACCGATGTTGTAACGGGTTTAAATGCATCTGCTTTCTTTTATCCTTGGGGTGTAGCTTTTGTAGGAACAACTGGTTTTATAGCCGATGGCGATAACGGAACTACTGGAGGAAATGTTTTAAAATTAACGGCAGCGGATGTAACTCCACCTTCAACTCCAATTGGTTTAGCAGTTGCAGTTGGAAGTACTCAAAACGTATTAAATTGGACAGCAAGCACTGAAATAGATTTATTAGGATACCGAGTTTACGGCGGTACATCGGCCTCGCCTACTACACTTATTGCTTCTATTTCGGCAGGAACAACCACGTATACACATTCAGGTTTAGTAAATGGAACAACTTATTATTACCGGATTTCGGCCGTAGATAATGCATTTAATGAAAGTACTAAAAGCAGCGATGTTACCGGAATTCCAAGTCCACCAACAATCACTTCGGCTACGTACAATGCAAGCACAGGAAGTTTAGTTGTAACTGGAACAGCCTTTGTAAGCCTTGCTGGAGTGACAAACGATATTGTTGCCAATAAATTTACATTTGTTGGCGAAGGCGGGGCAACGTACCTTTTAACAACAACACCCAATGTAGAAATTACAAATGCAACATCTTTTACCCTTACTTTAAGTGCAGCTGATAAAGCAGCTGTTAATTATATTTTAAACAAAAATGGATTTACATCAACTGGAGGAACAACCTTTAATTTAAGCGCAGCAGAAGATTGGGCTGCAGGCGATGTTCCTTCGTCGGTAAATCAAGATCTAACCAATGCTCTGTCGGTAAGCAACGTGGCAGTTCCAACCATTACCTCGGCTACCTACAATGTAGGAACAGGTGCTTTGGTGGTAACCGGAACAGGATTTCTTCCGCTGAGCGGAGTTAACAACGATATTGTTGCCAATAAATTTACCATTACGGGCGAAGGCGGGACGCCATACACCTTAACCAATACGTCAAATGTAGAGCTTAGCTCAGCAACCAGTTTTACATTAACTTTAAGTGCTACCGATATTGCGGCAATAAAAAACCTTGCAACACAAAACGGTTTAACAGCAAGCGATGCAACTAGCTATAATTTAGGCGCAACTGAAGATTGGAACGCCGGAGCAGATGCTGCGGTGGTTATCGCAGATTTAACCAGTAATCCGGTTACCATGTCGGGCGTTTTATCTAAAAATGCAAATTTGGCTTCGCTATCCATAAGTGCAGGTACTTTAACACCAACATTTAGTTCAAGTGTAACCAGTTATTCGGCAGTTGTTCCGTTTACTACAACGTCTATTAACCTTACGCCAACAAGGGCCGAAAGTCACGCAACATTAGAAATAAGCTTAAATGGAGCAGGCTATGTTTCGGCTACCAATGGAGCCGCAGCGGCATTAACACTTATCAGCGGATTAAATACCATTAATGTGCGCGTTACAGCAGAAGATGCGTCGGTAACCAAAATTTATACACTTAGTTTAACCAAACGCGAGGCGGCGAGTGTAGGCGATTTTGTGTGGTTAGATTTAGATGAAGATGGCGCACAAGATGTTGGTGAACTAGGGGTAAATGGAGTTACGGTAACATTAACCGGAACCGATGAGTTTGGGAATGCAGTTAACCAAACTACCACAACTTCTTCGTTGGGAGCGTACAGCTTTTCAAACTTGAACCCTTCATCAAGTTATACCGTAACCATTTCTGGATACCCACTAACGTATGAAAATACCTACGATTTAGATGGTGTAGGAACGCCGGCAACCGCAAGTTTTTCATTGAGCTCAGGAGCGAATAGAACCGATCTTGACTTCGGATTAAAAGACACCAATTATACCAATGCCAATTTATCTGCCTTAACCGGAACGGCAACGCTTTCTCCAACATTTGCCTCAGGAACAATCGCCTATACGGCAAGCGTGACAAGTGCTATCAGCACGTTCCAATTAACCGCAACAACCGTTGCTCCATTGGCAACATTGAGTTTATCTGTAAATGGAGGAGCCTATACAGCCATTACCAGTGGAGTTCAAACCACCGCAGCGGCCTTAAATTTTGGAGATAATACCTTCGATGTTAAAGTAACCGCACAAAATGGTGTAATAGAAAAAACCTATACAATTACGGTTAACAGAGCGAATGCAGCTCAAACAATCACATTTGCCTCAACTGCAAGTACTACCTATGGCAATGCCGATTTTAATCCAGGAGCAACGAGTGCAACATCTGGAATTAATGCAATTACCTACACCAGTAGCGACCTAAGCGTAGCAACAATTGTTGCAGGTTCCATCCACATTGTTGGAAAGGGTACAACTACCATTACCGCAAAACAAGCGGCAAGCACGGGATTCGATGCTGCGGCTGATGCTACTCAAGTATTAACCGTAAATGCAAAAAATATAACCGGTAACTTCACTGCCGATAATAAAGTGTACGATGCAGCAAATACAGCGACTATCTTAACGCGAACATTAACGGGTGTTTTAGCGGGAGATTTGGCTGATGTAAGTCTATCAGGCGGAGCAGGCACTTTTAGTGATGAAAATGTAGGTACAGGAAAAACGGTAACGTTAACCGGAATGACCCTCGCCGGAACAAAAGCTGCGAATTACAATTTAACATCGGTGGCGACTACCACTGCTAATATCACTACAAAAGATATCACTGGTAATTTTACTGCGGATAATAAAGTGTACGATGGAGCAAATACTGCATCAATTTTAACTAGAACCTTAACAGGCGTGCTAACGGCTGATCTTGCCAATGTAAGCCTATCAGGCGGAACAGCTACTTTTGGTGATGTAAGTGTAGGGACAGGTAAAACGGTAAGTGTAACTGGAATGACCCTTACTGGAACAAAAGCCACTAATTACAATCTAACAACAGTGGGAACTACGACAGCAAATATTACTGCAAAAACCATCACCGGTAATTTTACTGCGGATAATAAAGTGTACGATGGAGCAAATACAGCAGCCATCTTAACAAGAACATTAACAGGTGTTTTAGCTGGCGATTTAGCCGATGTAAGTTTATCGGGTGGAACAGCTACTTTTGTCGATGTAAACGTAGGCACAGGAAAAATTGTAACGTCAACAGGAATGGTACTTGCCGGAACAAAAGCAAGTAATTATAGCCTAAGCTCAGTAGGAACCACTACTGCAAATATTACAACAAAAGCTATAACAGGAAGTTTTACGGCCGATAATAAAGCATACGATGGTACCGCTACAGCATCGATCTTAACCAGAACCTTAACCGGTGTGGTAACAGCTGATCTTGCCGATGTAACCTTATCAGGCGGAACGGCTACCTTTGGCGATGTAAATGTGGGAACCGGTAAAACAGTAACCTCATCAGGAATGATACTTGCCGGAACAAAAGCAAGTAATTACAGTTTAACTTCAGTGGGTACTACTACGGCAAACATTACCCCAAAAACTTTAACAGGTAATTTCACAGCTGATAATAAAGTATACGACGGAGCAAATACAGCCACCATCTTAACCAGAACCTTAACAGGTGTTTTAGCAGGCGATTTAGCTGATGTAAGCCTTTCAGGTGGAACAGCCACTTTTGCCGATGTAAATGTAGGTACTGGTAAAACAGTAACGTCAACAGGAATGCTGCTTGCCGGAACAAAAGCAAGTAATTATAGCCTAAGCTCGGTAGGAACTACGACCGCAACCATTACAGCAAAAGCCATAACAGGAAGTTTCACTGCGGATAATAAAGTATACGATGGTACAACAACAGCGTCTATCTTAACCCGAACCTTAGCAGGAGTTTTAGCTGGCGATTTAGCCGATGTAAGCCTATCAGGCGGAACAGCCAGTTTTGCCGATGTAAATGTAGGAACAGGTAAAACGGTGACGTCAACAGGAATGGCGCTTGCCGGAACAAAGGCAAATAATTATAGCCTAACTTCAGTAGGTACAACCACCGCAAATATTACTGTAAAAACAATAACGGGTAATTTCACAGCTGATAATAAAGTGTACGATGGAGCAAATACAGCAACTATTTTAACTAGAACATTAACAGGTGTGCTAACAGCTGATGTTGCGAAGGTAACGCTATCGGGCGGAACGGCTACCTTCGCTGATGTGAATGTAGGCACTGGTAAAACCGTAACCTCAACAGGTATGACACTTGCAGGTACAAAAGCAAGTAATTATACCTTGGGAACAGTAGGAACAACTACCGCAAACATTACCGGAAAAACGATAACTGGAAGCTTTACGGCCGATAATAAAGTATACGACGCTACTACAACCGCGGCAATTTTAACCCGAACATTAACGGGTGTTTTAACCGCAGATTTGGCTGATGTAAGCTTAACAGGTGGAACAGCTACTTTTGCCAATGCGAATGTAGGTACCGCTAAAACGGTAACCTCAACCAGCATGACGCTTGCAGGTGCAAAAGCGAACAATTACACCTTGGGAACCGTAGCCACAACAACGGCGAATATTACGGCAAAAGCCATAACAATCACTTTAGCAGCGAAAACAAAAACGTACGGCGATGTAGATCCTGCATTAACGTATACGCTACCAAGTGGTGCGCTGGTAGGTACCGATGCACTTTCGGGTGTGTTGAACCGTGTAGCAGGTGAAAATGTTGGAACTTACAACATTAATCTGAACACCCTATCTGCCGGAACAAATTATTCGGTTACAGTAGTACCAGCAACACTCCAAATTAATAAAAAGGCCTTAACCATTACTGCTGACGATAAAACGAGAGCATTTGGTGTGGCTAACCCAACATTAACGGCTAGTTACAGTGGCTTTGCAGGGTCAGAAGGAGTTTCTGTATTGAGCACCCCAGTAAGTCTTAGCACCACTGCCACTGTTACCTCAGTGTCAGGAGTATATCCAATTACGGCATCAGCAGCAGTAGCAGCCAACTATAGCATAACCTTTGTTCAAGGAAAGCTAACGGTGAATAGCATGCCGCAAACAATATCGTTCCCGACAATTGCCAATAAATTGTCGACCGATCCAGTGTTTACTTTAAGTGCTATTTCAACTTCGGGTTTGGTAATTACCTACACCAGTAGTAATCCAGCTATTGCCAGAGTCATAAATGGAAATCAAATAGAAATACTTCGCGCAGGCGTAATAAGCATTACCGCATCGCAAGCAGGCGATGGAGCTTATCAGGCTGCAACCAGCGTATCGCAATCGTTAACCATTGTTGATAATCCCGCACCAATTATTACCATTAGCAGCAATAAAGGAAACAGTATCAGCAAAGGCGAAACGGCTGTTTTAACAGCAAGCGGAGCTTTAACCTATCAATGGAGTAATGCCAGTGGAATTATTGGTGGACAAAATGGAGCTACCTTAACCGTACGCCCTTCACAAAACACTACATATACGGTAACAGGCTTTAATCAATACGGAAGAAGCAGTGTACAAACATTCAATTTAGAGGTTAGAGCTGATTTCCAAGCATTGAGCATTATGAATGTGGTTACACCAAATGGCGATGGTAAAAATGATTATTGGATTGTTGAAAACATTGACATGTATCCAAACAACATGGTTAAAATATTTAACAGTGCAGGGAGGGCTTTGTTCGAAATGAGAGGATACAATAACACTTGGGGCGGTACCTATAATGGAGAATTTTTACCAGAGGGATCTTATTACTACATAATTGACTTTGGCTCAGGAATAGGCATAAGAAAGGGTTTTATTACAATTGTTCGGGATAACTAAAATCATTTTTATGAAAATACTACTAGATATGAAAAGAAATTTTTTAATCTTATTGATGCTTTGTTTAAGTGCTACCGCATATAGTCAGCTTAATCCAATGGGATCTATTTACTATCAAAATCAATATTTAGCCAATCCAGCAATGGCTGGAATTGAGAAAGGTTTTGAATTAAATGCAGGGTATAAAGCTCAATGGACAGCAATAGAAGGAGCACCAACCATGCAATCGGTTACTGGCACCTATGGTTCAAATAGTGGGAAAGTAGGTTTGGGTTTAGCGTTTTACAATGAAAATGCCGGCGTAATTCAACGTACCAGTTTTAAAGGAACCTATGCATATCATTTGCCGCTTAATAACGATGACTCCTTTCTTGATTTTGGTTTGTCAGCAGGCTTTATGAACGAATGGATTGATTTTGGAAAAGTAAGCGGGAATCAATCGGATTTATCACTCGCAAATTTTAATCAAAGAAAGGCATATTTTGATGGAGATTTTGGCTTCGCTTTCCGAAACAGACGATTAAACATCCAAGGATCTTTGCCTAATTTAAAAAGCCTTTTCGACCGCGATTTTTCTAGAAATGTAGTTGATAGGTCGCTTTATTTTGCGGCGGTTGGTTATAAATTTTTCAACCCATCAGGCGTTTTAAGTTTAGTTGAACCAAAAGTTGCCTATAGAGGAGTACAAAATTATAAAGACATTGTTGATGTAGGTGTAAATGCACAGTTTTGGGGGAACAAATTATTTTTAAATACCATTTACCATTCTACAAATAGCGTGTCAGTTGGGGTGGGTACCACCTATCAAAACCGCTTAAATATTTTGGCGATGTACACCTCGAATACTTCCGATTTACAAAATTACAGCAACGGCGAGTTTGAAGTGAGCTTAAAGTATAATTTTAGATAATACAAGATTTAGAAATAAAGCAAGTAGAGGCTGTCCCAAAATACCGAGACGGCCTCTTTTTTATTTTATTTCCAATTTGGTATCATTTGGACATGGTATGGTCTAAAATCAGTTTTAGCTGTTCAATTTTTCAAAAAGCATGAAAAAACAGTCTTTTTAAGCTGCTTTTTTCCTTATATTTTGTGCGATTGCCAATAATCCCCATTCTATTGCCACTTTTTCTTTTCCACGGAGCATAAAGCGGCGGAACCCTTGGTTCTGTTTAATATTTCCGAAAACTGGCTCAACATCATAACATCGTTGCTTTCGCTTCTCAATTCCTTTCTCGCTGTTTAGCAATTGATAAGCTGTTTGTTTATGGCTGAGTAGATTAGTGTTAATTTCTATTATTCGGTTTCCTTGCGATTTATGACAAACACCATTTAATGGGCAATTGCTGCAATTTCTTGCTTGATATCTTTTACTTGTTTGTTCGAAACCGGTACTGGTTTTTCGTTTTGCATCGCCAATGTAATGCATCTGTTGGCCCATTGGGCAGATATAACAATCTTGTTCCTGGTTGTAAAATAACTTGTCGGCTTGAAAGCTTTTCTTACTGGTATATCGTTCATTTTGCTCTTTGTCGAACATATTGTATTTAACATAAGCTTCAATTCCTTTCTGCTCCAATAGTTCGTAATTTTCTTCACTACCATATCCTGCATCTGCGGTAATGCTTTTTAAACTTTTGCCAAAGCTGGTCTCGTGTTGTTCGATGTGGGCTTTTAAAGTGGTGGTATCGGTTGGGTTTGGGTGAATGGTGTAGTTTACAATAAACTGGTTTGAGGTTGATATCTGTACATTATAACCCGCTTTTAACTGGCCATTACGCATATGATCCTCTTTCATACGCATAAATGTGGCATCCTCATCGGTTTTGCTGTAGCTATTGCGATTACCTAAAATAGCCTCTTTTACCTCATATTCAGCTATCTTTTTTGGATATTCTTTACTGATGTATTTCAGCTTGTTTTTAATCTTTTTATTTGCATCGGGATTATCAGCTAATACTTCATTAAGCTTATCTACCGTTGCTTGTACTTTCTCTTTATTTATTTCGGTAAAATCAGGTGGATCAGGAAGTTCATCTTCAGCTTTAGTTATACTTTGGGCATAAGTCCAAATATCGGCTAAAGCCAACTTCATCTTTTCTTTATTGGTTTGAATAGCCTTTTTCCATACAAAAGTATATTTATTGGCATTTGCCTCTATTTTGGTGCCATCGGTATAAACTTCTTCTATACTCAATAAGCCTTCTTCGGCTAATAACAAAACAACTTCTTCGAATATTTTGCGCAAGTGTTCTTTTAAACGAACCCCGCGAAAACGATTAATGGTATTGTGATCTGGATAACTCATTCCACTAAGCCACATAAAGTTAATATTCTCCCGACAAGCAGTTTCTAGTTTCCTGCTGCTATAAACGTTACTTACATACCCATAAACTAGAATCTTTAAGAGCATTTGAGGGTGATAACTCGAGCTGCCTTTGATTTGATAGGCATTTAGCAGGCTTTGGATATTGATTTTGTTTATCACATCGTTAACTATCCTAACTGGGTGCCCTGCAGTTATTAATTCGTCAAATGTAGGTGGAAAAGCCATCATCTGATCTTGGTAATAAGGCTTGAAAACAGGGGTTTTTGACGACATAAATTTCTAAATATTTATACTTAAATATCTGAAATTCAAATGATTAAACAAAATTATTAAACAAGAATTTATCAACTTTTTTTAAAACAAAAAGAGACTGCCTTTTTGAGACAGCCTCTACTTGCTTTAAACCTATAAGGTCTTTAAAACCTTATAGGTTTAGTATATTACTTTAACTTCGGTATTCTAGTTGGTGTATCGGTTCCATTAATAATGCTGGTTGCACTTTTTGCGATGGCTTTAATGGTCGATAAAATGTTCTCCACGTCTAAAGAACTATAATCGTCTTTTACAGAGTGATACAATTCATCAATATCAATTTTATCGGTGCTGATGGTATGCGCCGGTACGCCTAACGCAGCAAGGGTTGCGTTATCGCTGCGGTAAAATAAGTTTTGATCTGGATACGGATCTGGATGGAAGGTAAACTCCGTTCCTGCTAAATTCTTTTGTAAAATTTTTCCAAAATCAGAACGTTCGTAACCGGTAATAAAAGCGGTGTTTTTCCCAAATTTAGAGTCTTTACCAATCATTTCGATGTTAAACATGGCTACTACATCATCCGGGTTTAACTTATTTGAAAAATATTTAGCACCGTAACCACCAATTTCCTCAGCCGTAAAGGCAACAAAAACTAGGGTACGTTCATTGTTTTTTAATGCTTTGTAATATTTGGCTAAAGCAATCATGGCGGTAGTACCCGAAGCATCGTCGTCGGCACCGTTGGCAATACTGTCGCCGTTAACGGCTTTGATAATCCCTAAATGGTCGTAATGGCCCGAAAAGATAACCAATTCTTTTGCTTTCGATTTTCCGGGTATCATGCCGGCAACGTTAAACAAAGGCATTTTTTTCATGTTGTTTTTTAACTCAACAGAAAATGCATCGGCTGAGGCGGTACCCAAAACAAAAACTTTAGTTGTGGCGGCTTTGGTTAAATCCTTTTCGTCCACAACCGAAGGGCGATTCAAGAAACCTTTGTAGCGTTTAAATAAATCGGCAAATTTTGAATCAACCAGCACTAACAGGTTCTTATTAGTTTCCGAAAGTGCTCTAAATTGAGCGGGGAAAGGTTTTTCAGGATCTAATTTTACCACCTCGGTATTTGCTTTGCTTAACGAAATGCTTTCGGCCGATAAACCCGATATCATAACGTTTTCAGGAGCAAATGCTTTTCCATCGATGGTTACCGATGTAGTTAAGTTGCTTGTTTGGTATTTATTGAAACTCTGACGGAAGGTTTTCTCTCCCGTTAAAGGCTGTAATCCAATTTTTTTAAACTCCGATTCGATAAAGGTCGCTGCTTTATCAATCCCTGGCGTAAAAGTAGCACGACCTTGCATATCGTCGGCACTAAGCGTTTTTATTAAATGGTCGGCGTATTCGCGGGTAATAATTTTGTTGATGTCTTGCGCACGAAGCTGTAAGCTTGATAGTCCGGCGGCAATACCTAAAAGAACTATTTTTTTCATATGTAATTTTTATTTTTTCAATTTAACTTGTGTGTTTAGCCAATTATCGCGGAAGTTTTGCATCGCTGGAGTTAGTGAACCGCCTGTTTTTTCAATCGATAAAAGCTCTAAAGTAGGATCTTCCGCATAGGTTAATTTGGTCGATTTTTCTTCACCACGATAAAGGTAGGTAATTGCACTAATATCGCCAGGCTTATGCGCTGCGGTAATGCGCTCTAAAATTGCCGGGTTTTTAATTTCCTCGCCATCAACGGTTAAAAGAACGGCATTTACGTCTAAACCTGCATTGTAGGCCGGCGTACCTTGTAAAGTTTGACCCATAATGGCCTTTTCTTTGTCGTAATTAATTCGACCAAAGCCAGCAAAAGCTTTCCCTGGGTTCGCTTTGCGTAACACCAAGCCAGCATTTAATAACAGCTTGGCATAATCGTTTTTCTCTGTTCCATACACGTATTTTTTAAAGAAATCGCTAGCAAAAGCAGGATTTTTAGTAACGATTCCCAAAATTTTTTCTAAATCGGAAACAGTGTAGGGGATTTCAGGCTTACCGTAATTTTTCCACAAAGCACGCATGTAATCGTCAAGCGTAAGCTTAAATTCGCTGCGTAAACGTAAATCCAAAGCAAGGGCAACCGATGCGCCATAGGTGTAGTACGACGTAAAAATATTCAGTCCATTGCTTTGGTCGATGGATACGCCTGCATCGGCAAAAACGGCATATCTACTGGCTTGGATTGGAGAGAAATTTCTTGCTCCTGGCGAGTTTAGCACGGTATTTACAATTCCGTTAAAGGTCTGTGTCGCGTTGTCAACGGTTTTTAATCCCGCACGTGTTAAAAGTAAGTTTCCGTAATATTGGGTAAAACCTTCGGCTAACCAAAGCTCGTTGCTCATGTTCGCATGCTCAAATTTAAAAGGTTCAAGGGTTTTTGGGCGTAAACGCTCAACATTCCAACTGTGAAAAAATTCATGCGAAAAAGTGCCTAATAAATTTGTTTCGTATCCTTCAATTTTTGGTGTGCGTTGCACAATTGAGGTCGAATTTCGGTGCTCCATACCATCTCCTGCATTTTCTGGATATACATCCTCTAGGAAATAGTAATTGCCGTAATCGTAGGTCGGAAATTCGCCCCAAACAGCAAAATGTTCATCAACCATCCGTTTCAATTTTTCTGTGTAACTATCAATCGCTTTTTGACTATCGTTCGAATGCGCCATTAAATGGATGGTTTGAATTTTCCCATCGGTATTTTTCACTTCCCAACTGGCAGTTTTGTAATTGGCCAATTCGGTAGGGCTATCCATAAAATATTGCAAATTCGGCGCGTAATAAAGACCCTTTTCAGTTGGTTTCAGCTGTGTGGCAACTTTCCAATTCAATTGATCAATACCCGAAAAGGAAAGTAAGCGTGGGCGGTCATCCATCCCCAACGGGAAAGCAAAAGTAGCCGGCATATTCATGTGGGCATGGGTTTCATCAAAACCGGCATAGGTTCCGTCAATCCAGTTGCCAAATAAGGTGTAGGTAATTTTTACATTTTTTCCGTGATTCGGAATTTCATACACATCGCCTTCGGGTTGATTTAAGGTTAACAATTTCCCAGCATCATCAAAAGCTTTTAGGTTGTACACGTTTTTTCCAAACTCGTGCGTAGCATATCGGCCTGGTGACGAGCGACTCATTCGCAGGGTTAATTTACCCGCTGGAACATTGGGAATTAACATACTAATTTCCGCTTCGTGATGTACCACATTAGGGAAAGAAACTGCATATCGGATTTCGTTTTGGGCATAGGTACAGATGCATAGCAAACTGAGTACAGATGCGCCAATAAATTTTTTCATAAAAAAAGAATTTGGAAGTGTTAAATTACCGTTTTTATGTAAAATGTTGAGAGAAATTGTCCAGTTTAGATGTTAATTTTACAATTGTTGCTATTAAAAGCATGAGTTTCTTTAATAATGGAGCTTTTCGAGAATTAATTTGCTGAGATTGCTTCCGATTTTCGGAAAGGGTCTCTGAATGCACCTATCGTGTGAACCTCTCTCTATTCGGTTCAAAAAAACATTTCCCGCTAGCACTAGGCTTTCCTGCCTCGTTGCCGGCAAGGCAATTTCATTTGAAGACCAAAAGAAACAAAAGCCTTTGTCAATCCAGCTAGGCCGCTTTTCGCTCAAGCCCAATTCTCAAAACAAAAACGGTCTCGCTAGGTTTTGTAGGAATGTATTTTATGTAACCAGATTTAACTTCACCCACAAAACTGAATTGAACAAGGCTCGACGCTTCTAATTCGAATGTTTCTGTAACCGTTTTTGGTTTTTATCCGCTGCTCGGGATTGACGAGCGTCCTTCGGTTTATTCACCTTTTCTTATTGTTTTTATCGGTGTTCATGCGCTCAGCAATTGCATTGCTTTCGGGTTTGTTTCTTTTTTGCTAAGAAAAAAGAAGGAGGCCGCCGCCGCTTAGGCGATGAAGAAATTGTTTATTTGATTAAATCCTCAATTACTTACCTATTTGTTCAAATACAAACCGCAAAGATGTGTCCACCCGATAGGAGCATTCGGAAAAGCAATCTCTAAAGAAAAATCACCCGAATAGGGCTTGAGTAAACAATGACTATCGAAATTAGACTAAAAGATTTTAATCCCCTATTCACTTAAGCGTCCCAATCGTATTTTTCTAAATCGCGGTACGCCTTGCCTTTAATAATTTCTTTGCGCTTGGTCGATTCGGCTTCTACTCTGGTAGCATGAATGTTATCTGCAACTTCAAAATGAAAGTCTTTGTCTTTTTTAGAAAGATAGATAGCTACCTCCTCCGCATCCGTTGTTGCGAAATCGTATGGACCTCGATTGCTCATCAGTTTTACAAAAACCGGTAGACATTCAAAAAAGATGAATAATAAACCAATAAATGTTACGGCCAAGGCGGTATTGTTATCGTAACTGCCATCGGCATTAAACTTTAGCTGACCTAATGCCCAGTTTCTATCGGCAAAGCCAGCCACGTTGGCCAAGCTATCTAATTGTTTATTGGTGAACAACTTTTCGGTAAATAGACCATCAAACTCTTTCCGTTTATCAATAAAACCTTCACTTTTAGCGATGGATGCTTTTAAGCTATCCAACTCGGCAGTACGTTGTTTAATTTCGGCTTCCTTCCGTTTAGCGTATGGACCATACCCCATCACACCCGAAGTTTCCTTGGTTTTATTTCCAAAAATCTCGAAATTAAGTTTTTGCCTATCGGCTTTAATGCCGCTCTCCATAGAATCGCGTGTAGCTTTTTGCGCATTTAAACGACCAAACTCTACTTGATATTTATTCTCGAAAGCTTTGTTTAAAGTATCAATTTTAGCCCGTTGTCCGTTTAAATAGCTCACTTTTAAACGTTCTTTAATTTCTTTATCAAAAATCTTCAATTCTAGAGGCCTCGAAATAACTATCCCAATCATTATCGCCAACAAAATACGCGGAGTGGCTTGTAAAAGTTGTTTATTGGTGCTGGCGCTTTTATTAATACTCGAAACAATGTAACGATCCATGTTAAAAATGGCCGCACCCCATAAGAAGCCAAATACGAGAGCAAAGATTAGAGCTAAATCGGCCCCTTTAAAAACAAAATACATCGCGTAGCCTCCAGAAAGGGCTGCGAAAATGCCTGTAAAAAAGATGGTTGCGCCAATGCCGGTATATTTATTTTGTTCAGAAGGATGCTTCTCTAGTGTAGGAATATGCGCACCGGAGCAAAACCAAAAAAAACGATTCAGTTTATCCATTATGTATATTTATACTTAAACGCCTGACAACTCTATATGTTACAGATTATTGCAATCTTTTATTTATTTTTTTTAATCATGAGTTAAATGAAAGGGTTTTTATATAAGTTTGCGGTAAATACATGTAATGATGAAAGAAATATCGGTACAAGAATTAAAAGAGAAAATCGATAACCAAGAAGATTTTCAACTTATTGATGTTCGTGAAACATTTGAATATGAAGTTTCGAACTTACAAGGTGAGAACATTCCATTAGGCGGAATTTTAATTGAAGCAGACAAAATAGCAAAAGATAAACCTGTAATTGTACAATGCCGCAGTGGCAAAAGAAGCGCTGCAGCTGTTATGCAATTAGAACAACAATACGGTTTCGAGAATTTATATAATTTAAAGGGCGGTATACTAGCTTGGCAAGAAGCTTTTGACCCGAGTATGCCAGTTTATTAATTTTAAAATAATTAAGTACAAGGGTTTCCATTTTGTAAACCCTCGTACTTTCACATAAACCCTTTACACATGGGGAAAAAATTCGCACTAAATTTTTTTTATACATTAGCCATCATTCTATCTATTGTTGGCTTAGTATGGTGTTATAACAACAATCATTACATTCCTGCGGCCTTTTTAGTAGGCACCACATGTGCATTTGCGTATTTTAAATTTCAGTTAATGAAAGAGGTGCGTAAATCTTTCAAAGAAAAAGATCAGGATTAATACCCTCCAAACCCAAGCCAGGTAAATTCTTTAATTGATATCTACCCTGTTCAAAAGCAGGATTGGTGTAAGGATTGTTTTTTGTTAACCAAGGTCCATCTAAATCGGCCCAGTTACACAATGGAGCTAAGGCTGCAGCTGCCAAAGTAGCACAACTCGTTTCGCTCATGCAGCCAATCAGTACTTTCATTCCAAAAGAGCGTGCCTTCAAAATCATTTGATGCCCCTCATACATGCCACAGCTTTTCATTAATTTAACGTTAATGCCGTGGTAAACCCCTTTCAACGTATCCATATCGGTTAAGCGTTGCACCGCCTCATCCGCCAATAAAGGAATCGGACTTCTTTCCGTTAGCCAGGCATTGCCCTCAAAATTCGTTTTATCCATCGGCTGCTCAATCAAAAGCACACCCTGGTCGTGCAACCAATAAATTAAATCAATCGCTTTAATTCTGTCATCCCAACCCTGATTGGCATCTACATAAAGCGGAACATCCGTCATACTGCGAATGGTTTCAATTATTTCTTTGTCGTTATCTCTACCTAACTTAACCTTTATTACCTTAAATGCTTCCGCATCCTTCAGCTTTTCGCGTATAACTTCAGGTGTATCAATACCAATCGTATACGAAGTAACAGGCATTTTTTCGGGGGCAGCACCGTATATTTCGTAACAAGGTTTATTTAATAGTTTCCCTTGAATATCATTTAAGGCAATATCAATAGCCGCTTTAATAGCTGGCTGACCAGGCGCAATGCTATCCAAATACGCAATAATTTCAGCAAAATTAAACGGAAAAGAGATGCGATTCCAATCAACCTGTTGCAGAAATCGGTTGGCGCTTTCGTAACTTTCGCCCATGTAAGGAACCATAGAGGCCTCTCCATACCCCGTTACGCCTTCGTATTGCATTTGCAGCAGCATTAAAGGGGTGCTGGTACGCGTAAATTTCGCAATCGAAAACGGATGTTTCAATTCCAATTCAAAAGGCTTGCTGCTTACTTTCATCTCAAAAAAGGGTATTTAGGAACAGCAAATCTAGTCATCAAATTGAATTTAACAACAAAATCTTTTGAAAAGCAAATGTGCAAAACAATGAACGGCAGTCCGGCTATCGCCCATAGTCCTCGCCCGCTGAAAAATCGGGCTGTGGGCTATTTGGCTCTATCCGGTTTAGCTTGGTTCGGTTAGTACTGGTAGTTACGTTTTTCCTATTCCTTAAACGAAGCATTTTTCGTAATCTCATCGTTAAATAAATGGCTACAGTAAAGCCGAGCCAAATATAATCCCTAATTTTGGGGCAATGAATACAGGCCTATACAATCCGTTTAAAAAATTCGATTTCTTATATAAAAGCTGCTTTTTAAGCGGTTCAACCATTCAATCGCCAGTGGTTCAGGTGCCATTATTGCCAAAATGGCTTCTTGAACAAGCCGGTTTAAGCGGAGAAGAACAAATTCAGTTTTTAGACCAAAGCATTCGGTCGTACAATAGCTTGGTTATTCCAGTAAACAGTGAAATTAATGAGCAGTTTTTACAACCACTCGAAGCGAAAGTAGAAAAAGCATTTAAACAGGGATATGAAGGCTTGGCCACATTATCCGAAATAGATTTATTTAATTGGATTGGTAAATTCCTTTACGGCTTTATCTACGCTGAAATGAATGCCGCCTTACGCAAAGAAATGACTGCGGATGGATTAAACATGTCGCAATCGTTGATGATGAAATTTGCCAATCTGAATTTCATGTTGCAAAATTTATACACCGGCATTGTGTTCGAAGATTTTACGCCTTGGTCTATCACAGTAGTAAAGCTAGAAGACAACGAAACACCATTCAGTTTTCGCGACGAAATTAATACCTTAACCTTCTCACTAAAAATGAAAGATTTTGGAATTGTTGCGTGTTTACAAGACAATGGTACCAACAAACGCTATCATCAAGATATCATTAACCATGTAGCGCAAAAAGCTTTAAGCGCTCAGCAATTTGAAGAATTAAGTGCACGCTTTTATTACTCTGCATATTTGTTTAACCGCCTACCTGAATATACGTTTATGCCCGTTGAAGGTATAACATATATAGAGGCCATGCCTTTACGTGGAAACATGAGTAAACCGCTGTTTGATGTTTGGCAGCATAAAACCTATGCGCAAGTGTTGGAAAATTTTTGGAAACCATGGGGTTATGTTTTGTTTGAGATTTTGAAAAATCCGGAACAACCTATGAGCTTCTTTGAAGAACCTTCTTTACCAAATGCAGGCTAAGAAACCTTTTAGCTGAAGAATTTTTGTTGAAGAATTTCTAAAAAGTTATGAATAATCCCTGGCACTAAAATAATGGTTAGGATGAGTCCAGCTAATGCGCCAAAAAGGTGTGCATCGTGATTAATGTGGTCTCGGGAATTGCGCGAAGCATAAAAGCAATATACCAAGTACAATACACCAAAAACGATTGCATAAATCCCAAAAGGAATAAACATGATGTAGATTTTACTTAGGGGATCAAACAAGATATAGCTAAACAATACCGCACTAATGGCACCCGATGCGCCCAAACTGTTGTAATGAAAATTATCTTTTTGCTTAATTACGGTAGGTAAGTCGCTTACTACGAGACTCACTACATACAATAACCCAAACTGCCAGCTACCCATTCTGCTTTCTAAAGCAAAGGCGAAGGCATAAAATGTAAACAGGTTAAAAAATAAATGCATCCAATCGGCATGGATTAATCCGCTAGTTAGCAATTGGTATACATTTTTTCTACGGTACACACTGTAGGGATGGAGCATAAATTTTCCATACAAACTTGTATCGTTAAACGCGTATAAACTCGTAACTAGGGTAAATATGAAAATGATTGATGCAACGGGTGTTGTTTGAAGGTATTCCATTAAGCTTATTTTAAATTTATTTTTACCGCGGACACCAAGCGAGCAACAGGGTAGCGATTATGCGTTTTTTCGTAATATTCAGAATTTTTATACACAAAATCAAGTTGAGCGGCACCATTTTTTGCAAAATCTGGGTCTTCGGCTTTTTTCTTATCCAACATGGCTTTCAACGATGGATTGTCTTGGAGTAGTTTTGCAGCAGTATCTTCGAAAATATACGCCGAATAATGCTCCTTCATATCTAAAATAGAATCAAAGAAATTCCAATTGAAAAAGGAGTCGGTTGCTTGTGGTTCAAGTGTTTCTACAATGTACCGGTTTTGGGCTTGGTTTACGTATACGACATAATCTCCCTCATAAAAATCAATTTGCTGAGAAATGGGTCTAACCTTTACTGCTGAATGTAAATAATGACCTTCATAGGGTTTTGTAGCAGTTTTAAAATCATCAATATAATAACTTTCGACAAAAATTTTCGCGTCAGTTTTTAGTTGCAAGAGCTTTACATGATTCAATTTTAAAAGGTTGATAACTTTATCCCAAGCTTTTGGAATGATGTACGCAATTGGTTTGTTAACGCTAATGCCAGGTTCATACGAATTCCATTCTTTAATCTCTTTGGTATAAGGACGAGTGCGGTCGTAGTACAATCGATTGGCGCCGCTTACTTCACTAGGTTTATTACCCGCTTCAAAACCTTTAAATGAAAGTATATTTGCGCTCTTTCTATTCAATTTCCAATCCAAAGGAAAAGTTTGCTGTTGCACAACTGCTAAGTCGGCTTTCTTTTTGTTTTCGCCAATTATTTTGGCATCGCGATGGACAATTGATACATATTCTTTTAGCAGTTTGTAGGTTGCATCTACTCGTAAAGAAAAAGATTTAAGCATATGGGTTTCGGGCATAAATCCAATTACATTGTGCAGTGCGGCATAACCGGTTGAGTAACGCGGAGATTCAATGAATCCGGCAATTCCTTCATCTGGTGTTTCATTGATGGAATTGACATATGGAATCATGGGATATCCTTTTGCCTCCATCGCTTTGTATAAGTCAGGAACCAACGTTTGGGTTAAATAGGCCGATAAAATGCTGTTTAATTTATCCTTTTGAGTCGGAATCAAGGTCATCACGTATTGGTAATCGGCCCCATTGCTGGTATGTGTATCCACAAAAATATCGGGTTGCCAGGTATTAAAAATTAACTGAAAAGCCGCCGAATTTTTGGAGTCTGTTTTGATAAAATCGCGATTTAAATCGAGGTTTTTACTGTTTCCTCTAAACCCGTACGTAGCAGGTCCATTTTGATTGGCTCTTGAAGTGGCTGAGCGATTAAAACTTCCGTCGATGTTATAAATAGGAATTATACAAATTACCACATCGCTTGGCATGGCATTTTCTTTTAGTAAATCACGAGCCAGCATCATCGAGGCATCAATTCCTTCTGGTTCACCAGGATGAATCCCGTTGTTGATTAACAACACGCGCTTATTTGCTTTTTTTATAGCAGCGGGGTCAAAAATCTGATCTTTTGAAAGTACAAATACGTGCAAAGGTTTACCAAAATCGGTGTCGCCATAGTGTAATAGTTTACTTTGCGGATAGTTTTTTGCTAAGGTGTCATAAAATGAAATAGCCTCATTATAAGTGGTTGTTTCGGTTTTATTACTACGTTCATAAGCGGTTAGCTGCGCCCTAACGTAGCTGCTTAAAAAGAGCAAAAGAAGGGCTAAAATTCTTTTCATCGAACAATTTAGCAATAAAAATGAGTGTATTAAAGCGATTTGCGATAAACAGAAATTTTTCCGAACCAATAATGAAATGTAATAGAAAAAGCGTGAAACTGATCAATCGCATCATTTTTGAAAATAGCTGACGAATCATGATAACCGTCGAGTCCTTCTCCAACACAAAAGCTGGTAGTGTATCGCGCGTCGATACCATAGCGGATATATCCCCAAGAATCTTCAATAAAGTAATTCAATCCAAAATCAATGGGTATCCAGGTGTTTAATGTTTTGTCTTCTCCCGGAAATTTATATCCCAAGGGCATTTCAGGTGTAACCGTATTTGGTCGGTAACGAACCACTTTTGTAATGTTGTTGTTAATGAAGCCCAGTCCGCCGCCTACATACAACCCTTTCAGGTTATAAAGTAAATCGCTTCGGTCGTAATTCACAAACTCTCCCAATGAAAATCGGGCTTTAGCCGCAAAGGAGGTGTAATTGTTGGTAAATTCTCGGCTCCATCTATCGGTTAAGATATTTCCGCCACGAACAATACCGTGTTGGGCTTCAATTCCAAATGAAATAAAAGGAGTAAAATGTAAATCGAAATTTCCATTTAAAGAATAACCAATCCCACCATTTTCTACATCTGTAAAAGAATAATTTGGACCAATGCCTAAAGCGTAGGATGTTTTAAAGTAATTGGATTGCGCATAAGCGTACATGCCAATCAGCATACACGCGATTGTAAGAGGGACGATTTTCAACAGTAATTAATTTGTAACAGTTAGACAACTAGACATTTTTACAAAAATAAGATGATTATTGATAATCTATAACTTTTACCTTTGAATTATGAAAATGTATATGAATTCCGACAAATCTTTAGCAGAGAGATTTATCAAATACGCGAAAATCGACACGCAATCGGATCCTTATTCGCCCACTTGTCCTTCTACAGAAAAGCAAAAGAATTTAGCTAAGGTGTTAGTTGATGAGCTTTTAGCGTTGGGGATTTCAGATGCACACATGGATGAAAATGGTTATGTGTATGCAACCATCGAAAGTACGACCAGCAAAGCAGTTCCGGTAATTTGTTTTTGCTCGCACATGGATACTTCTCCCGATTGTAGTGGTCAAGATGTGAAACCCATTATTCATTTCAATTATCAAGGCCAAGATTTGGTTTTGCCAGACGATGAAACCGTTGTTTTGAAAATGGCTGAACATAAAGATTTACAATTCCAACTAGGAAACGATATAATTACCGCCAGCGGTAAAACCTTATTGGGAGCAGATAATAAAGCCGGCGTTGCAGAAATAATGGAAGCGGCAAAATTTTTTATGCTTAATCCGGATGTGAAACATGGTAGCATTAAGATATTATTTACACCTGATGAAGAAATTGGACGCGGTGTGGATAAGGTTAACTTGGAAAAGGTTGGAGCCGACTTTGGCTACACCATTGATGGCGAAACCTTAGGGTCTATTGAAGATGAAACCTTTTCTGCTGATGGAGCAAAGCTAATTATAGACGGCGTAAGTGCGCATCCGGGTTTTGCAAAAGGGAAAATGGAAAGTGCTATTAAAATTTTAGCTGAAGTAATAGATGCCTTGCCAAAAGACAATTTAACACCCGAAACTACTCAACATAAAGAAGGGTTTATTCACCCCGTTGCGATAAAAGGGCAAGTAGAGCAGGCAGAGGCACAATTCATTATTCGCGATTTTACCGATGAAAAATTAGAAGAACATGGAGCTTTTCTACAATCAACGGTTGAAAAGGTGATGATAAACTATCCAAATTCAACGTTCAATCTCGAGATAAAAGCACAATACCGAAACATGAAAAAGATATTGGATCAACATCCTAAAATTGTTCAGTACGGTATTGAAGCAATTGAAAGAGCAGGTGTAGTTGCCAAACAACAAAGCATTCGTGGCGGTACAGATGGATCTCGTTTATCGTATATGGGGCTGCCATGTCCGAACATTTTTGCTGGCGAACACGCCTTCCATAGCAAGCAAGAATGGGTAAGTGTACAAGATATGGAAAAAGCGGTTCAAACAATTATTAATATTGCATGTATTTGGGAAGAAAATGCCTAATTGATGTGCCCATCTTTTTAAAACAGAATTAAATCACTTTAGATTTAGTTCTGTTTTTTTTCTTTTTATTGTGTGAATGAGGATTAAAAATTATCAAAATTTGTTTTTTGACACAATCTTATTTAGTACTTTTAGATTTACATGATTACACTCGAAAACGCATACATCCAAGCAAAAATTACAGAAAAAGGAGCCGAACTTCAAAGCTTATTTAGTACTGAAACAAACGTAGAATATTTATGGAGCGGAGATGCTACCTATTGGGCAAAACGCAGTCCAATACTGTTTCCTATTGTAGGGAGTTTAAAAGACGATACGTATCGTTATCGCGGTAAAGAATATGCTTTGCCCAGACATGGTTTTGCACGCGATTACCTTTTCGATTCAAAACAAATTAGCGCAACAGAAGCTGTTTTTACACTATCGCAGAGCGATGAAATCCTCCAGAAGTATCCTTTTTATTTTACCCTGGCAGTAAAGTATACCCTGATTGATAGAAAGCTGAATGTGACCTATGAAGTGCTAAATACCGGTAGCGACGAGTTGTTGTTTTCTCTAGGAGCGCACCCTGCTTTTGCAGTGCCCAATACACCAGCTACCCGATACGAAGATTACTATCTAACATTTAACGATGATGAAAAATTAGTATGTTGGCAATTGGAACAGGGCTTGCTGGCCAATAGCACGACTACTATCCCATTAAATGGACATAAATTAAAGCTTGACCATGCATTATTTGTAAACGATGCATTGGTGTTAAAGAATCTACAAAGCAATTGTGTAAGCTTGCTAAACGTTAAAAACGATGTTGGTTTGCATTTTCATTTTGATGATTTTCCATTCTTTGGAATTTGGGCTGCGCCCGATGCACCTTTTGTTTGTTTAGAACCTTGGTGCGGGGTTGCCGACAGTGTAAATCATACTAAAGAAATCACACAAAAAGAGGGGGTCGTTCGGTTAGAACCCGCAGAGGAATTTGTTCGCTTCTGGGAAGTAGAATGTTTTTAGGAAAAGCCTCTTCTTATTCTAGAAAAAAGTAAAGTCCAAAAAAAGCCCCGCTAAAGTCATTCAACGGGACTACTTTGTTTGGTTTTGAAATTATTTAAATGTTATAGAACCATATTCAGTTGTGAGGGATACATTCGCAGATCCACCCGAACCAATTTTTCCGTTGAACTTTCTGTTTTCGTCAGCTTTACTTGAATTCAATAATGACACATTTGTACCATATTTGAAACCCGAATAGCTGGTTGACACGTTAAAATTCGCATGGTAATTTTGATTAAAGCCCATATTTACCGAGGTATATTCTCCATTGAAAGTAAAGTTGCGACATGCCGTGCTAATTTCACCAACTTTTAATGCGTTATAACTCATGTTTATGGTGGCATCTCCATTTAGCGTGCCTAAATTTACCGTAGTGTATTCTGTTTTTAGCGTTAATTTGCCCACATTCCCAATGGTTAACCCGTTGTAACTTTGATTAATAACGGTATTACCTTTAACAGTATTTATATTTACACTGGCATATTCTGCACTCAAAAGAAGATTTTCGCCAATGTAGCCAATGGTTAAGCCTCCACCGTATTCAATTTTAATATTAGCAGATTTACGAATAGTATTGATGTTCACGGGCACATATTCTGCGTTTACTTGGATAATTCCAGCAGAGCCAATCGTAACACCTCCACCATATTCATGCCTTACTACCCCACCATTTATTTCTTGTATGTGGGTTTTACCATATTCTACACTAATGTAATTGTTGGCATTATGCAGCGTTCCTGCGGTTAAATTGCCATATTCTATTTTAAAGCTAGTGGGCCCATAAAAATCGCTCATAACAACATTTCCGTATTCCTGAACAACATTTAACGGGTTAGAAATAGGCATGTAAATAGTATAAACGGTTTTAACTTCTCTTCTACCCGAGTTTCCACCCCTGTTTCGGGTATTGTTGGTGATATCGGTTGATACGTTTACCATATCACCTACTTTATTGGCTACAATGTTTACTCCGTCTAATAATTTTTGAGCGTCGCTGTCAGAATTGCTGTATGCTTTGATTTCGGCAGTAACTTTAACTTCTTTATTATCCCATGTTTTAATGTTAATAGCTCCAAATTGATTGTTAATGGCTAACTTATCATTTTTATCCACTGCAAATGATTTGCTAAATGTTTTAACGCGTTCACCAACCCCGTTTTGTGAAATGTTATCGTCACTGTTGACCGAAATGATGGTGTTTACCTTGGTTGAATGGTTGCTAGTTACTGACACATAAGTGTTGCTATTGGAGTAAGCAGGCAGTTCCTGAGCCTTTACTTTTGGTAATGCAAACAATAGTGTACATATTAAGAGATGAATCTTTTTCATGTTATTTTTCTGAAATTGTAATTTCTTACCTGCTGGCGGGCAAAGTTTTTTTGTAAATTTTTAACGCTTTTTATATTTGATTAACCTTTTTATAATCGTCTACTTGGTTAATAATAATCAGTTGTTGTTTTAATAACTGTAATTGCGCTTCTCTATTTTTGATCATGGCTTTAACCACTAGAAGTTGGTTTGGCGAAATCGGTAATTCTGTTTTTAAGCGTTCATATTCAGCATCAATCTTTCTTAAATCGCTTGTAAACTTTTTATATAATTCAGGGTTGGCTGCGGCAAAAAATTCTAAACTATCTCTCTTCTCCGTAATTAACCCGGCATAATGCACTTCTTTTTTAGCGTAGGTGCTGTCCACGTCTACAATATCCAAGGTTTTAATTGATTTGGTTCCGTTGTACACCCATAGTAATCCAAAAACCAAGATAACTGCTGCGGCACTGCTCATCCATAAATAAACATGCGATGATTTTTTCTTTTTTTTCTGCGTGTTTAATTCTTTTTCAATTTTATCCCAAAGCCCCGTGGGTGCCTCAAGTACATCAAAAGCTTTTCTGTTATCCTTAACAAATGTCTCTAAACTGTTATTCATCGCTCATCCCTTTCTGTTCTAAAATGCTTTTTAATTTTTTCTTTGCACGCATGTATTGCGTTCTACTTGTGTTTTCACTAATTTTTAGAATGTGTGAAATCTCCTCATGGTCATAACCTTCCAGTAAATACAGGCTAAGTACAACTCGATAGCCGTCGGGTAATTGTTTTATCGCTAGCCTTATCTCTTCTGCCTGAAGTTTAATTTCATGTTCATCATAATTCGCTTCATCAGGAACCTCAGAAACTTCATCCGTTCCAACAAATTCAAATTTTCGCTTGCGCAAATAGTTAATCGATTTGTTGATTACAATTTGTTTAAGCCATAAGCCGAAAGTAGTTTCCTGTCTAAAATCAACAATTCTGGTAAAGGCATCCAGAAACGCTTCTTGTAAAACATCTTCTGCTTCCTCTTCGTAGTTTAGTATGCGCATAGCAACATTATACATGGCCTTCGCATAAAGCTTATACAGTTCAAACTGTGCAGCTCTGCTACCCTGCATGCATTCCTTTACTAGCGTAAGGTTTTTATCTACGTAAACGGCTTCCAAAATTTTGATTGTTCTGCTTATAAGACACGCTTGATTATTAAACGTTGCATTAAGGTAGAAAAATATTTTTTCTCAAGGGATGGCAATTTTTATAAAAATGATTAAAGGAAAATATTTATGCTTAAGTTTATGTATATCAATATATAATCGAAAAATCGATTTGTACACAAAAATAAAACGATTTGTACAATTTTGGGCTACACACAACAAAAAATAAAGACCGATTAAATGGCGTTTAATCGGTCTTTAAATAGGTTATTTTATCACATAATTAGCTTTATACAGCATAATATCAGTGTAGGAGCTATTGTAATTCATGTTTACATTCACGGTTTTACTCATTGCGTCTTTAAACGGGTTCGCATCTGGCACTTTATCCCCCCATCCACTCACACAACTCTACAATACTTGATTTATTGCTTGTAAAGTACATGTAAGGATGTTTTTTTAACACCTGTAAAACATCTAAATAATCCGAAAGTTTCCAGTACCCATCTGATGAATATGTTTTCGATGTCGTACTTAAATAAGGTGGATCCACCAAAAAAACTACATTGCTATTGTCTTTATATCGATTAAATAAGTCTTTATAATCTAGCTTAACCCTTTCAACGCCATTTAGGTAACCCGTAGCGTCGTAATCACTCTGCTTCACTACATTATACAATGTTGTAGACTTCAACTCATCAAAGCTATTAACGTAATTCATACTAAAGCATAGTGACGAGGATAGCGTCACATAATCAACATACCCTTCTCTATTCGCTTCTTCTATTTCTTTTAGAATCATTTCTCGCAACTGGCCTGTAATACGCTTATCACGGGGCTGTCCTTCAGCCAATACTCTTATTTTACGCAATAGCTTATTGGTAGATTCTACATTAGCTAAGCGCTTTACATAATCATCAAAATCATTATAAACAACCTTAGCACGGGGTTTTTTAGACTTTACATAATGGCTTAACAAGCCCGAACCACCAAACAAATCAATATAGATAGCATCATCGGGGTATTCTTTTAAAATAATAGCTAATTCTTTCAAAAATCTTCTCTTTTGCCCCATAAATGGTAAAGGCGCACTAGTGTAATTCTTCATTTATACGTTTAGGTTAAATTTTGCTGTTTTGTTATTTAATAGATCGGCGGTTGCTGCTAGGTTATTATCGTAGATATGTACGTTACCCAGAAACAAAGTGATTGATTTAAGCGGCAGCTTAATTTGCTTGCTTATAAGATACAAATGATACAAATCCGAGGGTAAGCCTAGACTTGCGTCTGAACTTCGTTGGTAGGCGCTTAAAATCAGCTTGCCGCCGTTAATTTGAAACTGTATTAACGACAGGCAAGGCAATTGATTACTTTCCACGCTATTAGCCCCTAAAAACAATACGTAATTTTTACTGGTTCGTTTTTCTGCGTTAATCTTATCGATGAGTTTTGGGAGCTGTTCGAAATAGGTTGGGTAGGTATTAACCAATATAGGACCGCAGTAGTCCCACCACGAAATTCCCTTTTCTCGGTATCGTTCTGTTAATCGCTCGCCCGAAGTAAATAGGGTGAGTTCATCTTTTAACTTTTTACGCGCCACCCCGTGGTCTTCAAATATATCCAGTAAATCCCCTTTAGATAGATTTAATTTTTGGTTAACCAAATAGGTTAAATTCCCTTTTTTATTGCTTTGTACCTTTCCTTTCGAAAGGATTTTATTTAAAATATCGTGGTATTTATTCATATTTTCTTAGTTTTGCGCATCTCACAATGTAAAATGCACCATTATCAAATTGAAGGCCTAAGCCCTCGGCATGATGCTGGTGCATTTTTTTTTTACGTTGTGAGAGACTAAGAAAAAGCCGGGGGCGTTTTTAAGCGATTTTTATAATCGTATAAACCGCTATGTATGGAGGCATATTATTGTGAGCTTCATCCCCTCCAACTTCCCCTGTATTTGATGTTTGCAAAGGCCCATCTGGGTGTGAATTAGCGTTACCCGTTGCGCTTCCTTCTCCTTTTGGTTTGATGTATGGGTGGCTATGTTTTGGCATTTCAGCAACCGTTAATTTATGAACCGTTTCCCCTCCAGCTGCCCCGTGTGCAAAAGCCGTCTGCAAACCTGTTAACGGATTAGTAACGGTTCCAACGGTTAATCGCATTCGGCCTTGTCCGTTTGGCGTTCCGTTGTTCCCATTAAACAATGCCCAATTCGAGTAGCGTGCGGTAATCCCTAAACCACTTTCATCAAAATTATTAAGGAAAGTACCATCAAAATCGTAGATGTCTTTTATTTCTCCTTTAACCGCATAACTTGCCGCTACATCTTCGATATACGAGGCAAGTGTATACAAGTTGGGTAATACTTTTATTTGCGCGATAGAGGCGTAATTACCTATGACTGCTTTAGTTTCGGTATAAACATTTTTACTTTGGCCATCTGCAAATAGTTTAGGATCGCTTGTAGTCGGCACACCTTTTTCTAAGACCTTTGTGCCGTCTGCTGTAATATTTGAAGCGCCATCAAAGCGCATCACTTCGCCTGACACATACACAATACCTGGCGCAATATTAATCGTGCCGTTGCCATTATTTACAACTTCACAACCTCTTAAAACCATATCATGGTTTAGTTTTGCAAATAGGCTATTAGCCATGATATTTAACTCGTCTTGTAGAGTTAACAAATAATCTTGTTGGCGGGGATATCCACCCTGTAAGTTTCTTAATGTTTTCATTAGAACGTTTCTATTTTAAATCGTTTACTAGAGAATTTATAAAGGTTTACAAAAGCCTTTACTTCCTCACTTAAGGCTGCCATACCAATCGGTATACGCACAATAAAGTCAACCTCATTATCGTATTCCGCTTGTAAAAAGTCATAATCCAAAGGCGTATGACCTTCCATTGCTAAATAATCGTACTCCAACGTTGCACCCTCTATTTCCAAAAAAATGAACGCTTGATCTGTATAATCACTTAAGTGAATAATATATATAGATTGATTATTGAACCTTTTTCTTAGCGCATGTGTTAACCGGTTAACCTGACTATTAATTGTTGCATCGTATAGTTTTTCTGCCCGATAAGCTAAAAACTCGCTGTATAGCCAAACCACAGGAAACAACAAGGTTTTTAACCACGCTAAATGGTTTGGCTTTACTAAAAAGTGTGGCACTAACCACGTAATTAGTTTATTAAAATCGATGTTGAAATTCATAGCTATGTGATGTAAGTGATTTGTGTAGCCAATGGAAAATCAGGATCAATTTTAAAATAACCCGACTTGGCTAACCATTTAGAACTAAAATTAATGTAATCATCACCGCTACCTTTGGCCGCTAATTCCAACACATTAACCTGATCATTAATTACACCAGGAACAGTCTGTATAGCATCAATAAGTTTGTTAACATAAAAAATCCCATCAAATTGTATATTGGCTAAATAATTTGTTATTGCGGCCTCAACATTTGCCTGAACTATTTCTAAAGTCAAATTCGCGTTGTAATACACATTTAATCGAACCTTAATTAAATCAGCCGCTAAACTGCTAACAGTAATTCGGGTACCTGCCGGGCGAATATCATTCACATAATCCACCACACCATCAAGTTCATTACTGGTCAATACAACCGGCTCGTTATTAACCTGCTTCGCGACTTTAATCTGTAAATTGCCCGCATTATCAGTAATAGAGCAATATTTAATGATTCGCTTATCCAAATCAACCGCACTATATTTAAAAACGTTGTCAATAAACAAAAGCAAATCGGCATCTTGATAGGCCTTGATTGAGTTGTACCACCAAGTAAGCGTACCATACTGGTTATTATCAATGATCGCTTGAACTTCTGCTTTAAAGACATCTTGCAGGACCTCGAAATAATAGATTATTTGAGCAGTAATAAACACCCATAAGCGCCAAATAGCTGTATTACTAACACTATCAAGCGCCGTTAATTGGCTGTGATTTTCTTTTTCTGCAATTATTTGTAGTTGAATTTCTTCGGGAGTTCGTGCCATTATCTATTCGCGTTAATTTGTATGTCCTCAAATGAATTAATTTGTACAAAACTTTGGCTATAGCCATCGTATTGAAATTGTAATCTGATTTGCTGCTTTAGCGTATCAATATCTTTTTGAGTAAAGCGTCTTTTTACATAGCGGCCAATGTTAACCCCAGTTAGCGGACTTGCTCTAAAACTGCCTTTTGAAGCGATTAAGATGAGCTGTTGGTGTTGTTCTTCAGCATCATCTAATACAAAATCGCCATATTCAATGGCGATATCTAAGTTGTCATCTAAAATTAAATCGGTCATTGTTTTATTGCTGTATTTTCAATTTCGTTTAACACAGTAAGCGCATTTATTTTGCTTGCCTTTTTTACTGGTGGAGGGGTGGTGGCTCCTCCAACCGCTACACCTGCATGCGTATGATCATTAAACGCAGTGGCCAAATCATTGACCGTTTTTTCCAATTGGTTTATTTTATCGACAATTGGCGAAGCCATTGGCAAACCACCCTTTTTGCCTCCGTTAAAAATTAAGCCTTTGGCTAAATTCAGAGCCATTGAGCCCGACTGCATATCCAAAGCCATTTTGAATAAACTACCAACGTCCAGTGTAATTTTTTTTACTTTAGAGGTCATCACCACAAACAAATCATTTTCATCGTTATTGATTTGCCCGATAAGAACCTTGCTATTAATTTCAGGGTAGGAAATAGTACCCATTTCAGTAAGATCAATACCAGGAACAATTGGTTTTAGTTTAACCCCTTCAAGCAATAAATCTTCATTCTCAAATAAAACAACATCACAGGTCGCTTCCATTTCATTCACTGTCTTTACAATGGCCAGTTCAATAAATGCATCAAATCCGGTATTGCTTTTTGACAGCCTTTGCACTGCTTTTTTTAGCTCACTCATGCTAATTTCCTTTCTAAATTTACTTTACGCCTAAATCCACTTTCAGCAGACATAGAAGTAACAACGCTTTCAATTAAATAGGAACCATTTCGCTCAGGATATTCGGTGTCATTCAATACAGCAGAATAGCCTGGCTCACTATAAGGGGTTCCAAAGGTTGTAAAGCCATTTTTAAACCCGTCTTGCTTTAACTTATCCAATTCTTTTTTTACAATTTTCTCCAAATCCTTCTGCAGAAGATTAACATAGTTCAAGGTTCGCAGGTCACCATCTGTATCGCCGTAATAAAATTCTAACTTTTTGCCTGTCGGTAGCTTACTAATGCCTTTACACCGAATACGAACATCCTCTTTACGGGTATACTCTAAATCATTATCAATGATATTCAGATTAAAGTCGTAAAGTACCTCGGTAATAGATTGCTTGGTAGAGCCGGCAAAATCAACTACCAAAACCCCGTCAGTATCGAAATAGGCTTGAAGCGTATATTTTTTTAATGCTTCCAGCACTTGCGCAGTGCTTTGATCTTTAATGACAAAACTCCCAATTTGCAAATCAGCAACACGCGCCTGCCCAGGATAAATAAACCTCACTAAATCTTTAAGCTTTACGTTTTTGAAAGCCTTTGTTAAATTATTTTGCTTCAATGACCACATTGCATCTTCACAATATATTTCTACTGGAATTTTTGCACTTACACGAGCTACATAACCTGTAAACTCGGTACGTAATTCGGGGTCATAACCCAATTGCACGGTTACCTTTGTGCCACGCTTAAAAAATTCGTTAATATCTCCATTAAGAATCTTGATCTTACGTGGCAACGTTATTTTGCATGTAGTTGTCAAATTTTTACGGCTTCTTTCAATTTCGACACTAGTCACAAATGGAAATTCTAACTTACGGCTTCCAACCTCGAAAAGTATATTACAAACTGGTTTCAGCATAATTTATTTATCGTTTAAATGTTGTTTATTACCGTTTTTAAACTCCACTATATCTTGCGATTTGACAATTCCATAAAGGACTAAAACCGCCACAATTAAGCCCAAAAACGCGTACAACTTTACAAACCCATCAATTTTATCACACACCACCATATAGGCGATTAGTGTGCAAAAAGCAAATCCAGTCATTCGCTTATGATCAGGCGCACCTTTGTCATCTTCGAAAGTTTTTAATAACCAGTTAATCATAATCTTCTTGTAATGATGTTAAATACAAAAATTGGGAAGTCAACTAACTCAAGGGCGAAACCTTTAATTTCGGTTGTTTCATTAAATACCTTATCAGCATCATTCAACTCAAATTCTAATGCAAATCCATATAAAACTGGTGCTGCAGCTTCAAATTGCGCATCGGCAGGATCTTGAACAAGCTCCAAGGCAAAGCCTGTTATTTCGGTTACTTCGTACAGCAGCTGCGTTCCTGCTCCAGAATAAGTAAATGTTTTTACCGATGTAGCCCGAAAGCTTTGCCCAGCGGAATAGGTAGCGCCATTGTACACGACCGACTGTTCTCCAGCGACCGTGTACAAAACACCATTTAAAAGTTCACCACTTACTACGCTGTACATTATGGCTTTAAGTTATTCGGTTGAAAAATGAATCGCAACTGGATAAAACGGGCGTTAATTGGAAATTCCTTTCCAGTCCCACGCACATAATCAGGATCACCATTTCCGCGAACGATATCGCCTAAACGCGCATCTCCAACATTGTTACTGCTGAACTTCGCCCCAAATTCAAAATGATTCCATGTTTTATTCGTCATCGCAACAATTACGGAGCCCGTACCAGAAAAAGTATTTGTATCGGCAGCATAAAAAACAGTATTTGTATAATCTACCGAGTTATAGGTAACAGTACCCGTAACATAATACCAATTCCCAACTACCAATGCTTCGCCTGCGGCTACAGCAGCGCCTCCATCGGAGAATCGAGCGAGCAGGGTATTTCGTCCCGAGGCTTCCAAAATTTCACGGCATACTCCTCCCGATGCGCTTGTAAATGCCGTTACTGTTGAAGTTGTAAAGCGGCTTCCTGGTTGATAGGTTATGCCATTGTAGGTAATGGCTGCCACTTCCACAAGGTAAGGTGTACTTACAGCTAAAGCTGTTCCAGGGGCAATAGTTACTGTAGCTAAATCAGCCGTACTGTCAACGTATTTTCCGTTACGGTCCGCATTGAAACCAAACATTAAAGCGCGTTGGAGTTCGCGTTGCGTTAGGTTAGGTATTACTTTGGTGTTTACCGAAGCTTCCAGTGACGGATCGATCACAGTAATAGAGTCGTTGGCGATATTTAGGTTTACTTTTGACGCAAAGTGAAAACCCCCGGCAGTTTCTGTCGCTGCCGCATTGATTTTAGTTGAGATGCAGTTTGCGCCTACATATGTACCGAAATAAGATAGGTTTTTAGCAGGACTTAAAAATGCTAATGAATAATCATCTATTGGCGCATTGTTAAACAAAGGATCTCCAACATAGCAGTTCGGGAAATTAAATATTGAAGTTGGGTAACCGGTAGTACTTGCAGAAATTAACTCAGACAATGAGTTTAGCTGTGAATATCCCGACGGCACGGATGGATATTTAACACTTGGAGTGGATGCTGGGGCTGCAAAACGATAGTTACATTGATAAAACAACGAATAACTTATACTAGGAGCAGTAGCTGAGGAAAATGTAAGATTCGATTGGTAAAAAATGTTTTTCCACAGCGAATATGTTGCAAAGCCAGCTATTCGGACATCGTAACACTGGATATAGGTATTGTTTTGAGTCTCGCCTGTTGATGAGCGTTGAATACCCAATAAGCCATTAATTCGAATAAATGTACAGTTATAATACATTGCCGATTGCGCAGCATTATCTCCACCCATTTCTGAAAAGGTACACGAGTCTGCAAGACAATAACTGAAGGTCATGGCTTGGAAGTTTTTAAATTTGATTCCTTTAGCCGTGATAGCCGAGCCAATATAAGAATAACCAGTACCGTCAAGGAGAACATTTCCATCCGCTACAATAGTTAAGTTACCTAAATTACCTTCACGGTATACGCCCGTACCGACTATCACAGTACCATAATTTGTTCCTGCTCTGCTGATTGATCTATAAGGGTAAAGTCTACTTCCATTACCCGTCGCATCATTGCCCCATATTGCAACATATGCGACATTAGATGGTTTTACGCTGTCCGGACTTGAGGCTATTGTTAATCCTCCTCCGCTACCGTAAGGTAAGATGGATATACCAACTCCAGACGTTAATTTCCAATTATAAGTTGCCATAGTTAATTGTCTTTTCCGATTAAAATGATTGACCCTTCGCTATTAATAGCGTCGGTATAGTTGTATGACACATAAATACGATCGCCTGCACTGTAGTTTATCGGCAAGGCGGTTGAGTACGTTCCTGATGCGTTTTTTTTCAAGCGGATGGTATTTAATCCATCTCCAACAACACTAATAATTTGCCCAGCTGTAGCCATAGGAAAAAAAACCTCTAATTTGGCGTACACATACATACCTTTCTCGAATGTCTTTTTGGCCTCGTTCACAGCTGCTGTCATTCGGGCGGTTGTAAAATACAAATTGTTAGCTCCTTCAGGAAGTTGGTCGGTGTTGGAAGCGGCACTGCCATATCCACCAATTACCCAAACTAAATTGTCGGCATCCCAATTGTAGTTACGTACTAAATCGGCATCGCCTTCATCTACCTGGGCGTTATCTCCAGCTTTTAAGGGTGGATAAAATTCTACAGCTTCCAAGGCTGCTAGTGAGGGGAATTTACCCCGAAAATATTCGTTATAATCGGCTTTATCTAGCTTACTATCCAAGGCTCCTTGTAAATCCGTTTGGTTTTCAATAGAGCCGTCAATATCGCCCCAAGTATTTACGCCCGGCAAGCCTCCAACGCCTTGCACCCCTTGCGCACCAGTATCCCCCTTATCGCCTTTATCCCCTTTGGGACCTTGAATACCTTGTGCCCCTTGCTGCCCTAAATCGCCTTTTATTCCTTGATCCCCTTTGTCGCCTTTGTCCCCCTTGTCTCCTTTGGTGCCCTGAATACCTTGAACACCTGCAGCACCTTGCGGTCCTGTATCGCCTTTAGTAATGGTTCCGATTTGGGTTTGAATGTACGCCCAAAGATGTGCTTTTAACTGGCCAATGGTGTACCGTTTTGTTAGTCCTGGTCCGCTACCTTCGCTTACAGGAAATTCGTGCGCATCATTCAAAGATGCACCCGCAATTAGTTCGTATATCTTTTTTAAATTAAACATGTATTGCGTTGTTATCGTTATCGCTTATACCTTCCTCATCATTAGTGGCCAGTACCTCAAAGTTTGTTTCTGCTTGATTACTTACTATTACCGTTTTAGTTTCCGCTAGGTAATCAGCAAATAAACCAACTGAATTAGTCGGTATTGTTTCACGAATCGTTAAAGATTGTCCCGGGAAAACTTCATCACTTAGCGTTAACCCGTTATCCTGTGTTAATTCGATTAATCCATTCGCACTCCCATAATATTGCACCGCTATATCCATTAGCGTTTGCCCTGATTGAACTGTAATTATCATAAGCCTTTAAGTATTTGGGCCGCTTGAATGATTAACTCTATGGGCTCGTCGCTTAATGCTTGAATAACAAAAGGCTGAATGTGATTGTATCCCTCGACTTCCGGATACCGTACATCGGTAATCACTAAATTGTGAATATCTAATTGATTGAGTACTGGAGAAGTTACCTGTAATTCTTTATTAATGGAGCAGATTCTTTTTAACTTATCCAGCAAATCAAGCGGATATTCATCATTCACGTAATTAATTAAAATCCCACGAATTTGAATTTGATAATCATCTATATTGATGAATTCTTTAACGGTTCCATTATACCCCTTTAAAGGGGTTTTGATAATGTTTTTCGAAAAGGCTACATCAATTAAAGGCCAATCCGGGAAGGTATATTCCAAGTCCCCATCTTTTAGCGTGATTAACTCATAAATCGGGGTACCTAAAACACTTTGCACAGGCGCTTGCAAAACATCCGGAACGTTCAAGCTGCTATAATGGATAGCAGCTTGTTCTTTCTCCGGGGTGGTTATGGCAAAACGAACACCTTTAACACCAAAAGCTTTTTGGTATAAGTCTGCAAGGTTAAAGCTGTTGAATTTCGACATGATAATAGCGGTTAAATATGTATTTTTTGATCCTTGCTATCCGCAGAATTACGACGGGCTTCAAAATCAAGCACCCAGCGCAATTGCTGCCATAATTCAGAATATTCACTATCCGTCAAACCTTCGGGATCTACTTTAAAATGAAAGCGAAGTAAGGCGGATATTTTTCTAGGCAAATCTTTCCCTTTGCCCGAAGGAATGGCAGCTCGAAGGGTTAGAATTTCCTCGAAGCTGCCTTGTAAAAATTTAAGGATGCCCAAAGCTGTGTTTGTGCCGGAATCGCAATGTCATCATTGGTTTGTTGCGCTCCGTCTCCACCCAGCCAAGTATTTTGCGCTAAAAATTCACGTGCTTCAAAATGCTTGCCCGCGGTCGCATCGTTTACACAGTTGGCGACAATGGCTCTAGTAGGCTTTTTGTAATAACCAATCGATTTTTTGCCGTTACCCAAGTCAACCTCGATAATGGTTACCTCATCGTACTTTTGCTTCCAGTTGTCTAGCACATTTTGGCTTACTTCGCCAATGTGGTTTGGGTTAGGCGTTAAATCAATTTCGCCTACCGAGTTTTTTTCGTTTTGTTTTGCCATGTTTTAATTTAGATAAAGCCCCTTTCGGGGCTGTAATTATGCGTTCCAGTTAATCTCTCCAATGTATATAGGAAGTTCTACCTCGAATTCCTTTACTTCGCCTGCTTTACCTGAACGGGATTGCTCGGTAAACAAACAGTTCTTTAATACGTGGGTAACTAATCTGTTTGAGTTATTGCGGTAACATACGGTAATATCGAAGGGCGACAAGTCATATATACTTGTACCAGCAGGCATAGAAGCGTTTAAAGCTTCCACTTCAGCCATTTCAAAAGTGACTTTACCCGAAGCATTATAATTGCCACGAACAAAACCAATATCTTTCATTCCACGACCTTTCACGCCTTTTACTTCGACACCATCTTTGTAATCGATGGCTTTTAATCCTACTACGCTTCGGCCTAGTAAGAATAAACGAATGTTACTCCATGAGAATATTTCTCCATTAATTGCGGTTTCAACCATGATTCTAGGCTTTAAATGGGTTTAAAAATCCAATTGATATATTAATTTGTCGACCGATTGCGACCGGCACAAAGGATAGTTCAACGTTTAATTCGGATGAGCTAAGCAAATTTTGTTCGGGTTCAATATAACAGTCAATGCCCCCGCTAATATCTCCGTCTTTTTGCATCGGCTCGATTGATTTAATCCCTGCCGCTTCCAGTGCTTTTAGCAC
Source organism: Pedobacter paludisoli (assembly GCF_052344095.1). Lineage (GTDB taxonomy): Bacteria > Bacteroidota > Bacteroidia > Sphingobacteriales > Sphingobacteriaceae > Pedobacter. Next base: position 3,163,950 of record NZ_CP179926.1, on the reverse strand, counting down.
ATCGTCTTGCAAGTAGCCTGTGTCGGGATCAACCTTTAAACGACTTTTAACTTGTGGTAAAATCGCTTGTCTTGCTAGAAAAATTGCTTTCTCAATGGTTCGATTATTTTCGATGTATGCAAAGTCATTATCCTCTAGCTCGCTACAGGTATGACTGTCGTTTAAATAAAAACCATCCAATCCTGCTACAGCTGTTGGGAAAATGTAGCCTTTTTCATCCAAGGCATCCAAATCTTCATCCCCATACGAGTAAATATCTAAACCCGAACTCAGCCCAGCCGTTACGAACTGCTTTAGCCCTGTATCATTTAAGTTAAAGTCTGGTGTTTGTTCCCCCACATTTTGCGAAACCGCTGCTGAACTAATCAAGCCTAATACATCTCCAACTGCGGCATAGCCATTGTATAAAGGATCAATACCGCTAATAGCAGGATCAGCTGCAATAGTGACCGATACATTGGGAGCATTCAGCGTGCGCAAATCTTTTGCTGCAGCAGCGGTACCGTTAAACGAACGGCCTTCGATTAAAAAGGATGCGTAACGAAATAATTCAAATTCAGAATTATACAATGCTTGCGCATTCGCTACAGCGTTAAATACATCGCCATCTAAACCATTGGCTAGAGTAGCCTCGTACTGTTCATCCGGATTAATGGTAATTCCAACCGCTTTAACCAAGCCCTTTTGCTCACGCAATAAAGCCTTTGCATAATTTTGAGCTACATCAACCAAATCACTTAAGGTTTCGGTTTGGGCTGCCACCATTAAATAAAGCGTACCATTGGGGCTGCGTTTAAAAAAACGATCTATGTGATGATAGACCAGTACTTTATTGGTCGCATCGTAATTCACATTTAAGCCAATTCGGTTCGCATCGCGTTGACTTTTTAAGGCGTAGGTGGTATTTAAGGACAAATTACCCGACCCTGCAACGGCTACTCCAGTAGTTACCAAGGCGCATACCCCATCGGTCGTTGCATTTCGTCGGCCTAAAGCGCCATTTCTTTTTGTTATTGTTACGTTTGGACGTCCCATATTGTTATTTTCTTAAAAAAATGATTAATAAAGCCACCACTAAAAGCGTGCTTAAAACGCTCATCGCTATCCAATTCCATACTGGTGTTTGGTAGGCTATCTCTGTTTTTTTACTTACCTCTTTACTCAACCTAGTTACTTCGCCCACCAACACATTGACCGTTTGATCCTTGCTTTCACAGCTCATTTGCAGTTTACCAAACTGATCTACCCAATATGTTAATTGCGCTTTGCCCTGGGCATCGGTTACGGTACCGGTTGTTTTGGGCTTCACTGGTATTGGATGTCCAGCTGCCGCTGCATTTGCACTATCTCGTTTATAGGATGTAAGCGCATCAATCAAAGCGTTAACGTCTAGGCTGGCGTCCACTTTACCGCCCTTCACATCTACACTTTGTTGTTTGTATGCAACACTAGTAGTGTCTATTTTCGACACTTCTGTGGTGGGTTTGATGATTCGGCAGGCCATACACGACATTCCAATCAACAGAATTGCTACAATCTTTTTCATACCTCTAACGGATAGATGTAACCAACAATGTTTAATCCGGTAGGCTGAAAATCGCGCGTGATCGTTCGTAGCTTTCGGGCATATTGATTTCCTTCTCGGCTTCCTGCCGCATTGGTATTCCCTTCACAGCAGGTCATCGTGTTGCTTTTTAAATCAAAACTTTCTACAACCCCTGCATGCCCAGTAGGTCCATTGCCATGTTTCCAAATAACCACCGCTCCAACTTTTGGGGTAGCCCCTGTTTTAAAGGTCCCATCTTTAAGCACACGGTTATAGGTATCAACAGCGCCACCAGTAAAACACTTGTTTACCACCTTGATGATTTCGGCATTCATGTAGTATGCTTCTTTTAGAATGAAGCGAACCACGAACGCGCACCAAGGGGCGCCCACATACCAGCCGATTAATTTCATGTCTCGCTCAAAATCAGCATTAGAGAAACCCGAATTACCGGGTTTCTCTTTGATGCCAACTAGTCGTGAACAGATGGAAAGGATAGTTTGCGCTTTATTCATTGGTTGAATCCGCTGTGTTTGGGTTTTCGGTTTCGCGCGTTTCTTTTGCCAAATCAGCAGCATAAGCCTGCGCATTTAATACATTTTGCTTGATAATGGCTAGTTGCTTTTCGGCAGCGGCTTGAACAGTTTTACGCTCATCAGCGCCTAAAATCTGCAATACAACCTCTTCTGTTTCGGCCTTTTCAATCAACGCAATCACATCTTTTGCCGCAAGAACCGTGCTTTCGGTTTCTATTTCGGTTTCTGAACCGGTAACACGGTCGAACTGGGCGACTTCTTTATCGTCCAACTTAACAGCATGGTTTACGGCATCGTTTAACGCAGGGAACGCAATTCCGTCACTGGTCACATAAACTTCTTGGAGATGGGTATTAAACGACAGGGCTTCTGTTGCTATTTTTTTTAAATCTTTCACGTTGTACTATATTAAGATGTGGCGGGAAAAATGGAAGGAAACCCGCCAACACCTGATTTATGAATCTATTTCCTATGCAGTTGCATTTCCAATAATAGCCCCGATGTATTTATCACGAATCGGCATGGCCAAGAAGCGTTTTTGGAATCCGACAATGTCGCCACGTGCTTCTGGATCTTTTAAACGTGAAAACATATCGTAGGTACCTTCGGCGCGCATCACTTCTTTTTTCGAATAGAATAAGGTACTTTGTAAATCGCCCCCAGCGGATGCAGCACCGAATGCTTTTTTCGCTTTTGTTGCGCCATCGTACACAGGGTTTACTGTACCTAAATACACTTTGAAACTGTACAATGTACCCGAACCTTTTGAACCGAAAATATCTTTATAAATGTCCTTATCCTCTTTTTTAAGCATTGCTTTGTGCTTAGGATTTAACAATACGATACGATCTTCAATTGGCACTAATAATTCATCAAATTTGGCTTCGGCATCGATAAAGGCATCAATAATAGAGGCGCCAATTTGGATCACCGGCTTATAGGCGCCATCAGCGGAAGGCCCGTAAGCGTGTGCCGCCTTTTGCAAGTTTTTCGTAAATAAGGCATTACGGTGTTGGCGGATAACACTTTCTAATTTGTTGTAGGCTAACTGAATAGCGGTTGCGTTACGAACTACCGTGTTTTTAGTATCAAAATAATCAAGCGGCAAGGCTAAAGCACCGTCGGCACGCTCCACCATTTCAATTGGATAGGTCGTATTGTTAACCAGTACTTCGGGATCAGCACCCATATCCGCTAAATTGATGGTGTTGTTTTCCACCCACATACTCATGTCTTCGGATTCCAAAAGCCATGAACCATCCGGATAGAATTTTTCCATCAACTTACCGATCCATATTTCTTTCAATAAACCTGCAAATGCAAAGCCTTTAAAGAAAATAGGTTTGCCGGTATAAAACTGTTTAACAACAGCTAATACCAACATAAATAAGTTGGTAGCCACTGCACCTACAATAGGCGAAAAGTGGAACAGCATAGCGACTAAAACACCAATTAAGGAGTTAAATGCTATAGCATAAATGTTATGAAGGGTTGTTTTCATAAGAGAGCGTTAAGAGCGTTAATAATTGAGAGCGTTAATAAATGTTTTGTTTAATCGATAGCCCCAGCAGCTCGCATTACAGCTACTTTCGCATCGTATAATTTTTTGAATTGATCGGGTTTTTGACTTTGCATAGCGGACAATTCAACAGGCGCTTTTTCCGCGTACTCATCAAAAGTCCAGTTGGCTTTTTCATCCGTAGCAGCGGCAGCAGCGGCAGCTTCTTTTGCGCCAGGAATAACCGATAAGTTAACAGGGGCCAAGGCTGATAAAGTGTTTTTACACAATTCAGGATCCGCATCGTACAACTTTGAAAAGGTTTCGCGCTGTGCTTCAGTAATGCGTTTTTCGCTTACTGCTAGGTTAATAACATTGGTTTTTTCGAGCTCTTTAGCAGCAACCTCTTTGGCTACATAACCTGCATTTGCACTTGTTAATTGTGTGTTTGATAATTGCAAAGCTGTAAGCTTATTGCCAATACCAGTAATGGCCGAAACCAACTCGTCATCAGTTGGTGTAGCGCTTAATTGTACGGTTAATTGTGCATTAGCACAAAGCGTAACCAACGCCGCTAATAATTTTGGGTTCATAAATTCGGGGGTTAAATCCTCTGTTTTTTCTACTGATAGCAAATAAACTTTAGCCTCTTTTGCACTTAAGCGTTGGCCTTTGGTGTTGTATAGCACAAGAGCATTGCGGTTCGCAGGTACGGGAGTAATTGAAATTTCCAGTAATTCGCTTTCTGTAATTTCGTTGCCAACCACTTTCAATGGGATAATACCAATTGAAGCGCCTTTAATAACACCACGTTCAACCTGTCCGTAATATTTGTTAGCCTCTTCGTCTTCGGTATCAAACATTGGTACACCACTTAAGGTTGTACCTAGCTTTGCTAAATCTGTCCAGGCACCCATTACTTTATCGTAGTTGTGATTTAGCAAACAAACAGGGTTGTTTAAAAAGTCATCAATGCGAATACCTTCGGTTTTAACCGTCATTCCGTAAACATTCTGACTTAGATCACTACATTTAAAAGTTTTGGTGCTTTTCTTCATCGAGTTTTTAAGCTTTTTGCGTTAATTGAACCCAAAATTGGTTCGAAAAAAGAGCTAAAAAAAACCACTTTTCACATGAAGTGAAGCTTTTGTCACAGCATGGTTCAGATACTTCACATGCTGTGAATGGCCGTTAAAAATTGGCTGCTTAACCACGCAATTTTGCAGGGTTAACACTCTCAAAATGGCCAAAAAACAACTCAACAACGAGCAAAAAACTGCGATTGCGCTCGACCTATTTCTGAACACCGACAAAACCCAAAAGCAGATTTGCGAGATTGTTGGCTGGACGGAAAAAACCTTCAAAGCACATAAAGACAAAGGCAATTGGGACATCCTGAAAGGAGCCCAAAATATTACCGCTCAAAACATCATTTCAGAGCTGTATTTAAAAATTGAGCGCATTGTATTTAAGGATAAAGACAATATCGACGCGGACAAACTTATTAAGGTAGCCAAGTCAATTGAAAGCTTAAGCAACCGCAAGGTTACCCTAAGCCAACATATCAATTGTGCCAAAGAGTTTACCACATGGTTTTTCGGTGTTAACCCCGATTTAGCCAAAGAGTTCAACAAGTATCAACAGCAATTTATTACCGAAAGGGCCTCTCAATAATGAATATTCTAAAACGCATTCTCGAAAATGGTAGAGCATTCCGCTTGCCAAATGAAAACCAATTTACCAGTATCAAAAGGTACCGGGCTGTACCTCCGCAAACCGCTTTTTTTAACGGCCAATTTTGGCAAAGACTTAAATTATAATGGCCGCTAATATCACCAAAATACAATACGACGATTGGAAGCGGTTTTGTGAACAGGTACAAGCAAGCAGTACGGTCAATCTTTTTGAAACCAAAGAAGAGCAAAGCACCCGTAAAAAAAAGGCCCTAAACGATTATAACTTCTTTTTCAAAACGTATTTATCCATTTTTTGCGATGAAGGAACGACTGATTGCGCGCCATTCCAAATAAAGGCAGCACATCGAATTTGCGCACCAAGACCAATTGATGATCCCAACTTAATTGCGATTCTTGAATGGCCTCGCGAACATGCGAAGAGCGTGCACGCCTGCGTGGGTATTCCGCTTTGGAAATTAGCCAAAAGCATCCTGAACGGTATGATCTTGATGGGTAAAAATGAAGAAGCTGCCTGCGTTTTATTAGGCGATATTCAAGCCCAGTTACAATTCAACGCCTTGTTTATTCATGACTTTGGCGAACAATACAACATGGGGGATTGGGCGGATGGAGATTTTACCACCAAAGGCGGTATTAGGTTTTTAGCCATTGGCCGTGATCAAACTCCCCGTGGAGCACGTAAAGGCGAAAAGCGCCCCAATTATGCCGTAGTAGATGATATTGATGATGATCAAATCGTAAATAATCAAAAACGAGTAAAGGGTATTGTGGAGCGAATTATGGGGGCTCTTTATTTTGCTTTGGACACAAAAAAAGGGGGAACGCTTGTTATAGCAGGAAATAGAATTCATCCCCAAAGTGTATTGGCACACATGGTCGGAGACATTAAGCCGGGGGCTCCGAAGCGTGAAGGTATTTACCATTCAAAAATTTTCGCTATCGATCCGAAAACCAATTTGCCATCGTGGCCACGCTATAGCTACGGGCAAATTATGAATAAGGTAAAAGTGGCGGGGGTATTAGGTCGAAGAGAGTTTTTCCACGAAAACCATATCGAAGGTTCCATTTTTAAGGATAAATACTTTCAATGGATTGCGATGCATAACCTTCATAAGTATAAAGTCATCATAGGTTACTTTGATCCGAGCTTTGAGAATAACGCTAAATCGGATTTTAAAGCCGTAAGGGTTTGGGGCGGCTATGTTACACCATCAGGGGATTGGCAGCGCCACTGCCTAAAATCATTTGTTCGACGCGCTGAGTTAATCAGCGCCTTTGAATTTATGAGTCGATACGAAGACAAATTACCTGTTGGCGTGGGGGTGATTTGGTATGTAGAAAAGCAATTTTTTAACCGGCCAATTCAAGAAGCCTTAGCGGCTCACAACAAACGTCGAAAGTTGGAACGAAAAAGAGAACTAATTGTACTAGTCGACGACACCAACAAAGAGAATAAGTATATCCGGATTATCAAGATGGAGCCATCCTACAGCAATGGCGAAAACTTCTATAATCTCGTTGAAATGCACGACACCGATATGATTGAAGGCAATAACCAATTAAAAGGAATTGAACCCGGATACAATACGCCCGACGACAGTCCCGATGCTGACCAAGGCGCATGGGAAAAATTAGACCAGCATAAACCTGAAAGAAATTGGAAGCCTCACACAGGTCGACCACAACGAAAATCATCATGGTAACACAAAGCATTTTAGAAATAACCGGCTTATTAATTACTGGCGGTTTTTTCGGCAAGTTGGTAGACACCTTCTTTTTATCCAAAAAAGATAAAATAGATGCCAATAGTAAAATCATTCAACAGTTGCAGGATTTGGTTATTAGCAATATTAACCGACAAAATGAATTGCAAAAAGACGTGGATTACTGGAGACGAGAATACAATGAGCTACATAAAGAAAATCAGCGCATTATGCAAGAAAAAGAAGATTTACGCAAGCAGGTCGAAACATTAAGCCGACAATACACCGACTTAAAACGTAAATACGACCAACTTATTAAGAAAGGAGAACCCAATGGCATTTCTAGTTGAAACAGATTATAATTCACAAATCCGTAATGAAGTAAAAGCAGTATTGCTTCAAGGCGACGGCAGCCAACAATTATGTGAGCAAATGGCAGAAGCCGAAATAGCGAGCTATTTACGCGCACGCGGCTACGATATAGAAGTTATATTTTCAGCCACAGGCGCAGAGCGAAACGCTCAAATCATCATGTTAATGGTGGACATTACCCTATACCACTTACATAGCAATATTGTAACTAGAGCAATGCCGTCCATGCGAAAGGACCGATACGATGCAGCCATCGACTGGTTAAATAGAGTAAGTAAAGGGCAATTAGAACCAAATTTACCAAGGCTATCCAGCGATGACCAGGACGCAACGCCAACCTTAAAACTAGGCAGTAACAAACGGTATTCAAGGCGCTATTAAACCGCATTTAAAGAACATTTAAAACCAATTAAAATGGCGAAAACTAACGCTCTCAACGCTCTCAACGCCCCAAAAGTTAAAAAGCAACAAACTATTCGAATCGAAACTGTAAGCCAATCAAGCCCTAAAAAGCAAGACACCGCTTCGGTAATGGTTCAAGTAATTAAGCAACAACGATCCTTATATAGTAAGGATATTTCGCATTGGATAGCATCAAAGCAAAGTGCTTTAAATCCTGACTTTCCCAATCGCTCTCGCTTACACGATATATTCGACGATATGATGGATGATGATTTCATCTATGGTTTAATCTATAATCAGCGTATCATGCCCGTTAAGAACAGAAGTAATAAAATTGTTTCTGCTGACGGCAAAAAGGATGATCAAAAAACGCAACTCTTTCAACAACGTTGGTTTGACGAGGTGCTAACCTATGCAATGGAAAGTCGCTTATTTGGCCATTCATTAATTTATTTAAAAAGTTTAGTCCCCCAAGCAACCCTAACCAATTGCGTTGAGCTCATACCGAGGCGCAATGTTATTCCCGAGTTAGGAATGATAAAGACCTGGGAAAGTGATTTTACTGGAATAAGCTATTTGGACGAACCTATATCCCCTTGGGTGATAAGTATTGGCCGCAAAGATGATTTAGGTCTATTAAATAAATGCGTGCCTTTATGGATTATTAAAAAACATGGTTGGCAAAATTGGGATGAATTTGCAGAACGTTTCGGCATTCCAATTATTGCGGTTAAAACCGCCTCACAAGATAAACGTGTGATTGCTGAAATTGAAGAGTGGGCACGTGAGTTAAGTACAGGAGCCTATGGTGTTTTCCCCGACGGCACCGACTTTGATATTAAGGAAAATGCGAAAACAGATGCCTTTAAAGTATTTGCCGAAATGATCCGTATGGCGCAAGAAGCTTTAGCGATTCTAATCGTTGGACAAACCATGACTTCCATGGACGGAGCTAGTTTATCGCAAGCAGAGGTACACGCAAGTATCAAAGATGAAATTCGTAAAGACGATGAAAAATTCATCAAATACGAAATTGCTATTCTTCTAAACAAGCTATCCACCTATCACGGTTGGCCAATTGAGTTAACCGATCGGTTTGAATTTGACGTACCCGAAGATGTAAAGGGGCTGTTAGAAGTTTTCAAAACAGTCAACGAGATGGGTTTTCAATTAAATGCCGAAGAAGTAAGTACCCGATTGGGGGTGAAAATCGACGGGATAAAAACGGCAGCAGCGGCAAAAGAAGACAGCAACTCGGACTTAAACGACCCAAACGCCGAAGCAAAAAACAAGAAAGCAAATAATTTGTCGGTTAGCAATATATTAAATATGCATGCCGATATAGCCAAAATCTACAGCGCTCAATAATATGTGTATTCAATGCCACAGCATCAATTTATCGGTAAACTTGGACGGCTTAGAACCTGAATTTCGCAGGGTTGCAAAACTCATTTACGAAGGAAAATTAAAGGCAGGCCAAATAGATCAGGCGATGACTAAAAAAATAGCGGAGCAGTTTATGCAGTCTTTTTGGCAAGGTTACGGTGATGGAACGGCTATGCCCGACAGCTTCATTAAGCATATCGAACAAAACGTGTGGGTGTTTAGCGGATTCAAAAATCATTCTCAATTAACCGAAGCCCGTAGTTTATTGTTAAGCGAAAATGGATCTTATAAAAGTTTCAACACATGGTTTCAGGATATCAAAAAAATAAACGACACCTATAATGAAACCTATGCAGCTGCTGAACATGCAAACGTATTGGCTTGTTCTCAATCCATTTCCAGTTGGAATGATTTTAAAGCCCACAACATCCAAAGGCTACGCTTTGAAACCGCAGGAGATAACAGGGTACGGGCAGATCATGCAGTGTTGGAAGGCACCGTAGTTAGTATTGATGACCCCTTGTTAAATGAATATTATACGCCTTTAGATTGGGGTTGCCGTTGTGAGTGGGTACCAGCCGTTGATGAAGAGTTGACGGGCTGGAGTGATTTGCCCGATATACCACCTATGTTTCAAACCAATGTGGCTAAAACAGGCGTAATTTTTCCCGATACACACCCTTATTTTAATGTTTCTAAATCGGCCGCTAAATCAGTACTGGAACAGGTTACAAGCTTTATAAATGAAACTACCCAAACAGAAAATGTAGTAATAAACACATTTAATCTGTACACGGGTAAACATGGGGGTTATGTAAAGGCAGTAAATAACGTTCGTAAAAACGACATATCCATCAATATTGATACGGCAAAAATATTGGCAGACAATGGACACAAAGTAACCCTACTGGAAACAGGAAATGTGGAGGGCGTAAAATACCCCGATGCAGAAATTGGCAAAAAGCCTTTTGAGTTTAAAGTCAATTCCACTCCTACAAAATCAGCTATTGATAACCTTTTACGCAAAGGGGGAAGTCAAGCTGATAATATTGCAATACGAATTAATAGCTCTATTTCAATCAATGATTTTTCAGATGCTGTAGAAAACAGGCTAAACAGAAAGCCCAATGTTAAAGCTCTTTGGGTAATATGGAACAACCGTTTAATCAAGTTAAGCAGAAAGCAGTTTTTAAATAAAGTATTAATAAAAAAGGCGATAATGAAAAACATTACCGCCTAACAGGGTCTGGGATTTCGCCCGAACCGTTACAAATATAGCAAATCTTATACCAATGTCAAAAGGACTCGATTACATAATTAACTTAAAAGAAGGCACTACAGGTGGGGCTACCGCAATTAAATCCGAATTAAAAGGACTTGATTCGCAGGTGGCGGAAACTAACAATCATTTAAGCGGACTAGGCGTTTCTGCAAATGGTTTATTGGTTGGCATGTCGGCTGGTTTTGCCTCTATTGGCATCAAAACCTTAGCTGACGATCTAATAGAAGTACGAGGAGAATTTCAAGGCTTTGAAAACCTGTTAAAAAACGCTTTGGGCGAAGCCGAAGGGAATAACCTATTTAAGCAAATCCAACAGGACGCGGCCATTACTCCCTTTGAAGTTGACCAATTAACCGAAAGTTTCATTAAGCTTCAAGGTTCGGGGTTCAACCCCACCATTGATAAAATGAACCAATTGGGCGACATAGCAGCCGCCAAAATGAAAGGTATTGACCAATTAACCGAAGCCGTAATAGATGCACAAACGGGCGAATTTGAACGTTTAAAAGAATTTGGTATTCGTGCAAGCAAAAGTGGAGACATGGTCACTTTTACCTACAACGGCATGAGCAAAAGCATGAAGTTTAGCCAAAGTGCAGTAGAAGATTACTTATTAAGTCTTTCCAAAATACCCGGTATTCATGGTAGCATGGCGGCTATGGCTGATACTTATATTGGCAAACAATCCAATATCAATGATCAATTAACCCAATTTAAAAACGGATTAGCGAAAGACCTAGAACCCGTATTGGACGCTTATTTAGCTGCTCAATCTAATGGTATTGTAATTATGCAAGACACCGTGAACGGCATTAAATCTATTGTTGGGTGGGTTAAAGAAAATAAAGTCGTATTTGAAGCCTTGGGAATTGCCGTGGTCGGGCTTGGGACTGCTTATTTGTTTAACAACGCCATGCTGCTAGCACAGGCGGGTGCATGGGTATTAAATTCGGCCGCTGTTGCAGGAGCTAACATCGTGATGGGATTGGCCACGGCTGCTCAATGGGCCTTAAATGCGGCTATGACCGCTAACCCAATTGGGCTTATCATTGCAGGCATCGGGCTTTTGGTGTCAGGCTTTATGATTGCTTATAATAAATCTGAAACCTTTCGGGCGGCTATTGATGGATTAATTGAAGTGGGTAAAATTCTAGGCCGTGTATTCATGGCCACAGGTAAAACCATTATTGGCGCACTTACCTTTAATAAGAGTCTATTTATGGAAGGCTTAAATGAGGGGGCAAAGGTAACCGAAGAAATTTTAGGCGGGGGCATCCAAAAAGCATTCAATAAGGGTTGGGATGCAAGTAAGGCGAAAAGCGCGGTAGAAAATGCAAAGGCAAAAGAAGGTTCTACCATGGATGCCATTGCCAAACCAAAAGCTCCAGCTAATAAAAACAATCCTGCATTACCAGGATCAAACAGCACTGCTTCGGCAGCTACTGGTGGCACTACCTTAAGCAGCAATAAGCAAGTACGCAATGTTCAGGTTTCTATCGGTAAGCTCGTGGAAAATTTAACCGTCAGCACTACCAATTTACAATCGACTGGAGCTAGCGACATCAAGCGTATAATTACCGAAATATTAACCAGTGCCGTTCATGATAGCGAACTAGCCTTAAGCGCCAACTAATGCCAACAAATCAGCACGCTAACGAAATAGATCGTTTGGTAAACGCTTATAAAAATGCAAGGCTACAGCTTATTAGAAATAGCGCTGCCATTGCATTAGCCTTTTTTAAAAAGAGCTTTACCGACCAGGGATTTACTGATACAGGTTTAAAAAAATGGAAAAAAAGGAAGGGTGGAGCACGTAACGATGGACGAGCAATACTGGTAGATCGGGCAGTACTAAAGCGAGGAATTCGAATTAAACGAGCCGACTTAAACCAAGCTGTAATTGGGGTGGATTCCGCAATCAAGTATGCCGACATCCACAACAATGGAGGCGAAATTGAATTAACCCCTAAAATGCGTCGTTTCTTTTGGGTAATGTATTATAAGAATGGAGGGGGAGACAAACGGATCAGAAACAATGATCAAGCAAAATTTTGGTTGAGCTTGGCACTTAAAAAAGATAAAACCATCGTGATACCTCAACGGCAATTTATTGGCGACAGTGCCACTTTAACAAAAAAAATAAGCACCTACTTAGAAACTGAACTCTATAAAATATTGAACAATGGCAGTTAAGAAGATTATATATAAATTAATTGGGGAGCATTTAACACAAAAGCTAAATACGGATACTAACATAAAATACCCGGCGGAGCTTCCTGCTTTAAAATGGTTTGATAAGCAAATGGGACAGTTTTTAAACCCCGAAACAAGTTACGCCTTACCGCTTCCAACTATTTTAATGGAGTTTGGGCAAATCAGTTGGAGTACTTCGGGTTTGAATACTCAAAAAGGCGAAGGTATTTTGCGCTTTTACATTTATTTTGAAAACTACTCGGATAGCTTTAGCGGTTCCATCAATCAAGATTTAGCTTTGCAATTTTTTGAATTTACCGAACAAGCCAACCTGTATTTACAAGGCTTAAATATTCCTGGTATACTATCCGCGCTAGAACGTGTAACCGATGCAGAAGATATAGAACAAGACATGATTATTACTTCAGTACTGGAATACAGTTGCACTATTTTTGACAATAGTACAAACATTACACGCAACACCATTGAGGTAGAACCTGAATTAAATCTATACCGCAATTCAAAAAGTAGTAGACCTAATGAAAACAACGAATTACCATTTTTAACTTCATAAAAAAAGCCGGACAATTTACACTGTCCGGCTTTTCTATTAAATACCATTTAAAGGCCTTTTAATTCTTGCTTTGCTTCATCACTACCGAGGCTAGAAGCAATGGTAAGGTATTTTTTGGCTAATGTAATCACCATATTCCTATCCTTTTCGTTATACTTTTGGATACTCCCTTTATAGGTTAACCCTAAATAATAATTACTTACAACATTATTTGGTTCGTATCTAAGTGCTTTTTCGAAATAGTTAATTGGCCACCAAGTACCAGTACCAGTTTGCATCCAAATAAAACCAAGCCTATTTAAAGCCTTAACATTCGTGCTGTCCACTTTAATTACCTTTTCATAAGCAGTTAAAGCTTTTATATACTCACCCTTATCAAATAATTCATCAGCTGTTTGTGCCTTAGCAAAACCAACTAAAAAACAGAATACGGATAATAAAATTAGTTTTTTCATACTGCAATTGCTTTTTCTTTGTCTTTTTGTAAAATGATGTGATATAAGGTACGCTTTTCTAAATGGAATTCATTGGTTAAAATCTTAAAAATCTCGTCATCACGCATTAGTTGGCCAAAATACATCTCGCCGTATCGGGCGTAAATTTGTTCGTTGCGGATGGTTAGCAATTCTGGATTACGCATTAAATAGATAGCTTTAAACCCAAAAATACAAAAAAAAGCTATTTCTTCAATACCGACCGTTCGAGAGCAATAGCTGCATGGGCCAGTTGTATCCGCTCATTCCGGGTATCAATATAGTCCCTGCGCTGAATATCGGATTTGCTAGTCACATGCCGTTCTTGCTGTTTTTGCTTTATCCGTTCAACTTTTTCGGCTTGATACAGGCGTAACCATTTTAAAATAATTTGGCCATCAAGGCGGTTGTATACCTCGCCATAGTATCCCTTTTTAGCCTGGGCAAAACAAATGGTAACCTCTTCTAAAGACAAGCCTGGAAACTCCCCAATAACAAGAGGAGCCAAGGCCAAAATACCTTTCGTATTAATCATGTTTTCCACTAAGAAAAACTCCCTTAAATCATTAATTAGCAAACAAAGGCTATTTTCGCATTCCTTTTCATGCAATTGATGAATTAACCCCATAGGCTGTGGCGTTGACGCAAAAACTAGCTCTATCCGCAAGTGGCTTAATTCTACTTTTATGATAGACAGGTATTCTTCTTTAAGTGTTTCACTTCCTTTGTATTCAGTTTCATAAAATTTTTGTGCGCGCTCTAAATCCTCTATTCTACTTTTGCATTTATCAGAATACTCGATAACAGCTTCCACTGTAATCGGAGTATAACGACTAAATTTAGCAATAGTTCGTATGCTATCTTTTTGTAAGCTCATCACGAAAGCGTTCGGCTTCGTTAAGGTTAGCTTGTTTTTTTGTTGCTCCATTTCTGATTTTGTCTAAAATTTCTAAAAGATTTCGATCTATATCACTTAGTTTTATTTGGCGACCAATAAAATCGCCTGTTCGATTCCAGCTTTTCAAAATAAATTTCCAACTCGCTAAAACGCCTTCGTCGCTTTTATCTACACTGGCGCCCATTAATTTTTTTAATATGCTTTTTAAAGCCGCTCCTTGGCGGGCATCCATAATAAATGGCAAGCCTCTATCCCGTAAAAAATCTTTGTAACACATAAGACTTTGATTATAGGTTACTGGAGTATCTGTTTTTTTTTCTAAATTTTTAAGTCTTGTTAAGATGCTTTTGATGGGCACCACTTCGTAACCTGATTTAATTTGAAGTTTGCACCAGGCAATTTGCTCGTTTAAGGTCATCTATTTAATTCCTTTTTATACATCGTTTCAACTTGATTTAAAACCGCTTTAAGTTCGTTCGGATACAAGTAGTTTAAAATCACTTTTCGGGGATTGCGGCTACCTATATTTACTATAAATCGGTCAATTCTATTAAAGTCGGGCTTACCGTTCTTATCTACATAACCCAACAAACATAATTCGTGTATTATTTTGCCACGCATTTTTTTACGCTCTGGGTAAGCTTCGCTAATACTCGACTGCTTTGGAGCTAGTTTTTGAAGTTGTATTATAATGTGATCAACTTCAAATTCGTATAACTCTTTTGTGCTTTCCGTTCTCCCTTTACTTGCATTAAATGCAGCTGTGTGACGGTATCCCATTTTTCCAGAATCGTTAAACAGCTTCATCATGCGTTTAAATTTGGAACTTTTTGTTGCTATATATTCCATCGACTAACTTTTGCATTTTTTACATATAACTTGTTTTTTAGCTGTTTAACTGCGCTTATCTAACTCAATTGTGGCTATATGCGCAATAGAGTTGCGTCTATCTGCTAGTTATAGCCAATTATAAACTGACTTTAACATCAAATCCAAACTCTTGTAAATCGTGTTTGTCTTTTTCCCATTTTTCCGTTACTTCTTTTTGAAGTTTTGCCCACTTTTCTTTTTTGAAAGCTATCTCGCTTGCATAACTTTCATAAGGAATATTTTCCTTAAAAACTTTTGTTGTGCCATCCATAAACTTGATAACAAAACCAGCCTCACGGTTAAGAAACATTTTCTTTTCTTTTTCTATCTCCCATATAGCTGTGATTTCTTTGGTATCTATTTTTTCACCTAAAACGATTATTTCCATTTGATTAAGAATAACTGGCTATAACACGTGTTTTGCAATATGGCGGGTGAAGTGCAAAATTCAGCGTTAGTGCATTGATTAAACATTAGTTATAAATTGAAAGTTTAGTGCCTTGAAACCGCCACATCGCAAAGCACCTTAACGCTAGCAGAAATTACTCGAATACCTTACCGCATTTTTGACACTGCATTGTTAGGTTTACATCTAAAGGTTTTCGATAGTCTAACCAGTCTATTGCATGTGGGCAATCTTTCTGCTCAAACTCGTAACTATCCGCTAACACATTCTTTGCTTCAGTGGGGGGTGTCATGTTTTTTAAATCTGCCATAATTATAAAATTGTCTACGTATAATAATTTTATTAGAAATAGCAAGGAAGAATACTTTTTCTAATTGTCTTTTAATCAAATTTTATCTGTAAACCACCCGATATTTTAAATTATCGGGTGGTTTGGTTTTAAATATTTTTGAATAATTCTTTTACTTGGGAATTATCTGCAGCAAACTGTCTTAACATTCCGTCTATCTCCGCCACGTCTCCACCTGCATATCTGCTGCATTCGTTTTCCTTACCGGCAACAATGAAATAACTAAAACCATTTTTGTTTAAAAAAGAGGCTAATTCATTTAACTTTTGTTCGAGTTCTTTTCGTTGCTGCTCAATTATGATATTTTCCTTACTCATGTGTTTTTGATGTGGGTTCTAAACGTGATACAATGGTGTCTACGATTCCGCAATGATGACAGCTGCGTTTATAAAAATCCTTGTCCCCGTAGTGGGTTGTAAAAGAATACTTCCAATTACTAAAGTGATGCACTCCGTTTGCGCAGCGCTTTTGATTGGCTTTAATTCTGCGCCAGCTATAATAATCTAACAGAATTAATCCCGCTGCTATACATAGTACAGCAGCGAGAATATACACCAAAGCCATTATAAGCTTGAAAAATTTAGAGTTAACGTTTTCCATTTACCTGCTTCGTCTATTCGTTTAAACTCGTAGGCGAAGGCTTTAAAGTTTTGGCGATAGCTTTCTTTAATCAGTTGAAGCCCCATTTTCCAACGTGTATCGTTAAATTTATCCTCATGCTTTAATAAATCCATTACTTTAGCATATTCAAGGTCTCCGTTGGCATTTCGTTCTAAAAAGCCCATCAGAATGTCGTATAACTCTAAATCCCTTTTCTTAATGGCATCGCCCAAAAAATCTTTTATCAGTTCCACAGCCTTGGTTGCGCGCTCGTCCCAAGTTGGGTCGGTATCACGTCTACGTGTAACACTGATTAAGCCGTTACTATGTGGCAAGGAGAAGCCGCCTTTTGAGTTGCTACGAATACCGCCATATTCTTTTAGCTGTTCCGCCTGATCTGCCATCACCGCATGGCATTTGTTTTTAAATCGGGCATTGGCTAGAGGCTGTCTCAAAAAGGCAGTCTCTTTTTGTTTTAAAAAAAGTTGATAAATTCTTGTTTAATAATTTTGTTTAATCATTTGAATTTCAGATATTTAAGTATAAATATTTAGAAATTTATGTCGTCAAAAACCCCTGTTTTCAAGCCTTATTACCAAGATCAGATGATGGCTTTTCCACCTACATTTGACGAATTAATAACTGCAGGGCACCCAGTTAGGATAGTTAACGATGTGATAAACAAAATCAATATCCAAAGCCTGCTAAATGCCTATCAAATCAAAGGCAGCTCGAGTTATCACCCTCAAATGCTCTTAAAGATTCTAGTTTATGGGTATGTAAGTAACGTTTATAGCAGCAGGAAACTAGAAACTGCTTGTCGGGAGAATATTAACTTTATGTGGCTTAGTGGAATGAGTTATCCAGATCACAATACCATTAATCGTTTTCGCGGGGTTCGTTTAAAAGAACACTTGCGCAAAATATTCGAAGAAGTTGTTTTGTTATTAGCCGAAGAAGGCTTATTGAGTATAGAAGAAGTTTATACCGATGGCACCAAAATAGAGGCAAATGCCAATAAATATACTTTTGTATGGAAAAAGGCTATTCAAACCAATAAAGAAAAGATGAAGTTGGCTTTAGCCGATATTTGGACTTATGCCCAAAGTATAACTAAAGCTGAAGATGAACTTCCTGATCCACCTGATTTTACCGAAATAAATAAAGAGAAAGTACAAGCAACGGTAGATAAGCTTAATGAAGTATTAGCTGATAATCCCGATGCAAATAAAAAGATTAAAAACAAGCTGAAATACATCAGTAAAGAATATCCAAAAAAGATAGCTGAATATGAGGTAAAAGAGGCTATTTTAGGTAATCGCAATAGCTACAGCAAAACCGATGAGGATGCCACATTTATGCGTATGAAAGAGGATCATATGCGTAATGGCCAGTTAAAAGCGGGTTATAATGTACAGATATCAACCTCAAACCAGTTTATTGTAAACTACACCATTCACCCAAACCCAACCGATACCACCACTTTAAAAGCCCACATCGAACAACACGAGACCAGCTTTGGCAAAAGTTTAAAAAGCATTACCGCAGATGCAGGATATGGTAGTGAAGAAAATTACGAACTATTGGAGCAGAAAGGAATTGAAGCTTATGTTAAATACAATATGTTCGACAAAGAGCAAAATGAACGATATACCAGTAAGAAAAGCTTTCAAGCCGACAAGTTATTTTACAACCAGGAACAAGATTGTTATATCTGCCCAATGGGCCAACAGATGCATTACATTGGCGATGCAAAACGAAAAACCAGTACCGGTTTCGAACAAACAAGTAAAAGATATCAAGCAAGAAATTGCAGCAATTGCCCATTAAATGGTGTTTGTCATAAATCGCAAGGAAACCGAATAATAGAAATTAACACTAATCTACTCAGCCATAAACAAACAGCTTATCAATTGCTAAACAGCGAGAAAGGAATTGAGAAGCGAAAGCAACGATGTTATGATGTTGAGCCAGTTTTCGGAAATATTAAACAGAACCAAGGGTTCCGCCGCTTTATGCTCCGTGGAAAAGAAAAAGTGGCAATAGAATGGGGATTATTGGCAATCGCACAAAATATAAGGAAAAAAGCAGCTTAAAAAGACTGTTTTTTCATGCTTTTTGAAAAATTGAACAGCTAAAACTGATTTTAGACCATACCATGTCCAAATGATACCAAATTGGAAATAAAATAAAAAAGAGGCCGTCTCGGTATTTTGGGACAGCCTCCTTCAAAAAGGCTCTCAACAGCATTGTCGCGCGCGGCTTCGTACTTCTTTTTACTGGCGTTTTTTTCTGCAGCTGCTTTTTTCTTAGCCGCTGCGAGCATTTGTTCTAATTGTTCGGTTGTATATGTATTTTCTACTGTTGTCATGGGTGTAATTGAATTATTTGAAAGTTTTATAGGTTACGATGATGCAAAAAATTAAAAAGATTATGACGATTCCGCCCCAAGTTGGCAGTAATACCCACCACCAAGACCAATTAATTACTTTACAAAGTTTTAATACGATAAATACGATTGTTAAAATGGATGGAATACTGATTCCTGCATTGTTGTTGTTTTTTGACATGTTATTAGCGTTTTGTTATTTTTATATCTTCGGGACTGGCATTGAACTGTGTTTGTTTGTCGAATCGGAAAATGATTAGCCCTTTTTCATTTTGTCCGGTTACTTTACCCACCGAGTTGTAATGCGGGTGGTGTTCGTTAGTTATTCTTACTTCGCTGTTTAGATAATATTTAAGGTTGTGCATTCTTATTTGAATTTGTAGGCGATAATTTTAGTTTGTTTGGTTGTGTAATTGTGATGACTTACTAGGCATCTTCCGGGCGATTCCTTGTGAAATTTTAGCGCTTCCTCTTTGGTTGCAAATCGGAAAACGCTGATAATTTTTTCACCGGACAGATTAAATTTTGTGCCTGTTGCTTTGTAAGGTGTTGTTATATCGGTATTGTCGAACCAATTTTGATGTATATTCATTTAAACCATTTGATTAATTGTTACTTTTTTTGCTTTCATTGTCCTGATGAAACCATCGTACACTACGCTATTAGGCTTCATTTGAATGTATTTAGGACTGTGCCAGATGGTATAGAGCTGTTCCCTGTTACTAGCTTGTATTCTATTTGGATACCGATTTAAAATCATATTATCTCGGTTAATCCAAATCTGTTGCCACCAGTGCCAAAACTCGGGGGTTGCTTTCCAAACAGCAGCAGCGTTATCACTACCAGTGTAGTCCTTCAGAAATTCGGAAGCGCTATCTAAAAAAAGGTTATTTATAAAGTCCTCGGTAATGTTGGCATGTAAGGCCATTTTCCGCACGTGTACGCTAAAGTTTCTCATTTTTACTATGTTAGTTCATTCCAATATTTTGCGGCTTCCTCTGGCCATATATCAAAGTATCCATGCCCTTTACCTCGCACTTGCGAGAACGCCCTAAATCCTTCTATTCTGATTTTTTTAGCAGCATCGTACTTGATTTTCTTTGCAATACGTCCTTCGGGCTCTTTTCCCTCAGCATGGCTGATGATGATAAAGAGCTTTTTAGGAAACTTAGCTCTTAATTCTTTGTAGCTCTTAAGGTTTAAATCCGCATACTGTAAACTATCAATGATTACAATGTTGGGGCTTTTGTGCTTCTCTAATCGTTTGATTAGGTCTTCCATGGGCTCCTTGTTCAGGAGAAGGAATCTACCCCCAACTTGATCCAGCCCAAATTTTTTAACTGAATCTTGGGTATCCCGACACCAGCCTTCTTCCAGTGAGTTGTAAATCACTTTTTCGAACTGGGTTAAATAGTTACATAGACGATAGACAAAACTTGATTTTCCATTAAAAGAGCCACCCCATATCATCCAACATCCCGACGTTTCTGGCTCTCCTAATAATTCTTTCCATTCCCCTGTGAATGGCCAAACCTTAAAGCTTACATCTTGAAGCTCCTTTGCACTCTTTGCTCGTATTACGTTGTTGGGTATTTTTATTCGTTTTTTTACTGATATAACCGTCATTAAGCCATTTTTAACTTTTGAACCTCTGTATAAACTCTTCTCAAACTGCCTTCTGTTCGCGCGTAAATGGTTTGGATATCAGTAGCACCGTTTGCTTTCGCAACTTGTGCAACCTGTAGACGTATAAAATCTTCTTTAGCTTCTTTACCATGCGGGACAATGGTTTGGTATTTGTTACCGAAACGATCAAATATTTCGGCATAACCAACTTTTTTAAGACCTCTGTGTTTTTCAATCTTCGCTTGCAAGCCATCTGCACCCATCATATACCAAGCGCAAGCTTTCTCTGTTACATTCCACAAAGCTTTTAATTCTAAAAAGGCGGTGTATTCAAGGTCGCCAGCCTCATCTAAAATGATAATCGGGTTAATGATACTTCTTAGGTAATACGCTAAATCATCGTACACATCTGCGTATTTACCTGTGTGGTTCAAGCCAAACTCTTTAGCTATGAACTTGATTAACTTTTGTTTGGATTTTACTTGCGAGCAATCCACATAAATGGCGAATTTGTTTTCTCTCACATACTGCTTGGCTGTGTAGGTTTTTCCAATACCTGCCTGATCACAAAGGATCGCAGATAAAGCAGCTTTTTGGCAGGCCTGCAATTGCATGTATACGTGATTGTAAACAGCAGTCTTAGCTGTCACCCAAATCGGGTTGTTTGTAAGCTCTACGTTCAACTTTCTTGCAATGCTTACCCATTTACCATCGGATAGCACGTTTTCGGTTTCTCCGTTGTTTATACGGGTTAAAATGGCGGAGTTTATCTCCAATGCGACAGCTTGTTTTGCATTGCTGTCGAAATTTTTGCGATCGAGCGCAATGGCGGCGATGATTTTCGATTTAATTTCTGTTGTTATCATGTTTAAGTTTAAAGGGAGTTAATTGCATTTAACTGGATGTAATCTTCTTGTTCTAATAGGGCGTCAAAATCAAAGTCTTTATTGGGCTGTATAGCATTCTGTGATACAGTCTCTACGGGCACATCTGTGTAGTAGTTGGTGTTTTCTACTACGGTTACTTTAGCTAATTCGGCCTTTCCGTTTGATACATTGCTACGGAAGTGGCTTATGTACTTCATTTGGTTGGTGTAAGCATCCGTATCGTTGTCATTCCACTCCGCATTGGCGGTATTGAAGGTTTCAATTTTCTTCGCCTCACAGATAAAAGTACCATCTTGATACAGATACACACTCTCAATCTCGTTTAAGTCGTTGCGTAAATAGTAGGCAGTAACCTCGTAATTGTTCGGTGCTAATTGAGCTAATACATCAGCCGTTGGCAGTCCGTATTTAGCGTATTGTACTTGCACATACTGGTTTCGTCTAATGGTGGTAGCGGTACTGTCGCCAATAAACTTGGTTAATAATGGCTTATCAATTTTGGCCATATCCGGGTTGGCATACATTTCTAATACTTGCGCCCTGGTCATGTCCTTGTACTTGTTTTGGTTCGGGTGTAGGTCGTTATTGTACTTTTGTACCATTTCCTTATCATCGGCCACTAAAACCTCAAAAGGGTAGGTTTTTTCTTTGTAGGTGTCGTTTTTTTCGTCGAAAACCTTCACGCTTTTGGTTTTATTAGCCTCTAACTTGGCGTACCATCGGCCAATACCATCTTGATAGCGCTTTTCGTAGCCATATTTTTTTACGCGGTTACCCGTTTCTGCCCATTTCTCTTGCGAGTTACCTGGATTTGCCCAGCGAACGAAAGGGAATAATACGCCTGCCTTCATCATGTCGTCTTTAAAGGCGTTAACTAAGTGGTGTTCAACTTCCACCTGCATAGGCGTTCCGAAATTTCCTTTCTCTAGGAAGCGAAACATGTTACGTAAGCAATCAATAAATAGATCAGTTGTTTTAACTTGGCTATATGAGGCCCCGATAATACAGCCGCTCGTTGTATCGTAGGCGTAATAGGCTTTCACTCGGTTACCGTTCGGCATCTTGCGAGGTAGGTCCCTGTCATCCATTGATATTTTACTAAATGAGTACTTAGCATGGTGGCGATTGACGTGTGGTCCGTGCGTGCTCTCATACGTAAGGGTGTCCATTCTAAACTTATCTACCACCGCACGATTAGCTGGCTGATTGATATAGTTCCAAAAGGTTGCAGGACTTAATACGATAGGTTGCCCATTCTCATAAAAATGCTCCCGATTGTAAATCTCACCTGTTTTATAGTCAATAATATCTACATCACCCGCAACAAAGCGCCAGTAATCATTTACCACATCTGCCACATAAGGGTTATTACTTTGGATATACAAGCTTAATATCAATCGCTCAATATCAACCGTCACTTTACGGCTATTGTCATTACAAAAGCCTTTGTGAATAAGCGATACGTAACTATCCTTCTTGAATTTGCGGTATTTTTCTTGCAACCTACGTGGGTTTGCAGGAAGCGTATGCTTGTAAACCTTTTGATCAAGGTTAACAATACATTCCGCTAATTTTTCCCAAATATTAACCCGTGTACCACCCATAGCCTTACGCTTAGCGGCATTATTGGTAATAATCGTATGACAGGCGTTTAAAACCTCCGCATTTGCAATATATTCTATCACAACCTCCGCTGGCAATCTTCGTTCGCCTTGAACCTTGTATGTGCTGAAAAATTCAAAAGCTGCTTGATCAGAAATTACGTAATCAACAAATTGGTGCAGCTTCGTTGTTTTAACTGGATCACCGAATTTATCGACCAATGATTTCTGCTCTACTGGTTTTAATTTAGCAAAATTGACAAGCACATCATTACCTGCCCCACCACCACTACGTAACTTAAACCCATCAATGCGCAAGGCTCTTTTCTCATAAGCACCATAGCTAAATAAGCAAACGCTCTCTGGATGACGTTTATCTACATCACTAACCAAGAAACTTAGTTTAACACCGTAGTTGTTATTGTAAAATTCGTATGGGGATGTTTTTTGCATAACCTTAAAATGTTATTACCTTAGTAGTAGTGACCATAAAGCCAGCTAAAAAAATATTGAACAAACTACAAAGCGATGAGCCTTTATAATTATCTTGTAAAATCAAATGGACCTGCTGAAGAGATACGGTGGGATTTTTCCCAGGAACAAATCGAACAACTTTGTACAGCCTTAAAAAAGTTAGGAGCAAAGAAATATCTCTTTTTCGTTTCGGCACATCTTGAAGACATTCGTAAATATGTTTCGCTATCGCCATCTCAACGGCAACAAAAGAAGTGGGTAAATCATCCGGATAACTTGTTGATTCGTTTGGCAGCACTTCAACTATCCGAAGCAACTGTGAAATTCCTTGGTTCAATTGAGCCAATTGCTCATATTGTTGACGGAGGTTCGTACCGTAATTTTCATGCGGTTTTTGCTGACGCCCTCTCTGAGCTTTCTTTTGGGAATTATTTCCTTGATTTCCCTTTTCATGATTTTGAGAACCCCTTCTCTTAAGTAGGAAACGAGTTGATATTTCGTCTATTTGGCTGGGGGTTAAACTACCACCTATCTTTTTGCGGTAATCAATTTCTTCCTTCATTTCTTCTTCTACTGTTTTCATAGTTTCTATCCGTTTAAAGCTTCATCTACTTTTTTCAGTAATTCCTCGTACTCTTTTTTTATGGTTACGGGTACGTCTCCTGTGCGCTTACCATTTAAGCTTAGCACCACATAATGGCGTGTAACACCATATTTAATTCTTAGCCTTTCAATCACGGCTAATTCTTTACTTTCTCTTTTTTCCATTACCTTAGTGTTTGTTTCAAATAACAAAACAAATATATAGACAATTGTTTAAAATTAACAAATAATAATTAAACTATTTTCTAACAGACTAATGAAGGCTATTGAAAGACTAAAGCAATATATTGACTATAAAGAGCTCACTAATAGCTCATTTGAAAAGAAAAACGGGCTTTCTAATGGATATATAGCAACTCAATTAAAGAGAAATGCCGATTTAGGTGAGAGTGTGTTTAATAAGATATTAGACAATTGTTTAGATATTAATCCGGTTTGGCTGTTAACAGGAAATGGTGAAATGATAACTGACAAGGAACCCCCTGTAGTAATGATAGAAAGCCCGCCTAATCATATCCATCTAAGTAAAACCGAAAAATTATACAACGAACAAACAATCCCATTGTATGACTTTAAAGCAAGCGCAGGGCTTGTTAGCTTGTTTAAAGAAAAAGAAAATGTATTAGATCACATCAGAATACCAAATTTACCAAAAGCGGATGGAGCAATTTCTATTGTAGGAGATTCAATGTATCCATTACTAAAAAGCGGAGATATAGTTATTTACAAAACAGTACACAACTATTTAGAGAATATCTTTTGGGGGGAAATGTATCTATTGAGCTATTCAAATCATGGCGACGATATAATAACAGTAAAATACATTCAAAAATCAGAAAAGGGGGAAGAATGGGTAAGACTTGTATCTCAAAACACACATCATCAACCCAAAGAAGTTAAACTAAAGTTTATTACAGCCTTAGCCCTTATTAAAGCAAGTATTAGAATAAACAACATGTATTAATATTATACACACATTTCTAAAAGGGGTAAAAAATAAAACAAACTGAATCACAGGTTATTATAAATAAAACAATGCAAATAAATATGGTAATATCCCCACTTGAATACACACTAAACAATAGTTTTAACTATGTTTTAACGCAATAAGACCCGTTTAATTCTTTTTTTTTATACACAAAATGTCCGCCCAAATGTCCGCCCAAATGTCCGTGCTATCAATTTTAACAACAATACATCCATACTACCAAAAGGCATTAATTTGCTTAAATTTGATAGGATAATAAATATAAAAAACCGCCCTGACGGTAAAAAGAAGGCATATTTTTACCCTCTTAGTTAATAAATGCTTTAATAAGCGTTTATACGGCGTTTAAACGGTAAATAAACGGGAGCGAATGGTAAAAATTGCACAATTTGTTTCTTATAGATCAGACATCAGTAAAAACAAAAAAAGTGGCTTTAATATAGTTTAAAGCCGCTTTTTCCCCTGAAAATAAAATTTCCCCTTATGTACAATTTGTTTTATGCCCTATAAATATAGTAGCGTTATGAAAGTGCCAGATTATTATCAGCCAATTATGCCCTATTTATGTGTTGACGATGCAAATGGGTTTATCAGCTTTTTGGAAAACGTTTTTGATGCAGAAATAAAGCTGACTGTTCCGCGCGAGGATGGAACCTTGATGCACGCCGAAGCAATATTGGCAAAAGGAACGATCATGTTTACGCAAGCAAATGACCTGTATAAACCCTATGGTTCTGTACTCTTTGTTTTTACGCCAAAGGCAATGGATTATTACCAAAAAGCACTTGCATTAGGGGCGATTTCGATACAGGAACCCGATGAGCGTGAATACGGTTTAAGTGCAGGTTTTAGCGATGCGTGGAACAATACCTGGTGGTTGGCGGTTCCGAACAAAGGCTAATTATTGCGAGCAAGGGCCTTCCGGAATGGTCGTGCTAATTTTGTTTACTTTTGTTACTACCAATGTAGAATCAAAGTCGGCAGAAACAACAGCGGTATCAGATTTCGTGAAAAAACCTTCCAGTTCTACATACACTGGTTTGTATGGTTTTTCGAACCCTAGTTTGCTATAGGAAAGCTCAAGTGTTTTAGTCGTATCAGCAACCCAATATTCACGTCCGTCATCGCAGCGGCTAAAGAATTTTAACTCGGGGCCAAAGCTATATAAGCCTTTCACAATTACGTGGTTAGTGTCGGTATTTGTATGGGTTGCTTTGTTTGTATTACACGCGGTAATTCCAAATCCCAGAAAGGATACAAGCATAAAAATTAGTTTTAATACCTTCATACTACTTATATGGTTTGATTTATTTGGTTGATTTTTTTAACACTTAATTTGGAAGACAAACTAGATGCCAAAAATGAAAAAATACCCACGGTAAAGAAAACAAGTACAAAGTCTTTCCATTTCAGGGTTATAGGATAGGAACTAATTAATGTCATGTTGTCTTCATTCATTTTTATAATGCCAAAATAATGCTGTACATAATAAAAAATTAAGCCAATAAGCAATCCTAGGATACAGCCCGTCATGGTAATCATCATCCCTTCTAAAAGGAAAATTCTTTTAATCAGTGTTTTGTTTGCCCCAAGGCTGCTTAAAATGGCTATATCTTTTACCTTTTCGATAACCAACATGGTTAAGGAGCCAATTATATT
This sequence comes from Pedobacter paludisoli, assembly GCF_052344095.1. Taxonomy (GTDB): domain Bacteria; phylum Bacteroidota; class Bacteroidia; order Sphingobacteriales; family Sphingobacteriaceae; genus Pedobacter. The sequence goes on along the minus strand of NZ_CP179926.1, from coordinate 3,136,938 downwards.
AAATATAGCAATAATTAAGATAAAAGTTAAAATGATGTATACCGCCCATTTCTCTGTGTTGAGAATGTGATAAAGCGACTGGTTTTGTTCCGCTCGATTTCTGACCTGAAAGTTTTTGCCTAAATGGCTTTGTATGTCGTGTTTAACACTTTCCACATCGGCTTGGTCAAGTAAATTAATTTCAATAGAGGAAACATTTTGCTCCTCGCCTAGTAAATTGCGGGCAAAGCTTAAAGGAACAATAACACCGCTGTCAAAATCTTCCTGAACTTGGAAAACGCCACTTACCGGAATTGTTTTTATGGTAAAATCATTCGTAGGATTAAGCGAGTTAACGGAGATTGTTTTTTTTGGTGAATATATTTGCAATTGCACAAAAGGGTCCTTTGTGTTAACAGCTAAATAGGCTTGCAGGCCAGAACCAATAACCGCGGCATAACCGCTCTGGTTTTCCAAAATAAAATGCCCTTCTTGAATGATGGTATCTAGCTGATTATTTTTTAAATAATCCTTGCTTACCCCTTTTACCAAGCCTACAGCTTGTGTGTTTTTGTATTGTAGAAGTGCTTTTTCTTGAAGAATTTCACTGAAAGAGAAAATTCTTTTATCCTGACGAAGTGTGTTAAAATAGGGTGTGTTTGGATTAAATGTTTTGCCTTGGGAAGGGGTAATAGCAATTTCAGGAGTAACGGTATTAAACATGTTTAAAACCACTTCTTCCAATCCGTTAAAAACCGATAAAACAATAATTAAGGCAGCGCTACCCACCATGACACCCAACATGGATATTGCCGATATCACATTAATGGCATTGGTCGATTTTTTGGCAAATAAGTATCTTTTTGCAATAAATAACGATGTGTTCACAGGCTAAAGGTACAGAAATTACATTTCTGTTTTTTACATACGATGCTAATCTGTTGTGAATTAAAGAATTGAAAACTAAAAGAATGGGTTATTTGCTTTCTCAAAGCCGATACTGGTAGCCGGTCCATGGCCTGGGTAAACCACACAACTTTCTGGAAGCATAAATAATTTCTCTTCGATATTTTTTAACAGTTGCTGATGATTACCCCCGGGTAAATCTGTTCTGCCAATGCTGCCGTAAAACAACACATCGCCACCAATAATAAAATCATCAGCTTTGCTGTAAAAACACAGATGTGCAGGAGAATGTCCTGGAGCAAAAATGAGTTCTAAAGTGCTATTTCCAAAGGAAATGCTACCGCTTTCGGGTAAAAAAGTATCGGGTAAAGGCGAAACTTCATATCGGGTAAAGCCCATGGCCGGAGCATAGCTTGGTACGGCTTGTAAAACGCTTAATTCACCCTCATGAAACTGTGGTTTTAAACCCCAAGTATCAAATACAAACTTATTTCCAAATACATGATCAATATGGCAATGCGTATTTAATAGAAGCACCGGCGTTAAACCTTCCGCCTTAATAAAGGCACTTAATTGATTTTGTTCCGAACCCTCATACATTCCTGCGTCGATAATTACACACTGTTTGGTTTCGTCAAATAGCAGGTATGTATTCTCACTGTAGGCATTAAAGGCAAAAGATTTTACTGTAATCATGGTAGGTTTTATATTAATTTTTCCACTTAAACGTAGAAATTAAAGTATCGATGTCTTTTTTTATGAATTTAATAACGGGTTCAATGGAGTCGTACTGGGGGCGTTCATTAAAATATAAAGCTCCTCGTAAGTAGTGCTTGGCACTATCGGTTAAGAAAAATTGCACGGATGAAGCTGTATTTCCTTCAATAGCATAGTAAACACCATACAGTTTTTTTTGTGGATAATAGATGATTTTTTGATCAATCGCAGTGGCTTTTACGGTATGCTTAAAGGCCAATTTTCGCGCATCTTCTACCATCTCATCGTATTCTTTTTTATTGTTTACGTCGTAATAGGTGAAGTGTAAAAACCCATTAAATTGTTTAAAGTGCAAGTTGTACCAGTTTTGGTTCGCATCGCGGCTGTTATCTTTTTCAATTTGGGCGTACACCGGATATTGAAAAGAATACGGCACTGGCCGATTAAAAGTAATGTATTCTTTTTTTGGATATTGAATTCTGAAATATGCTTTGGGCTTAGGACTATAATCGTGATTTTGACAGGCTGAAAGAAAGAGTACTCCTGCGAGCGTAAAAAGTACAACCCTATGAAATGTTGCTTTAGCTGTCTTAATATAGTTGAGCATATAAACGGTTAAGAAAATGTAAAAGTAAGGAATTTAACTATTCCAAATAGCCCAGGCTTTTTCTGCTTGTTGGTAAAGCATTTCAAGGCCGTTTTTAACTTTTGCTCCCTGTGCGGCGGCTTTCGTTAAAAATAGGGTTTCCAGCGGGTTGTATACGAGGTCGTACGCAAGGTGATTCGGACCAATTTTGCTGTAGTCAATATTCGGATAAGTGTCTACCTGAGGCGACATGCCCAATGGAGTGGTGTTAATTAATAGTTTGTACGTTGCAAGAATCTCGGGTGTAATCTCTTCGTATAAAAGAGCGCCTTCTTTGGGTTTGCGAACCACAACCAAATACGCGATGTTTAATTTTTCAAGCACATATTTTACAGCTTTGGCTGCACCGCCATCACCAAAAATGAGTGCTTTGGTATGGTTTTCGGTCAGTAAAGGTCGCAAAGAGCTTTCGAAACCATACGCGTCTGTATTGTATCCTTTTAAAACTTGTTTACCATTGATCTTTTTTATCGAAATGCAATTTACAGCGCCAATTTTTTCCGCGGCCTCATCCATTTCATGTAAAAAAGGCAAAACGGCAACCTTATGCGGAATAGTTACATTCAGGCCGCAAAGCGATGCTTGTTCCGCTAATAAAGTTGAAAACTGTTGAATGCCTTCCAGTGGAAAAAGCTCGTACTCGTGGTTTTCAATTCCCTCATTTGAAAATTTTTCTGTAAAATATTTTTTTGAGAAAGAATGCGATAGTGGATAGCCAATTAAGCCGTAGGTTTTCATTTTCGAATGGTTTAAAGGAGCAAAATGCTAAACAATTTGTAGTTGCTTAGCATTTTGATATAAAAACGTTTTGTGTTATCTCTCTAAGTTAAGAAAATGATCAAACGTATCACCACGTAAACCTAATCGAATGGTTTCAAGTGGAATTACTTCCGCAGGAGCGATGTTACCTAAGTTTACGTTGGTGCCTAAAAGTTTAATAAACCAAACTTGTTGTTCCTTTTGAGGGGCTTCCCAAATAATCGCTTCTTCAGGTATTTGTGTTAAAATTTCATCAACCAAACCTTCTCTAACCTCTCCGCTTCCGCGATAAATACCTACATTTCCACCTTCGCGTGCTTCGGCAATTACTTTCCAAGAGCCAGCTTCCATTTCGGCATTCATTAATTTAATCCATTTGTATGGAGCAAATATTTTGGCCGCATCTTTACTTCCAACTTCTGAGATTACAGTAACTTGCTTTGATAATTGATGGATGAATTCACACTTCCTGTCGTGTTCTATTTCTATAGAACCGTCTGATACTTCTGCATATTCCATTCCATATTGATCCAATACACGTTGATAATCTGCAAATTGATTGCGGATTACAAAGGCTTCGAATAAGGTTCCGCCAAAATAGGTTGGGATACCTGCACTTTTATATAAAGCTAATTTTTCTTTAAGATTTGGTGTAACGTGGGATGTAGCCCAGCCTAACTTAACAATATCTGTATGTACTCCAGCAACTTCTAAAAAATCTTCTACTTGACGTAGGCTTAGTCCTTTGTCCATAACCATTGTCAATCCTTTTTGACGTGGTTTTGCTGGACGTTCGGGTACGTTTAATAATGGGTAATTCATATGTGTACAAAAGTGAAAAAAAAATTGAGATTTATATGTCAAATTTTCTTCACATACTTCTTTACCTGATGTAGCGGTTTATAATGTTAAGAATGGTACTATTATCTTGTAGTTGAGGTAAGTATTCAAATAAGATGTAATGCTTTTCAGGATCGGCCATTAATGCCGTTTCCAGATAGCCAAGTGCATCGTTTGAATTTCCCATTGCAAATAAATAGGCAACCATACGGTAATATAATTCCGCAGCATCTGGATTGTTTTTAATTCCTTCGGCCATTACTTCCGAAGCTTCTAATAATTTACCTTGTTCGTATAAAATGGTGCTAAAGTCTAACCAAGCCTCTACATCCAAAGGGTTGTATTCCAACACTTTTTCGTAGGCATCAACCGATTCGTCAAATTGACCTAGTTTATAATATGCATCTGCCATAGCAAACCAAAAATCAGGGTTTTCGGCCTCTAAATCAATGGCTTTTTTATAAAAATGCAAGGATTCAAAATAGCGCTCTTCAGAGTTAAGCGTAACCCCTATCCCAAACCAAGCATCAGCCATTTTTGGGTCCATTTTAACTGATTTTTTATAAAACGAACGCGCTTCATCCATTTTTTCAAGCTTTTCGAAACATTCGCCAATGGCACAATAGGTATCGGCATTGGGCTGTTCGTATTCGAATGTTTGTTTATAAACGTCGATCGCTTCGTCGTATTTATCCAATTGTACGAGCGCATTGCCTTTGTTGAAATAGGCAGAACTAAAATCGTCTTTAATTAGGATAGCATAATCATACGCATCTATTGCTTTCTCAAAAAGGTTAAGCTTGTGAAAACTATTGCCCAAATTATACCAGGCAGCATACGAATACGGGTCGGTGTCTATATATTGTTGGTAAAACTTGATGCTTTCTTCTTGCTTGTCGAGTACATCGTAGCAGAAGGCCAATTCATACAGGCCATCCTGGTTTTCCATGTTTTGCTCTAAGCTTAATTTGATGTAGGTGATAGCATTTTCATAATCAGACATGCTTTGATAAACATAGGCTATCTGCAATAAAATTTCATCTGTATTCTCTGCAAGACCCAGTGCTTTTTCGTAGTTTTCTAAAGCTTCGTTATAGCGTTCTGTGTTTTGAAAGATGTTTCCTCTCAACAGATAAATATCCGGTTCAGAAGGCTCAAGTAGTTCAGCTTTTTGTAAAGCTATAAAAGCTTCCTCGTGGTTGTTGGTTAAAATGAATAAATGCGCTTTTTTAATCAAGAAAACCGTTGCGTACGGATGCTGACTAATGGCATAATCAACCACTTGTAAGGCCTTTACGGGGTCGTTCTTCTCGATGTAAAAATCAACAATGTATTCAAAAGCGTGCGCATCAAAGAAATATTGATCTTTGTTTCGGATCATCTCTTCATAACGTTCTACCGAGCGTTGTGCGTCTTCGTTGGATTCAAAAAAGAATTCTTCTTCCATATCATTTACAATTAAAGAACCGTGCCAATTAGCAGAAAATCACATTATAAGTTTACAATAATTAATTGTGGCTTTTGAAAATAATTATTAACACAAAACCTTATTTTTGAGTTAACTGCTTGAAAATAAACTGTTTTGTATGTGTTTCACACATGTGGATAAATATGAAATTTCTCCTTTGTCGCGGTTCCTTTTCCCTTCTTTTACAAAACTACACTAATTTTATAGGAATAACGTAATGGCAAAGTCATGATGAAAGGGTGTGTTATTGCCTTGTTCCTAAGTGTTTTAGGAGGTATAGACGCTTGTGGGTATATCGAATCGGGCAAAAGGATTACCAAATCCTGATTGAAATTTTTTCTATACTCGTTCCAATTTTCCTTTTTTTCTGCTGTAAGACATTTCACAGCTAGCATATAAAACTCCTCTACTTTTTCTACAACCAGCCTCATCGGTATTTGAATCCATTCTCATTTATTATTTGTCCGTGGTAACCAATGTAATATTACGAACAGCGGATTTTCTACCTATAAAAATGCCCCCATAAAGTGTCTAACTTTTTGGGGGCACTCAAATTTGATGGACCGTGTTTAAAAGAGCTAGAAATACTATTTCGTTGCTAACTCAGCCGCAGCAGTTTTAAAAAGTTCGGCCTGTTTTTCTAAGTCGTTTTTTTGAGTTCCACTAGCAGTTGCAGCTTGTTTAGTTTTAGCTGCTGAAGTATTCGTGTAAGCAGAACTTAATTGTTTTGCCAAATAAGGCGCTAGTTTCAACCGGTCTATTGCAGCATTAATACTTTTGGTCCCTTTTTCTGTAATGGCTGGGTTAGTATTATTTCTGAGATATTGAAAATATTGCCCAACAACAGAGAAGACCTTATTTCGGTCGCCATTGGCCATCATGTTATCAAAAAACGGTTGGTATTCATCTTTCGGATTCGCCACATAGATATTGGCGACAGGAGCTGCAATGTGGTCTTTTGTGTCCTCATCTAAGCTTGCCAAAGCGTTTGCTCCTTCTGCTGGCACTAATTTAGCCAAGCCGGCTATGGAAGCGCCAATTACATTGTATGATGGATTTTTTATGCCTTCGAGCAGGAGCGGTTTATAGGTTTGATCGCCGGTTGCCGCTAATTTTGTAATCGCGGCGGCTCTTGCCTCTGTGTTTTTATCCGTTTTAGCAATTTGCAATAAAATAGGCAAAGCCTCGGTCTTAATTTGTGCATTGTCGAAATTTAATGCCTCAATACTTAATGTACGCAAGTCGGCCGATTGATCTTTTAAACCCGCAAGCAAAAGTTGCTGAGCCGTTGCTTCTTTGCTTTCGGCAGCAAAGTTTAAGGCTTCAATTCTGTTTTTATAGCTTGGTGCGTGGGTGTATTGGAAAACATAATTCTCCAATGTTTTATTGTCTTTAATTTCTCCAACTAAAATTTTCTCCGTGTCGAAATCAACTAAATCAGGCTTGCTGCTTAAATCGAATGTAAAGTTTTGTTCGCGTTTATCGATAACAATGTTTACCCTGTTTTTGGCGTTTCCGGTATGTAAGTCAATTTTAAGTGGAAGTGTAAAGGTTTGTACGCTAGCATCTTGTGTTTGCTTTACGTTTATGCTGAGCTTTCCATTCGCATAGGTGTAATTTACATTTAAAATGGGATGCCCTCCTTGGTAATACCATTGGTTAAAGTATGGATTCCAATCTAAGCCAGAAACATCTTCAAAAGCTAAGCGCAATTGATGTGTTTCGCCGTTTTTAAAGGCATTGCTAGTTAAATAGCGGTTTAAGCCTTTGTAAAATGCGGCATCGCCCATTTGTTGTTTTAACGCATATAAGATAATGGATCCTTTGGCATAGCTAACGTTATCAAACATGTCTTCTTTGTCGTTGTAATGGAAGCGGGCTAAAACCGGACTAATGCCATTTTTTGTTGAGCGGAGGTACGATTGCAATTTTTCATAGCGCGATTTATCCTCGGCATCTTTACCGGCATCGTGGCCATGCCAAATAATTTCACCAAATGTGGCAAAAGATTCGTTTACCGTTAAGTTGCTCCATGATTCAGCGGTAACATAGTCGCCAAACCATTGGTGGAATAATTCATGGGCAATGGTTCCTTCTTCATTTTCGTCGAGTAATTCGCGAGCTGTTTTTTGAACTTGTTCGCCATGTAAAGTAGCGGTGGTATTTTCCATTGCTCCTGACACATAATCGCGGGCAACTACTTGTGCGTACTTATTCCATGGGTAATCAAGGCCTAAGACCGTACTATAAAATTTCATCATTTCTGGTGTTTTACCAAAAATTTGTTTGGCGTAAGGTGCATATTTTGGTTCTAAATAATAGCTTACTTCTTTGCCATTGTAGGTGTCTTTTGTAATTTTAAAATCGCCTATAGCCATCATAAATAAATAGGGCGAATGAGGTAATTCCATTTTCCACGTATCCGTTCTGGTGCCGTCGGTATTGGCTTTTTGGCTAACCAGTTTCCCGTTGGATAAGGTGGTGTATTTCGATTTTACAGTCATCGAAATTTCTTGTGTAGTTTTTTGATCGGGTTTGTCAATTGTTGGGAACCAAGCAGAAGAAGACTCTGTTTCGCCTTGGGTCCAAATTTGTGTTGGCTTATTTTTATCGGTACCATCCGGATTAATAAAATATAAACCTTTAGCATCAGTAATCGCAGCGCTTCCTTTTACTTTTAGTTCATCCGGCTTTGCCGTATAAGCGATATAGATGGTGTATTTTTCGGTATTGCTGTATTTTTTGTTGAGTTTGATGTACAGTTTGTTGTCGTTGTATGTATATTTTAGTGGGGTTTGGCCTTTTGTATTAACCAATGCCACTGTTTTAATATCCATCCCTTGAGCGTCTAAGGTTAAGGAGTCTGTGGCATAGAAGTGCGGTTTTAAGGTTACCCATTCTTTTCCATACAAGTATCGCTTTGCATAATCGAATGATACATCGAGTTTGGTATGCACTAAATCGTTGATTTTTGGAACAGTTGCCCTATAAACGGAAAGATTAGGCGATTCTACTGGTTTTTCTTGTGCTACTCCAATGCTCGTTGTAAAAAGGGCGGCAAGAAGTAAGCCGGAAGTTAAAAAAGGTTTTTTCATGTCTAATTTTTTTGTGCTGCAAATTAAAGGAAAAGGTAAGGCCTCTCCTTTAAATGAATCTCCCAAATGTAGCGAGCTTTATTTACTTTTTAATTTATTTTGTGTAAGTTGTAAGCCTATGAGAACAGAAATGAAAGCTATTTTAGATTCCCTAAGCATTAAACAGATTAATGGGGCATTTAGTACAGGAAGTGTTTGGGGAGGCGTGGATAATGTTTCTGAAATACCCAGTCATTCTCCAGTTGATGGTCAGCTGATTGCTATGGTTAAGTCAGCTTCGGCAAATGATTACACCGTCGTTTTTGATCAAGCACAGGAAGCGGCAAATTATTGGAAAACAGTGCCAGCACCCAAAAGAGGAGAGGTTGTTCGTCAATTTGGCGATGCTTTACGTAAGCAAAAAGAAGTCTTAGGTACACTGGTTTCGTACGAAATGGGTAAGAGTTTGCAAGAAGGTTTGGGCGAGGTGCAGGAGATGATTGATATTTGCGATTTCGCGGTTGGTTTATCGCGGCAGTTGTATGGTTTAACCATGCACAGTGAACGACCCAATCATCGCATGTACGAGCAATGGCATCCTTTAGGGATTGTAGGTGTTATTTCGGCCTTTAACTTTCCGGTAGCTGTTTGGAGCTGGAATGCGGCATTGGCTTGGGTTTGTGGAAATGTTTGCGTTTGGAAGCCTTCTGAAAAAACACCTTTAACAGCAGTTGCTTGTCAACAAATTATAGCTCAGGTTTTGAAAGAAAATAGCATCCCTGAAGGCGTATCTAATTTGATTTTAGGAGATAAGGCTGTCGGTGAAATGTTGGTGAAAGATTCTCGTGTTCCGTTAATTTCAGCAACGGGGAGTACTCGTATGGGCAAAGAAGTAGCATCCGTAGTAGGCGCTCGATTAGGAAAAAGTTTATTAGAGCTAGGCGGCAATAATGCCATTATTATTTCGGAACATGCCGACTTAGATATGAGTTTAATTGGGGCTGTTTTTGGCGCTGTTGGAACTGCCGGACAACGGTGTACGAGTACACGACGCTTGATTATTCATGAAAGCGTGTACGATACTTTTGCGACAAAACTGGTGAAAGCTTATGGCCAATTGCGTATTGGCGATCCATTGGATCAGCATAACCATGTGGGGCCTTTAATTGACCAAGATGCAGTAGCTGCATATTTAGATTCGATTGAAAAATGCAAAGCCGAAGGCGGTAAATTTTTAGTGGATGGAGGGGTTTTACAAGGTGCTGATTTTGCTAGTGGCTGTTATGTGAAACCTTGCATTGCCGAGGTTAAAAACGATTTTAAAATTGTGCAGCATGAAACTTTTGCCCCAATTTTATATCTCATAAAATATAAAACTTTAGATGAGGCTATAGCTTTGCAAAATGCTGTTCCTCAAGGATTATCATCGGCTATTATGACTTTAAATTTGCGCGAATCCGAACAATTTTTATCGGCTTCGGGTTCTGATTGTGGAATTGCAAACGTTAATATTGGCACTTCAGGGGCTGAAATTGGCGGTGCTTTTGGCGGCGAGAAAGAAACTGGTGGAGGACGAGAAAGTGGTTCCGATGCTTGGAAAGCCTACATGCGTCGACAAACGAATACCATTAATTACTCGAACACCTTGCCACTAGCGCAAGGGATAAAATTTGATTTGTAGAACGTGTTTAAAAAACTGAAGGCAGAAGGTGTTTAGATTTTTCAAATATTAAATTGAGATGGTATTTATCTGTAAAAACTTTTCGTCATTTGTAGAAAAATTGATTACTTATGGAAAATATCTCTGGTAAAAATGCCATTATTACAGGCGCGGGCAAAGGAATTGGAAAAGCAATTGCTATTGCTTTAGCAAAAGAAGGCGTAAATGTTGGTTTAATAGCGCGTACCCAAAGCGATTTAGATGAAACGGCAGCCGAAATTGAACAATATAATGTGAAAATAGCTACCGCAACAGCCGATGTGAGTAATATGGATGCCGTGAATGTGGCTGTTGAAAAAATTTCTGGCGAATTGGGCTTTATCAGTATTCTGATTAACAATGCAGGTATTGGTAAGTTTGGAAAACTGCTAGAGATCGATCCGGAATCATGGGAGCAAATTATCAAAGTGAATTTATTCGGGGCTTATTATACAACACGTGCAGTAGCTTCGCAGATGATTGAAAATCAAATGGGTGATATCATTAATATTTCAAGCTCAGCAGCCTATAGCCCCGCCGCAGTTACAGGCGCTTATTCTGCTTCTAAGGCAGGTTTAAATGCTTTTAGCACCTCTTTAATGCAAGAGCTGCGTAAACATAACATTCGTGTAACTTCACTTGCTCCAAGTACAACTGCAACCGATATGGCCATCGATTTAAAATTAACCGATGGAAATCCGGAAAAAGTAATGCAAGCCGAAGATTTAGCCGAATTAATTATTGCTCAGCTTAAATTAAATAGAAGAGTATTTATTAAGGAGGTAGCGGCTTGGTCAACCAATCCGTAAGGTATTTGGGAGGTGATAGGTATAAGGCTGAAGGCTAAATGGTGAAAGACATATGCCGGAAAGCATTGATACTACTTTTAAAAGCTCTGTGATTAATTGAACAAGGATAAAGGAGCATGGAATAAAGATCCGAATCTCACACTGACGGTGCAAATCATAGAAATTTCGTCATTGCAAAGCTGTATTTGTGCAAGCTGCCAGTCCCGAGTCTTCAGGAAAGCAATCTCTTAAGCAAAACAAGGAGTCCTCTGGCTTTAGTCGAGTGTTCAAAGGCTAAAACGGAAAGTATTAATACAACTCCTAAAAACTTTGTGGCTTCTGTGGTTAAACAAGGAAAAGTAAAACCCAAATTCAGCATCAAAAGAGGCTGTCTCAAAAAGGCAGTCTCTTTTTGTTTTAAAAAAAGTTGATAAATTCTTGTTTAATAATTTTGTTTAATCATTTGAATTTCAGATATTTAAGTATAAATATTTAGAAATTTATGTCGTCAAAAACCCCTGTTTTCAAGCCTTATTACCAAGATCAGATGATGGCTTTTCCACCTACATTTGACGAATTAATAACTGCAGGGCACCCAGTTAGGATAGTTAACGATGTGATAAACAAAATCAATATCCAAAGCCTGCTAAATGCCTATCAAATCAAAGGCAGCTCGAGTTATCACCCTCAAATGCTCTTAAAGATTCTAGTTTATGGGTATGTAAGTAACGTTTATAGCAGCAGGAAACTAGAAACTGCTTGTCGGGAGAATATTAACTTTATGTGGCTTAGTGGAATGAGTTATCCAGATCACAATACCATTAATCGTTTTCGCGGGGTTCGTTTAAAAGAACACTTGCGCAAAATATTCGAAGAAGTTGTTTTGTTATTAGCCGAAGAAGGCTTATTGAGTATAGAAGAAGTTTATACCGATGGCACCAAAATAGAGGCAAATGCCAATAAATATACTTTTGTATGGAAAAAGGCTATTCAAACCAATAAAGAAAAGATGAAGTTGGCTTTAGCCGATATTTGGACTTATGCCCAAAGTATAACTAAAGCTGAAGATGAACTTCCTGATCCACCTGATTTTACCGAAATAAATAAAGAGAAAGTACAAGCAACGGTAGATAAGCTTAATGAAGTATTAGCTGATAATCCCGATGCAAATAAAAAGATTAAAAACAAGCTGAAATACATCAGTAAAGAATATCCAAAAAAGATAGCTGAATATGAGGTAAAAGAGGCTATTTTAGGTAATCGCAATAGCTACAGCAAAACCGATGAGGATGCCACATTTATGCGTATGAAAGAGGATCATATGCGTAATGGCCAGTTAAAAGCGGGTTATAATGTACAGATATCAACCTCAAACCAGTTTATTGTAAACTACACCATTCACCCAAACCCAACCGATACCACCACTTTAAAAGCCCACATCGAACAACACGAGACCAGCTTTGGCAAAAGTTTAAAAAGCATTACCGCAGATGCAGGATATGGTAGTGAAGAAAATTACGAACTATTGGAGCAGAAAGGAATTGAAGCTTATGTTAAATACAATATGTTCGACAAAGAGCAAAATGAACGATATACCAGTAAGAAAAGCTTTCAAGCCGACAAGTTATTTTACAACCAGGAACAAGATTGTTATATCTGCCCAATGGGCCAACAGATGCATTACATTGGCGATGCAAAACGAAAAACCAGTACCGGTTTCGAACAAACAAGTAAAAGATATCAAGCAAGAAATTGCAGCAATTGCCCATTAAATGGTGTTTGTCATAAATCGCAAGGAAACCGAATAATAGAAATTAACACTAATCTACTCAGCCATAAACAAACAGCTTATCAATTGCTAAACAGCGAGAAAGGAATTGAGAAGCGAAAGCAACGATGTTATGATGTTGAGCCAGTTTTCGGAAATATTAAACAGAACCAAGGGTTCCGCCGCTTTATGCTCCGTGGAAAAGAAAAAGTGGCAATAGAATGGGGATTATTGGCAATCGCACAAAATATAAGGAAAAAAGCAGCTTAAAAAGACTGTTTTTTCATGCTTTTTGAAAAATTGAACAGCTAAAACTGATTTTAGACCATACCATGTCCAAATGATACCAAATTGGAAATAAAATAAAAAAGAGGCCGTCTCGGTATTTTGGGACAGCCTCTTTTTTTATGCACACTGCAACAATTTAATTGGTTGCGCGTCATATGTTAAAAAAGGTTAAATCGCTTAGCAACTAAACAATTAGTTTTATATTCGGTCTAAGTAACCATCTCTGTAATGAAAAATTTTCTGCTCTTGCTTTGTGCCTCTTGGCTCATTGCTTTTTCTGCGTATGCACAAGATTTACACGTTATTAAAGGACGTGTAATTGATTCTACCGCAACTGCTCTCCTAGCCAATGCCAGTATTTCTGTTTTAAATGCCAAAGATTCTACCCTAGTTAGATTTACACGTGCAACCGAAAATGGACTATTTGAATTGAATGGTATTCACAATGGCAAGTACATTTTGCTAGTCTCGTACCCCAAATATGCCGACTTTGTTGATCATTTTGTGCTTGATACGACAAAGCCAATTTTGGATTATGGCAAAATCAATTTAACAGGCAAAGCTCAACTATTGGCCGATGTAATTATTAAAGGAAACCGAACTGGGATAAAAGTAAAAGGCGATACAACCGAGTTTGATCCAAAGGCCTACAACATTGAACCCAATTCAAAAGTAGAAGATTTAATCAAGCAATTTCCAGGAATACAGATTGATAAAGATGGAAAAATTACTGCGCAAGGCGAAACCGTTACCAAAGTTTTAGTGGATGGCGAAGAATTTTTTGGCGATGACCCAACTTTGGTGACCAAAAATTTGCGTGCCGATATGGTGGAGGCCGTGCAGCTCTACGATAAAAAAAGTGACCAGGCAGCTTTTACTGGAATTGACGACGGAGAAAAAACCAAAACTTTGAATGTTAAATTAAAAGAGGATAAAAAGAACGGTTACTTTGGAAAGCTTGTTGGGGGAATTGGAACCGATAAATTTTACGATGGGCAGGCGATGTTTAATCGCTTTTGGGGCAAGAAAAAATTCTCCGCCTACGGTGTTTTTGGCAATACAGGTCAAATAGGTTTGAATTGGAACGATAGCGATAAATATGGCACCAATAATTTTCAGGTATCGGATGATGGTGGAATTTATTTTACCAGCAGCGGCGATGATTTTGAAGGTTGGGGTGGCCAATATAGTGGAGAGGGTATTCCTGTTTCGCAATCAGGCGGATTGCATTTTGATACGAAATGGAATAAAGACAAAGAATCGCTCAATACGAATTATAAAATTGCATCGGTTCGTTTAACCGGCACACGAAACGATTACAATCAGAATAACTTGGCGGAGGGAATTATCAATACAAACAGCGACCAATCTTTTGATAAAAGTATGCTACGAAATAAGCTCGATTTTACGTATGAAATAAAAATTGATACTACTTTAACCTTAAAAGTTGGAGCTGATGGAACCATTAGAAATACCAATAACTACGATGGGAGACAAACAGAAGGAAGAAGTGGCAATGGCAATTTGCTCAATGATTCGGAAAGAACGTTGAATAATGAGGTGGATGATAAAAGCTTTAATTTAAATGTGTTAGTAAGCAAGCGCCTGAAGAAAAAAGGACGTACGCTATCGATGAGCTTAGTTGAATCTAATTCTGTAAATCAAAGCGATGGATTTTTAGAGTCGACCAGTAATTTTTATAGTAATTCCACAACTCCAGATAGTTCGCAAGTGGTAAATCAGCGAAAGATAAACGACATCACGAACAATGTGTTTCGGTCCAATTTGATTTATACGGAGCCCTTGTCAAAAAACTTCACCGTTGCGATTAACTATGGTGTGAATTTGGTTTCGGGTAAATCAGATCGTAAATCATACAATTTATCGGGTAACGGTAATTACGATGTTTTGGATCCAAAATTTAGCAATAATTACCAATTGGATCAGGTTATAAATCAAGCAGGAGCGATGTTTAATTACAAGAAAGATAAAACTGTGCTCGATTTTGGCTCTAAATTTAGCGGTGTAAATTTCAAACAATACGATGTGTACAACGATGTATATTTTAAACGGAACTTTATTAATTATATGCCGCAGGTATCTTATCGTTATAATTTTAAACAGCGTACATCCTTAAGTGTTCGGTATTACGGTAACACCAATCAGCCAAGCATTGATCAAATACAACCGGTGCGGAACAACTTAGATCAGTTGAATCAGAATGTAGGTAATCCACTTTTAAATCCGTCATTTAGTAGCAGTTTAAATGCAAGTTTCAATTCTTATAAAGTAATTAGCGACCAATACTTTTGGCTAAGTACATCGTATCGCTTTGCGTTAGATCCGATTATTAGCGATGTTACAACGAGCTCAGGCGGACAGAGTATTTCACGATTTGTAAACTTAAACGATAAAACCTCGAAGGGTTTTTCGGTGTACAGTAATTTTGGTAGAAAAGTTAAGGCAATTGATATGAATATTGGATTTAATGCACAAGTAAGCTCAAATGTTAGCTATAATTATGTAACCTATGTGAAAGATTTGGCCGATATGAACAATGCGAATAAGCAGCTAAACCAAACAAAAAATTCAAATTATTCTTTTGGTCTTGAACTTCAAAAATATAAGGAGAATAAATACAATTTCAACATAAATTTTGGGCCAAGCTACAATGTTTCAAAAGCAAGTATTAATAAAAATGGCAATAGCGACGGCTGGGGATGGAGCGGCGGTTTTTGGTCGAGTGTACAATTGCCAGGTAAACTGGAGTTAAGCAGTGATGGAGAATACGAGTATCGAGGTAAAACACCAGTGATTCCTGAAACATTTGAACGTTTTATTTGGAATGCATCCATTGTAAAGAAATTCTTTAAATCAGACAATCTACGTCTTTCATTAAAAGCGAACGATATACTCAACCAAAATGTTGGTTTTAATCGTTCGGCTAGTAACGGAAATATTTATCAAAGCACATACACGACCATTCAACGGTACTTTATGTTTTCGGTTACCTGGGATTTCACGAAAATGGGCGGAGCTGTTCAAACACAAAAATAAAGATCATGAAAAGACAGTTAAACTATATTTTGGTGTTGATGATGGCTTTTATGAGCATCAATACCTTTGCGCAAAATGCACACTTTGTTCAAAACGGAATAATTGAGTTTGAAAAAAAATCGAATTCATATGCTATTATCAAGCGGAATACAAAAGGCGAAGATGCGGGTTATGTTCAAACCATGATTGATAGTTACAAAAAAAATAATCCCCAATTTAAGGTCGAGAAGAGCACACTTTCTTTTACTAGAGAAAAAAGTTTATACAAATGGACAAATACGGATATGGTAAATGTCAATTGGATTGCTCGAGAACCATTGGCTGATTTGAAGAATATTATAGCAACAAATTTTAATACACAAAGTAGCATAACGCAAAAAGATGTTTATGATGATCTGTTTTTGGTAAAAGACAGCGTTCGGAAGATAAACTGGAAAATAACCGACGAAACACGTGAAATTGCGGGATACGATTGCCGCAGAGCAAATGCCATCATCATGGATTCGATTTATGTGGTGGCTTATTATTCGAATCAAATTGCTGTTTCAGGTGAACCAGAATCCTTTACCGGATTACCCGGGATGATTTTGGGTGTAGCCATGCCTCATGAGAACCTTACTTGGTTTGCAACAAAAGTAACTGAAGTGGCAGTGTCTGATAAGGAATTACTACCCCCAACAAAAGGGAAACAAGTAACGCAAAATCAGCTTAAAGATATTTTGCTTGAGGCCATGAAAGATTGGGGTAAATATGGTAAATCTCAATTAAAGGGCTATCTGTTTTAGTAGATAAAATAACGAGCAAACTGCTAATGATAACAGGTTGCTCGTTTCAATTACTTGTTCATATCGCGTAGTCGTTTAATTTCGTCATGCGAACGTCTTAGTTCAGCTTTTTGTTCCGAAATGAGGGTTCTGATATTCGCAGGTAATTCTTCTTCAGCTAATGCAGATTTATATGCTTTTTGTGCGGCATCTTCGCCAAATTCGCAATTGTTTAAAGCTGTTTGACGATCAGGACCTGTGAACATGGTTTTAACATCCATCCAAGTACGGTATATTTTACCAGAATTGGTGGTCCCCGTTTCTAGTTCTTCTCCTAGGGCCGATACTTCGGTGGCCAAAGCCATTTTAAATTTCTGACTTTCGGTAATCATGTTTAAAAAAAGTGATTTTAAATCGGCATCTACTTCATTTAATTCTGTACGTGCTTTTTCGTAGCCTTCTATTCTGTCGTTGTTAATAAGTATTAGATCGTTTAATACTTCTGCGGTTAATGTGGTAGTTTTCATTTTTCTTAGATATTGATGTATTAAAGGAACATGATTGAAGTTAAAAGGTTTGTCATTTTTTTTTAAATCAGGGCTACCTAAGAAAAATATAGCAAAAGAATAGATCCAGAATTGAACTTTTTTACGTTGCTGCTTGAAGCACTCATTCGCTTTAGTTCTTGATCGAAAGATTTTACTTAATTGAATTACATACAAGAAAATTTGCACGCTGTAGACGAAAACAAATCAATACCCTTTCGGGAAACGAATAATGCCGTTTTTTATTGGAAAATAGCCCAGGTGAACTTCATCTGGGACCAACTCTTCTGATTCAGAAATTTTGAGTTGATATAAGGATTTTAATTCAGGACTTAAAGCTTCTTCAATTTCGAACACATCATCCACATCTACTCCGTATTTATCGTCGATATGTGCGCTTGCTCCCTCCCAGTTATGCGTATAAAAAGCAGTTTCTTTGGCCGCTTTAATAGCGGCGGCTTTATTGGTCTCGGCAAACAGTAATTTGTAATGCGCTTCATCAAAAAGACCTTTTCTGTAACCGCCTAAATTAAGGAAGAATAGGTGCTGATTACGTATGTTTTCTTGCTCTTTAGAAATCACTTCAACTCTGCACTTTCCAACCGTTTTTACTTCGCGCCAAGCATCAATGTGGATATTCCCCTTTGCTTCAGGCCAAAATTCGAAAATAGAAGGAACTAAATCTTGCAAATCAGTAGCAATGCCAAAAAAAATATCGTGTTGTTCGGTATGGCGCCCTGAAGGTTTACATCCCAACAGGAGCATAAATAGGGTTAAATTCTCCATTTTAGCACAGATAAATTAAGCGATTTTTATTTTTGCTTAAATTAAAATAAATCCAGCTATTTTTTGGGTAAAAAACTGTAAATCATTTATATTCGTTTAAATAATCTTTATTCTATGAAAAAAATATTAATACTTTCAGCACTTATTTTTGGGCTGAATTACGCATCTCATGCACAAATTTCACTTGGGAAGGCTACGTCAATAGCAAAATCAGCAGGTTTTGATGTGAACAGTTTAACATCGAGCATTATGAAGAAGTTAACACCATCATTGGGTTTAACCTCTGCTCAAAGTCCGTCAGTAACGTCAACTGTTACAGATTTTTTAACCAAGAAATCGAGTATTTTACCATTACAACAATCAGATCCAGCAGCCTACAAAAGCAAGTTTGGAACCTTGTTTTCGGGCTTAAAATCAAAACTGGGAACAGCGTTATTGGCTGGTCAAATGACGAAATTTATGGGCTTAAAGCCCGCTACGAATGACCCAACGAACGTCTTATCACAGCTTTTTTACTAAGCTGATTTAACATAAAAAAGGGGATAAAATCACATTTTTATCCCCTTTTTTATCCTTACTTTCTTTTGTCTATCGCGTATTGAATGCCTCCAGCCAAATGCCTTAGAAATAATTTATCGCTCCAACACTCTTTTGTGTGTCCAAAACAGGTGTAAAATGAGCGGCCGCCATCAAAATTATGGTACCATGCAAAGGGATGAAAGCTCCCATTTGTTCCTCCCTTGTACGAGCTTTCATCAACTGTAATTAAGGTTTTATTAGCAGGATTGATATCTTTAAAATTGTATAATTCATCTTTATGCATCCAAACACTATCGGTAAAGAAACTCGTTGAAGGATGGTTTCTATCTTTTACGATGAATTTTGCAGTTTGAACAGCTGGGTGGTTGGTAAAATAAGCGCCTACCAGTTTGCCAAACCAAGGCCAGTCGAATTCGGTGTCAGTAGCGGCGTGTATACCCACAAATCCTCCCCCTGCTTGAATGTATTTTTCAAAGGCTTTTTGTTGTGCATCGTTTAGTACATCGCCGGTGGTACTTAAAAAAATTACTGCACGGTACTGTTTTAAATTTTTTTCGGTAAATGCATTAGCATTTTCTGTTGTGTCGATGCTGAAATTTTGCAGACTGGCTAATTTTAGCAAGGCTAGTTTCCCAGTTTCGATACTGGCATGGCGAAAACCGACAGTTTTTGAAAAGACGAGTACCTTAACTTGTTTTTTAGGAATGGCTACAGCTTTTAACGCGAAAACCACTACAAGGGATGCACATAGAAGCAGAATCTTTCTATTCATTTTATAAGGATATTTGGTTTGTAAATTTAAGAAAGCTCTTTAATAATTTGCTTACATCTTTCTTCTATTTGCAAGCAAACGGGTGTAAATAATGTATTATCCCAATACGGATCTGTTACCTCGTCATCAACTAAAAATAATTTTACTTTGTTATATTCGTCGGTAGTTTTAGCGAATTGTTGTACGTCATGCAGGTTATTACGATCCATTACAAGAATTAAATCGTATTGCTTAAACATATCCTTGGTAAATTGTTGTGCGCGCTGCCGGCTAATGTCATAGCCTAAAGCTTTTGCTGCAGCAACACTCCTATGATCGGGCGCTTTTCCGATGTGCCAATTTCCAGTTCCTGCTGAGGCGATATCCCAATTTAATCCTTCTTTTTTGGTGAGTTCTCGCATAATCCCTTCTGCTAAAGGCGAGCGGCAGATATTGCCTAAACAAACCATTAATATTTTCGATTGAGCATTACTTTTCGTCATGAAGCAAATGTATAAAATTGCACGACGGAAAAAGATATGTTATTTAATGCTTTTAGGGATGAATGTATAGGTGATGGTATAGTTTACGCCGTTTTCGGTGAAGGTATACAATTGAACAATGGTGTTTCCTTTGAGTGTTGCCTTTTGATCGAGATTGGCTCCGTAGCCCATATTTAGGGTAATTTCGTTGCCGTTTCTCGTATAAGTGGCTTTGTCAAATGAAATCATGTCGCATAGAGGGCCTGTGGATGTAAATGCAAAAGAACCATTGCTTTTGAACACCAGGGTATAATTATTATTTAAACATGCATTAGGTCCATATGCCGTTTTGATGTCGGTAACGGATTTACCATCGATTACTTTAGCAGGACTAATGGTTGCCGTAGCTAAGGGCCAAGTATAATCGTACAGGTTTTCGATGGTTGTAGATGATTCTTTTTTGCAACCAAATGTTAAAAGAATTAGAAAGAGGATGATTAGATTTTTCATGATTTTTTTCTAACTAAAACGGGGATGAAGGGTGTTGCGCTACAGGCAACAAAAAAAATCCTTTAACACGTGCTAAAGGATTTTTGATGGAATTTAAGCTTTGGCGTAAATATCGTTTAATATTTTGGCCAATCGAATGCCTCCTTTTAAAAGTTGCTGGTTTACGGTTTCTACCCAGTCAAAGTTATAGCGGTAGCTTAATTTAGAATCGGGTTTCGTATCGGCGTAAATTTTATTGCAAATTAAATACGATTCGTAAATGGCACTTTTTAAATCGGTTTTTTGCCAATTCGTTAATTGAATAGGCGACGGATGATTGATTGCTTTGGTATATTCTGTGTAGCTTAATTGTTGGTATTCAATTAATTGTTCGTCCCAAACGCGATGCAGGTTCGATTTTTCGTTAAACCACAGTACCGAAACGCGGTTTCCGCCTAAATCTTCTTTACGTGCTACGTGCATGGGTTGATGTAAATCGCCAATCATGTGTACTAACATACGTAGGGCTAATTTTTTTTGCGAAGCCGTGCTTGAAGTTTTCTTAAGGATGGCCGATAAATCAAGTATCTTGTTGTACAAGTTAGGCGCCTTTTCTGTAGATAAGTATGCTGTGATTCCATCTTTGCTTAATCCTTCTGGTAAATTTACAAAATGCCAGTTATACATGTAATTGTAGGCTGTATCGGATTTAATAAAATCGCCCCAATTGGCCGACATGGCTAAACTTTCGCTTCCTAAAATGGAAACAATAGCTTTACGTGTACTGGTTTTTAAATAACTATCGGCAATTTCGCCTACAATACGATGACCAAGCATTCCCCATGCATTTGCCTTAAGGGGTACATACGCTAAAAAGATTAGCGCTAGCATGCAGATAAATTTCTGTGTATGTTTCATGGATTATAACTCTTTAGGAGTACAAATAACTTTTTTTTTCAAAGTTAAGTCGATTTCTCGTTGATCGCTTAAATTTTTCAGTAACAATCTATTTGCAGCTGTTTTTTTGAGCACAAAATTTTGCGTGTATTGCCCAATGTGGTAGCAGCCTGAAATTTTCTGTTTGTAGTTGGCTTTGGTGTAGGTGCCACCTAAAAAAAGAGTGTCGCCTTTTACAGCATAAACGCCTTTTACATATTCTTTCCAGATGCCCTTGTTGTAGCAAGAATCTTCGTAATAGTTTACTTTGCTATGGGTTTCTAAATCGAGATAAAATGAATCACAGCTGAATTTAAAACGGTATTGTGTGTAATTGCTTAATTGTTTGCTGTAGGGTACCGAATCTTGATTCCATAATCCTTGCATGCGTATATCGCCTTCGCCTTGTATGTTGGCACGCGGTGCGCATGCCGAAAGCGAGAGCATGTATATGCCTGCTATGAAAGCTGAAAATTTAAGAACAAAAGCCTGGGCGAATGGATGTTTGTTGCGAAAGACCATGAAGTTGTTCTTTTAATTTTGATTTTTGTGTATATAAGGTGATTAGCCTTTGTTGGCTAAACCCGATTGACGCGTAAATACTTTTACAAGCCTTATAGGTTTAATGGCCTCAGTGAAAGCAACCTATAAGGTTTAAGTAAAAGATTGAAGCAAAAAGCGGGACTGTGTTTACCGAAGCACCACAGCCCCTGCTTTTCTAATTATTTTAAGCTGCCAACCATATCTTCTGGGCGTACCCATTCGTCGAATTGTTCGCTGGTTAACAAGCCCAATTCTACTGCTGCTGCTTTTAATGTTTTATTTTCTTTGTGCGCTTTTTTGGCAATTTTAGCTGCATTTTCGTATCCTACATGCGGATTTAAAGCTGTTACCAACATTAATGAGTTTTGTAAATGTTTTTCAATTTCTGGTAAATTAGCCGTAATTCCTTCAGCGCATTTGTCGTTGAATGAAACGCATGCGTCGCCAATTAAACGTGCCGATTGCAATACGTTTGCAGCAATGAGCGGTTTAAATACGTTCAACTCAAAGTGACCGGTAGCGCCACCAATTGAAACGGCTACATCGTTACCCATTACTTGTGCGCACACCATGGTTAATGCTTCAGGTTGTGTAGGGTTTACTTTGCCTGGCATGATTGATGATCCTGGTTCGTTATCAGGAATTACAATTTCGCCAATACCGCAACGTGGGCCCGAACTTAACATACGGATGTCGTTTGCAACTTTCATTAAGGCCACAGCTGTACGTTTTAAAGCACCCGAAAGTTCAACCATTGCATCGTGTGCAGCCAACGCTTCAAATTTATTTGGCGCTGTTACGAAAGGTAAACCGGTTAATTCAGCAATTTTCTTTGCTACTAATACATCGTATCCTTTAGGTGTATTTAACCCAGTTCCTACTGCAGTACCGCCTAAAGCCAATTCGGCAACCATTACCAAGGCGTTTTTAATAGCACGGATACTGTTGTCGATTTGTTGTACATAGCCTGAAAACTCCTGACCCAAGGTTAATGGTGTTGCATCCATAAAGTGGGTACGGCCGGTTTTGGTAATGTTCGCAAATTCTGCTACTTTCTTGGCCAAGGTATTGCGTAGTTTCTCTAAACCTGGAATGGTGTTTTCTACTGTTAATTTATATGCAGCAATGTGCATGGCGGTTGGATAGGTGTCGTTTGATGATTGTGATTTATTTACATCATCGTTCGGGTGAAGCACTTTTTTATCGTCGGCTAATGAACCACCGTTTAGTACGTGGGCGCGGTTAGCAATTACTTCGTTTCCGTTCATGTTACTTTGGGTACCAGAACCTGTTTGCCAAATTACCAATGGAAACTGGTCGTCTAAATCACCTGCAATAATTTCTTCGCAAGCTTTCGCAATTAGCGTTGCTTTTTCGGCCGAAAGTACCCCTAACTCCGTGTTTGCTAAGGCAGCCGCTTTTTTTAAATAACCAAATGCATGGATAATTTCTTTAGGCATTGAACCTTCAGGACCAATTTTGAAATTGTTGCGTGAACGTTCGGTTTGTGCTCCCCAGTATTTATCGGCAGGCACTTGCACCTCGCCCATCGTATCGTGTTCTATTCTGAAACTCATTCTATTTTTGATTTTGTTGCGACAAATTTAAGTTTTTTGCCTATAAAGCAAGGTATTATATTGGATATTTACTTTGGGTTTAATTATGGTGGTTTTTTGGCA
Source organism: Pedobacter paludisoli (assembly GCF_052344095.1). Lineage (GTDB taxonomy): Bacteria > Bacteroidota > Bacteroidia > Sphingobacteriales > Sphingobacteriaceae > Pedobacter. The sequence continues at coordinate 3,113,434 of NZ_CP179926.1, read as the reverse complement.
AGTTATTTTTGCGGATTAGGATAGAAAAGTGATGTTTTAGCTAGACAACTACAGAGAAAGTTTTAAGTGGTGCCTTCTTGTGTTTATTCAAAGCTTTGTGATAAATAGATTGTGCTGTGAATTATAATTGAGGTTTAAACTCATCATCAAATAAAAGTTAAGTGTAACAAAATTCTTATTCAAAAGGCTCAAATTCTCGGTGGCCCTTCTGAGTAAGCAAACCAAGGCTACTTTTGTTAGGTATTTAATCTTATTGATATGAAGCAGATAGCCGTTTTAATTGTTTTTACTTTTTGTTTTGGTTTGCGTGTTGCAAAAGCCGAATTTTTAAATCTTGGAGTGTCGGAAATCATCGTTTTACTAACTGTCGGCTTTTTGGTAATTGCCGCAGGGATTACTGTAATTTACTTATGTTTGCGATACTTAAAAAATAAATAACACGCTTAATCATGAAAGGTAAATCATCTTCGTCACAGCATTTAGCTTGGCCTATAGCGCTTCTATAGCGAAAGCGGAATTTCTTAATCTTGGGGGAGCAGAAATAATATTGATAATTGTATCTTTTTTATTCTCCTTTGCTCCATTAGCAGGGATTGTCTTGTTAGCTTATTTCTTATTGAGGCGATTCAAAGGGAATGCGATTACCCCTTCTCAAAATAATGTGTCTGTAAATTTTTCTCCACCCATACAAACTTCTAGTTTTTCAACAGAAACGCAAAAAGAAGACCCTTTTATAAAAAACACCAAGTTTACACTGGCTTTGCCGCAGCAGAATGAAATACGGTATGTGACTCAAGATGAGATAATTCGTTGTGAATCGGATAATAACTATACCAATTTTATTTTTGTTAATGGCGATAAATTATTGATTTCAAAGCCATTGAAAGAGTACGCTGATTTATTGCGACCCCAAGGCTTTCTCCGTAGTCATCAAAGTCACTTGGTAAACCCGACTTTTGTTAAAAGCTGGTTGAAAGAAGATGGTGGTGTTTTGCTGATGAGGAACGGGGATAAAATTCCCGTATCGAAACCGAATAGAGAAATTGTTAAGGAGGCTTTAGAGAACGTTAGTTTTTTGTGATTTACCAAACAACATTAAAACTCCTGTTTAGCGGTGGCTAACTAAAAAGCATTTTCGTACTTTTGCGGCTATGTCAGTCATTAAACCCTCATTAGCAAAAGGAACACGCGATTTTTCGCCAATAGAAATGGTAAAGCGTAATTTTATATACGATACCATTAAAACTGTTTTTAGAAAATACGGTTATGCCGAAATTCAAACACCAAGTTTTGAAAACTTGAATACGCTTACGGGTAAATATGGCGATGAAGGCGATAAACTGATCTTTAAAATTTTAAATAGCGGAGAATTTTTAAACGATCCAAAGAAAAAATCATTCGATTTTTCGCAAGAAAATAATAGCAATAAATTAATTCCGCTAATTTCTGAGAAAGCTCTTCGCTACGATTTAACGGTGCCTTTTGCCCGTTACGTGGTAATGCACCAAAACGAAATTACTTTGCCCTTTAAGCGCTTTCAAGTACAGCCCGTTTGGCGTGCAGATAGACCGCAAAAAGGAAGGTATCGTGAGTTTTATCAATGTGATGTGGATGTTGTTGGATCGGAAAGTTTATTGAATGAAGCAGAATTTATTTTGATTTATAACGAAGCTTTAACCAATTTAGGCTTGTCTGATTATACCATCAAGATCAATAATAGAAAAATTCTATCGGGGATAGCTGAAATTATAGGTAAACCTGATTTAATAATTGATATGACGGTCGCTATCGATAAGCTTGATAAGATTGGTTTAGATGGGGTCACAAAAGAGCTTTTAGAGCGTGGATTTACAGAGGCTGATTTAGAGAAATTGCGCCCCGTAATTTTACTAGAAGGAATGAATGAGGAGAAGCTTTCAAGTTTAAAACAAGTTTTGGCAAGTTCTGAAACAGGCTTAAAAGGTATCGCCGAAATTGAACAGGTTTTTGATTACGTGAAAGCATTAAATCCAGATATTTTTTTAAGCAATTCTTTATTGGAATTAGACATTACCTTAGCCAGAGGTTTAAACTATTACACCGGTTGTATTTTTGAAGTTAAAACGAACGAGGTTGCCATGGGCAGTATTGGAGGTGGCGGTCGTTACGATGATTTAACAGGTATGTTTGGATTAAAAGGTTTAACTGGTGTAGGTGTTTCTTTTGGTGCCGATAGAATTTACGATGTGTTGGAAGAATTAAATTTGTTTCCTGCATCTGCCGAGGTTGGTACAAAAGTATTGATCAGTAATTTTGATACAGAAGCCGAAAGATATGCTTTGCCAATTTTACAGAAATTACGAGATGCTGGTATCTCGGCCGAATTGTATCCCGCTTCAGCAAAATTGAAGAAACAAATGGCCTATGCCGATGCGAAAAATATTCCATTCGTGGTGTTAATCGGAGGCGATGAAATGGCTTCGGGAGAATTGACATTGAAAAATATGCAGCAAGGAGAACAACAAAAAGTTACCCTTGAAGGTTTGTTAAACGCATTAAAGTAAAAATAGATTTTTTTAAAAGCGTTAAGCATGTGAAGAGTTATTTCTCATTTTGCTTAACGCTTTTTTTATTTGCCAACCCGCAGTAAAACTGGGAAAGTTACTTCTTTCTCTTTTGCATCGCCCCAAGCAGTTTTTAGTTCGGTTAAAACCAATTCAATTGGATTTTGTTCATTTGCCTTTTTATAATGTTGTAAGGCCGACCAAGTATTTAAATACCCAATTAGTTGTTCAAAAGTCCAGTTGTTTTTAATTGAATACGATGGGCTCGGAATTTCTTCGAAAGGAAAAGGTATTGTTTGATAATTTTCTTCAATATACTTGCGTTCGGGATCCCAAAATTTTCCTAAAATTTCTTCGTAGAGTTTATGTACAACGGCATCAACTTTTTCATCAATAAACATTAATCCATAACCTAAAACAGCAAATATTCCATCTGGCTTAAGCGTTCGTTTTACCTCGTTATAAAATTCCTCAAAATTAAACCAATGAATGGCTTGAGCAACGGTAATTAAATCGAAACTTTTGCTTGCAGAGTCGGTTTTATCCGAACTTTCAACATTGTAAAAAATATTGGGCATTTTTGACGCGTTTGCTATTTGGTTTTCACTAATATCGGTTGCGTAAACTTGTTTAAAATGTTTTGCTAATTCAGTTGCAACTTGTCCTGTTCCAGTTGCACAATCCCATGCCGAATCAGCATGTGCAATTAACGTGTATAGAAACGCATAAAGATCCTTGGGGTAAGTAGGCCTGAAAATGGCATAATCGGCCGATTGGGTAGAGAAATTGTCTTTCATTTTATATTTGGTTATTTTAAGAGGTAGTTAAATTTGGCACGCAAATTTGCGCATTAATTTAGCTATTTTCTTTTAGTCCAACAAACCTTCTACCTTTTAACCTTCTACCTTTTTCCATACCTTTACCCATATGCAAAACCTAGCCCCTTTAGCCGAACGAATGCGTCCACAGAATTTAGAACAATATGTTGGTCAGCAACATTTAGTTGGCCCAGATGCGGTTCTGCGGAAGGCGATAGAAAGAGGCCAGTTGCCGTCCATGATTTTTTGGGGCCCTCCTGGTGTGGGAAAAACTACTTTAGCCTATATTATTTCGCAAGCCTTAGATAGGCCATTCTTTTCATTAAGTGCCATCAACAGTGGGGTTAAAGATATTCGCGAAGTAATTGAAAGGGCCGAACAGCTGAAAGGGAGTTTTATGGGCCTGCCCATTTTGTTTATTGATGAGATTCATCGCTTTAGTAAATCGCAACAAGATAGTTTATTGGGCGCTGTTGAGCGGGGTTTAGTTACGCTAATTGGCGCCACTACAGAAAATCCTTCATTCGAAGTTATTTCCGCCTTGCTTTCGCGCTGCCAGGTTTACATTTTAAAAGCACATACCGAAACGGAGTTGGTTGGTTTATTACAAACGGCTATCGAAAAGGATGAAATTCTGTCGAAGAAGAAAATAGAGATAAAGGAGCATGAGGCTTTAATTCGTTTGTCGGGTGGCGATGCCCGAAAATTGCTAAATGTGTTGGAAATTGCCTTGAACGGTATTGGCGGCGATAAAATTGTGGTAACCAACGAAAATGTGTTGGCTCATGCACAGCAAAATCTCGCCCTCTATGATAAATCCGGCGAACAACATTACGATATTATTTCTGCTTTTATTAAATCCATTAGAGGAAGTGACCCGAATGCGGCGGTTTATTGGTTAGCACGCATGATTGAAGGTGGAGAAGACCCTTTGTTTATTGCTCGAAGACTATTAATTCTGGCTTCGGAAGATATTGGAAACGCCAATCCGAATGCCTTACTGTTAGCTAATAATTGTTTTACTGCTGTAAACGTTATAGGCTATCCTGAAGCGCGGATTATTTTATCGCAATGCGTAACCTATTTGGCTAGTTCAGCAAAAAGTAATGCCGCCTACGAAGCCATCAATAAAGCCCAAATGTTGGTCAAACAAACAGGTAATTTGCCTGTGCCACTTCATATTAGAAATGCACCAACCAAATTGATGAAAAATATTGGATATGGGAAAGATTATCAATATTCGCATCAATATGAAGGTAATTTTTCGGCTCAAGAATATTTTCCGGATGAATTAAGTGGTACCAAGCTTTATGAGCCGGGTAAAAATGCTGCTGAAGAAAAAATGCGCGAAAAATTAAGGCAAAATTGGAAAGAAAAGTACAATTATTGATGTAACATATAATCAAAAACTAGAACTAACTAACTAATTAATTTCTATCTTTAACTATGCTTAAAACTTTTTTTAGCCATCAATGGAAGGCTTTTTGGCGCTCAAGAAACAAGGCCGGCAGTATTGCCTCTCAAGTGCTCATGGGCTTTTTCATGCTTTATTTTTTGGTAGTGGCCGTGGGCTTGGGTTTTGGAATGAAGTTTATCTTAAGTAAAACATTCCCAAATCAGGCAATTATTTCAAGCTTTAATGGCTTAATTTTGTATTATTTTGCATTTGATTTTTTAATGCGCTGGCAGTTGCAAGAACTCCCAACCTTAAGCATTATCCCCTACTTGCATTTGAAGATTAATAAGGACAAAATTGTAAACTTTTTGAACTTTAGAGCCTTATTCTCCGTTTTCAATTTTTTGCCCATTTTTATATTTTTACCTTTCTGTTTTATCGAAATAGGGCCAATGAATGGTGTTCAAACAACAATAATGTACATTGTTGCCCTGTTTTCGTTAACGTTCTTTAATAACTACCTCGTTCTTTATCTTAAGCGAAAAGCAATTAGTAATTTATCGTACGTTACCTTCGGATATGTATTTGTAGGGCTTTTGATTTTGCTAGAATATTTTAAAATTATTTCCATCATGTCGGTAAGCAATACTGTTTTCCAAATGATTTTAAAATATCCCTATTTAAGTTTATGCTTTACCTTTTTGGCGGCTATAATATTTATGATGAATAGCCGATACTTGCGCGCAAATTTGTATGTAGAGGAATTAAGCAAAAAACAAGAGAAGAAAGTAAGTACCGATTATGCTTTTTTGAATCGTTTTGGAAAAGTTGGCGAACTTGCTGCTTTAGAATTGAAACTCATCTTACGCCATAAGCGCTCACGTTCAGCATTGTTTATGAGTTTTTTCTTTCTGTTTTACGGTTTTATTTTTTACAAGGAAAAGGCTATTGCACGCGATGCCTTTGGCACGATGATGTTTGGTTCCGTATTTATGACCGGTATTTCAATTATCGTTTACGGACAATTTATGTTTGCCTGGCAAAGTGCTCATTTTGATGGCATTTTAGCGAATAAAATAAATCTTAAGAATTTCATTAAAGCAAAATTTTTATTGTTTACCATCTCCGCTACCATTATTACCATACTGGCGAGCTTTTATGCCTATATAAGTCCAAAGTTGTTGTTGTTGCAGCTGGTTTCGTATCTCTATAACATTGGTTTTGGTACCGTAGTGGTTTTGTACCTAGCAACGTATAACAATCGCCGAATTGACATCACCAAGGCAGCTGCTTTTAATTATCAGGGTACCGGAGCAACACAATGGCTCCTGGCTTTCTTTTACGCTGGTATTCCAATCTTAATCTATCTGCCTTTTGGCATTTGGAATAAACCCTATTGGGGATTAGCATTTTTAGGCTCGTTTGGCTTGCTGGCGCTAATATTGCGCAATTTTTGGGTTAACCTCATCACCAATAGATTAATAAAAGAACGATATACATTAGCCGAAGGCTTTAGAGAATAATTATGATTTTAGAAGTAAAAAATTTGAAGAAGGTTTATGGCGATAAAACCGTTGTAAACATTGAACATGTAGAAATTGCAGAAGGAGAAACCGTTGGTTTAGTTGGGAATAATGGTGCTGGGAAAACCACTTTTTTTAGGATGCTACTCGACTTAATTCGGCCAACAGAAGGCGAAATTCTATCAAAAGGAGTATCGGTTTCGCAGAGCGATGAATGGAAAAATTATACCGCATCTTTCTTAGATGAAGGCTTTTTGATTGATTATTTAACGCCCGAAGAATACCTCACCTTTATTGGCAGCTTGCAAGATTTGAGTATTGCCGATGTTGCATCGTATTTGAAGCTGTACGTAGAATTCTTTAACGGAGAAATTTTAGATAGCGGTAAATACATCCGCGATTTCAGCAAAGGAAACCAAAATAAGGTGGGCATTGCGGCTGCATTAATGCAAAAACCCGAAATCCTTATTCTGGATGAGCCTTTTGCCAACTTGGACCCTACTACCCAAATTCGGTTGAAAAAATTATTAAAGGAATATCCTGGAAATATGACCACATTTATTTCAAGCCATGATTTGAATCACGTAACAGAGGTTTGTAACCGAATCATTCTGCTAGAGAAAGGACAAATTATTAAAGATTTTAAAACAGACGAGAATACATTAAAAGAATTGGAAAGCTATTTTTCAGCTTAATTTTTGTACCAAGAATGATACAATGAACCATAGCAAGGCATTTCGCTTTGCTATTTTTTTTCCTGTTTATCGAAACAAAAAACCACATTGAGCATTTTTTTTCTTTTTTGGCATTGTGTTTGAATGAGGAGGAATAAATTAAAAGTTAAAAAGGTTATGGTTATTTCGAAAGTTAAAATAGCAACATTAAGTATAGGTTTAGCGGTTGGTTCAATGACATTGCAAAGTTGTGATAGTTTAACTAAGACGCAAAAAGGAGCTGGTATTGGTGTTGCAGCAGGAGCAGGATTGGGCGCATTAATTGGTAAAGCTGCTGGAAATACAGCAGTGGGAGCAATTATTGGTGGTGCCATTGGTGGTACAGCCGGAGCCCTAATCGGAAAAAAAATGGATAAGCAAGCAGCCGAAATCCAAAAAGCAATTCCAAATGCCGAAGTTATTCGCGAAGGTGAAGGAATTATTGTAAAATTCGATAACGGTATTTTATTCGATATAAATAAGGCAGTATTAAAAGATGCAGCAAAATCAAATATTCAAAGTTTAGCCGCGTCTTTAAATCAGTATCCTGATACAGATATTAAAGTAATTGGTCATACAGATAGTACTGGTACCCTGCAATTAAACATGAATCTCTCTGAGAAAAGAGCTTCAGCGGTTAAAGCATATGCGGTTTCACAAGGAGTTCCAGCGAGTCGTTTGGTAACCATTGGTAAAGGTCCAAATGAGCCAATTGCCGATAATAAAACGGAAGCCGGCAGAGCAGAAAACAGACGTGTTGAAATTGTAATCGTTGCCAGCGAAAAATTAAAACAAGAAGCGAAACAACAAGGATAGTTCGCTTTAAAAATCTACCTAAAGAAAACATATCTTCGCCCTAATGCACTGCTGCATTAGGGTTTTTTATTTCAAAGGACTTAAGAATAGATGTCGGCGAAATAATTTACAACCAACGACTTCATCAAAAGCTCTTGTTCTAGCATGGTATATGGCGGAATTGCTTTTACCAATTTCCAATGAGGCCAGCCCTCTTGGTCTAGCCCTTCCAGTTCATAAAAACCCATCTCACTTAATAATCGACAAGTCGCAATGTGCATCAATTCTTCTTTTTGCCTTTTGCTGTATTTTTTTGGCCCCTTGCCTAATTCTTGAACCCCAATTAAAAAAAGCATTACTTTTAAATCGGGCAAATCTGAGTCAAATTCTTGCGAAATTCGCTCTTGTAAAATTTTCCATTTGGCATTAATTTCCGAAGGTTTCATGCGACCAAAGATAAGGTTAAATGCCCAAAGATAATTTTCAAATAGCGCGCCTTTTATCAATCTGGTGGCTAAAACAAACATTTGTATGTAAAATGATAAAGCTGGATAGAAAGCAGCGCGCGAATGCCTTATCTTGTGTAGATAATAAAATGGAATGAGCGGAACAAACAACACAATCGTTACCGTGGGTTTAATGGCCTACGGTATGTCGGGAAAAATTTTTCATGCACCTTTTTTGGCGCAACATACTGGTTTTAAATTAAAAGCAGTAGTTGAAAGAAGCGCCCAAAGGGCCCAGAACGATTACCCCACTATACAGAGTTATGCAAGTTTGAGCGAATTAGTAAACGATGAAGAAATTGATTTGGTTGTGATTAATACCCCAAATAATTTGCATTTCGAGCATGCTAAAATGGCTTTAACACATGGCAAACATATTTTAGTGGAGAAACCTTTTACAGCTACCGTTGTACAAGCAAAGGAACTATTTGCTTTAGCCGATAAGCATGGAAAACAAATTTTCGTTTATCAAAACCGACGTTGGGACAGTGATTTTCTTTCGGTTAAGCAGGTTATAGAAAGCAATCAACTGGGTAAATTAAACGAAGTACATTTTCGTTTCGACCGCTATCGAAATGAAATTGGCATAAAAGCATTTAAAGAAATGCCTGTAGCAGCGAGTGGTTTGTTGTACGATTTGGGGCCGCATCTGCTTGATCAAGTTATTAGCTTGTTTGGCGCACCTGAAAAGTTTCATAAAATCACAGGCAAAAATAGGTTGAATACCCAAGTGGATGATTTCTTTAGTATTCAGCTTCAATATGCAAATAGTTTAACTGTTTTTGTGACGGCCAGTATGTTGGTGGTAAATCCGCAGGCAGCTTTTATTTTGCATGGAACAAAAGGAAGTTTTGTTAAAAACCGTGCCGATGTTCAAGAAGAACAATTGGTTGCAGGGCTGAAATTAGACGACACACAATACGGCTATGAGCAGGAAAGCAACAAAGGTGTTTTAACAACCATCGAAGAAAAGGGGCAAAAAACCGAGGTGTTTATATCAGCAGAAAAAGCCAGTTACATGCCTTTATTTGACGCAGTTTATCAATCGCTTATAACCGGTGCTGATTTTCCCATAAGCAGAGCGGATGTTTTAGCTGTTTTAACCATTTTGGAAAGCCCAGATGCTTAAAATTAAAGCTGCTGCAATTTATAGGGTTAAATCTATAAGCAATTTTTAGTATATTTAACGCAACTAACACACAACGAATGAACTCTTTACCGCTCGCGTATTTAATCCCTATAGGTATTCTGGTTATATATTTTATTCTGAAGAAAAAGAAGCCTTCCACGGAGCTTTTGTCTGATGAGGATAAAAAAATATTGGATGATAACGTACACTATTACCACAACTTAGACTCAACGGATAAGAAGCGTTTTGAACAAAAAGTAGCCGAATTTTTTGATACGGTTAAGATTGAGGGCATCGGTATTGACCTTAGTCCGCTCGATGAATTGCTAATTGCTTCGAGTGCGGTAATTCCAATTTTTGGCTTTGAGAACTGGCGTTATAAGAATTTAAGTTCAGTATTGTTGTACCCGGATACCTTTAATAAAGAATTTGAATTTGAAGGTTCTGGCGACCGCAACATTATGGGTATGGTGGGTACGGGATACATGAACGGACAAATGATTTTATCGCGTGCGGCTTTACGTCACGGTTTTTCTAAAAGCGCGGGTAAAGAAAATACGGCTATTCATGAGTTTGTTCATTTGTTGGATAAATCGGATGGCGCAACGGATGGTATTCCTGAAAATTTAATACCTCATGGATATGCCATTCCCTGGTTAAAAATGATTCATGAAGAAATTACGAAAATTGAAGAGAATAAATCGGATATAAATCCCTACGCCATCACAAACGAAGCAGAATTTTTTGCCGTTGCTTCTGAATATTTTTTCGAGCGCCCGGAGTTACTTAAGGATAAACATCCCGAATTGTATTATGCCCTTAGTGGTATATTTTCACAAAATTTAGCAGGTTAAATTAAAAGAAATGTCGATAAAAAGAACGGCCATACTATACATTGGTTTATTGAGTTTAGTTTTTTCAACAAGCGCACAGGCACAGAAAGCATATGTTTTAAAGCAAAGCTTTCCGGTTGGTAAAAAATACGATTATAATTTTACCAGTTCCCAAATTATTAAGCAAAAGTATGGGGATAAAGAAGTAAATATTACGCAAACAATTGGCACCGATTATACTTTTGAGGTTCAGGGACTTCAGCAGAACGATAAAAATATCAAGGTTTATTATAATCGTTTAACGATGAAATCTTCAACTGGAGGCAATAGTTTAACGCTTGATTCAGAAGATAAAACGATGGCTTCGAATCCCTTTGCGGGCATGAAAGGAGCTAGCTTTAACATGCTTATATCCAGCAATGGTGATGTGAAAGCGGTTACTGGGTTGGATAAAATGATCGATGATATTGTACGAAAGTCAACAACAGATACTGCAAAGCAAGCGCAAATGAGAGGTGTACTGGGTAAGCAGTTTTCAGAAAAAGGAATGAAAGAAAGCATGCAAGCTTCTCTGAAAATTTACCCTCAACATGCCGTTAAAGTGGGCGACAGCTGGACAATTGATTCAGAAATTCAATTAACCATGCCGATAGGCATGAAGACGGTTTATAAATTGATTGGCGTGAAAGACGAGGTGGCTACCGTTTTAATTAGAGGAACGATGGTGGCAAAAGGAAATTTTGACTTAATGGGAAGTACCCTCGAAACGGATTTAAGCGGGACCAATGATGGTGACGTGCAAATTGATTTAAAAACGGGTATGCTGATTCGTAGTTCTATTCGTTTAGAGTTATTTGGCACCCTGAAGGCTGCTGATCAGGTAATTAATTTCGATATGGAAGGGATGAATACCGTAACGGGAAAAGAGATTCTTTAAGAAAATTTAATGGGCAGGACTGTTTTAGGTATGGAATCGCACAGTCCTGCGTATATAAACCGTATTGCAGCGGCATCCTTTTTAGCTACAAAGGCCTTGAGGACGAGGAGCTAAAAAGATACAGCGAAAAGACGGACGAACGTTCCTATGAAAGGCAAATGTGCTTTTCAGAAAAAGAACTTACAAACTCCCTGTTAAAGCCAGTAAAAATTCTGTGGTGATTTCTACATGCGGGATGTGTCCGCAGCCATCGAATTCTACCAGTTTCGAACCTGGTATTTTTGCTGCTGTTTGTTTCCCCAAAATGCGGTATTGGCCATGAGCGGCTTGTTGATCCGCACTTAATAACCCTTTTCCAACAATGGTTTTATCGTCTTTACCGATAAATAGAACGGTAGGCACTTTAATATTTTGAAACTCATTTACTACCGGTTGATCCATAATCATGGTATAGGTTAAGGCCGCAACTTTCGCAGCTCTTGGGTAATCGGCGCTAAAGGTTACACCTGCTGCCACTTGTACTAAGCTTTCATATTGATCTTTCCAGACGGTAAAATAAGAGCTTTTGTAATACCGACGAATGCTTTCTGCACTGTTTTTAAGCTCGCGCTGATATTGTTCTTCCGTTGTACTGGCGGGCACAAAGGTTTTGTAATCTTCTAATCCGATAGGGTTTTCTAACAGAAGTTTTTCGGTTGTTTCGGGAAACATTAAGGTAAATCGAGTAGCCAACATTCCGCCCATACTATGCCCAAGTACACTTACTTTTTGAATGCCCAAACTGTCTAAAAGTTGTTTATTCCAGCGTGCTAATTGCTCAAAACTATAATTGATAAAAGGCTTTGATGAACGGCCAAAGCCAATTTGGTCGGGTACAATTACTCTAAAACCGACTCCGCGTAAAGCACGAATGACATCTCCCCAATAATAGCCGCCAAAATTTTTCCCATGAAAAAGAACAACGGTACGTCCGCTTGGAGTAATGGTTGGAGCAACATCCATATAGGCCATACGTACATCTTCTCCGTTTACCTTTATGGGATAGTAATTAATCGCATGTGGGTATTTCACGTTTTCTAAATTGATGGAAAGGGTATCTATTTTTTGTGCGCGATTAATTGAAAAGCTAAAAATTAACGAAAGAAAAAGAAAAATCTGCTTCATTATATTGTTTATTGATGGAAGCCCACAATTTAGTGTTTATTTAAAAAATAGAAAGGTAAAAGATGATATTTTTACTTTAAGAAAAAAAGAGAGATTTCTTTTATCCTCGTCCATTTTCTAGAATAATTATAGATCCGTTTTGGAACAATTCTTTAAGGTTTTAGGGCATTTTAATGGTAGTATAATTGATGATCAAAATTTTTATCTTTAAATAGGGTAAGTTGGGTTTTTATTAAAGTTCTGTAAAAACTCTTCTAATTAAAACAACCTTAACACATACATTGTATGTTTGTGTATTAACCCGATTTACATGATGGAATACAGAAAAATAGGAAACTCAGATTTAGAACTTTCAGTAATAACCTTTGGCGCATGGGCCGCAGGCGGTTGGATGTGGGGTAGTACCGATAGAAACGATGCCATTAATGCCATTAAAGCAAGTTACGATTTAGGCGTAACCTCTATTGATACCGCCCCTATTTACGGACAAGGCGATAGCGAAGAGATTGTTGGCGAGGCAATTAAAGGTATCTCAAGAGATAAATTGCAAGTGGTAACCAAGTTTGGCATGCGTTGGGATTTGGCTAAAGGAAACTTAGCGATGAAAAGTAAAAATAACGAAGGAGCGGAAATCGATATTTACAAATACGCAGGAAAGGAAAGCATTATGTACGAATGCGAACAATCGTTAAAGCGATTGGGAACCGATTACATCGATTTGTATCAAATTCATTGGCCCGATTTAACCACGCCAATTTCGGAAACCATGGAAGCCGTTGCTAGATTAATCGAGCAAGGCAAGGTGCGTTATGCAGGTGTATGTAACTACAATGTAGCGCAGTTAAAGGAGGCAGGAGAAAGTTTAAATATTGTGTCAAACCAGATTCCTTACAGCATGATTAATCGAGGCATAGAGAACGAAATGGTTCCATTTTGTATCGAAAATCGGAAATCTATTTTGGCGTATAGCCCAATGGAGCGAGGATTGTTAACGGGAAAAATTACCCCAGATTATACATTTGAAGAAGGCGATCACCGTAAAAATCACCCATTTTTTACAGCAGAAAACATTCAAAAGACCGATGCTTTTTTAGCTAAAATTAAGCCTTTGGCCGATGAAAAGAATGCTACTTTGTCGCAATTGGTTTTGCGTTGGACAATTGAGCAACCTGGAATTACCATCGCACTCGCGGGTGCAAGAAACGCAAAGCAAGCTACTCAAAATGCAGAAGCCATTCAGGTTAAATTGAGTAATGATGAAATTCAATTTGTAACCACTGAATTGAAAAAAGCTGGGTTTTAATGTAAATTATCATATCAAAACAGATTAAAATGTCGAAATTATTTTCTCCCTTCAAACTAAAAGATGTAACGCTAAAAAATAGAGTGGTTATTTCACCCATGTGCCAATATTCTGCGGTTGATGGCTTTGCCAACGATTGGCATTTGGTGCATTTGGGCAGTAGAGCCGTGGGTGGAGCCGCATTAATTATGCAAGAGGCAACAGCTGTGCTTCCAGAAGGGAGAATAACACACGCTGATTTAGGCCTTTGGAAAGATGAGCAGATGGATAAGTTGAAGCAAATTGTATCTTTTGTTCATCAAAATGGTGCATTTGCAGGTATTCAACTGGCGCATGCGGGACGTAAAGCAAGTTGCGATTTGCCTTGGAATGGTGGCGAACAACTGGCCCAAGGCGAAAATAGTTGGTTGCCTATTGCCCCCTCTCCAATTCCGTTTAAAGAGGGGCAAGTGATTCCTCATGAATTGAGTATTAAAGAAATTCAAGATATAATTTTTGCCTTTCGTGCGGCGGCAAAACGTGCATTGGAAGTCGGTTATAAAGTAATCGAAGTACACGCTGCCCACGGTTATTTATTGCATCAGTTTTTAAGCCCTTTAAGTAACCAACGTACGGATGTGTACGGTGGAAGTTTTGAAAACCGTATACGATTTGTAATTGACGTGGTAGAGGCTGTACAATCGGTTTGGCCACAAGAATTGCCCTTATTTGTGCGTGTTTCGGCTACCGATTGGACAGAAGGCGGTTGGACAGAAGAGAACACCGTTAATCTAGCGGCCGTATTAAAAGATAAAGGAGTTGATTTAATCGATGTATCAACAGGTGGAAATGTTCCCGATGCAGTTATCCCGGCAGGACCAAATTACCAGGTACCTTTTGCTGATAAAATAAGAAACACCATTGGTATTTATACCGGTGCAGTGGGCGTTATCGTGGCAGCGCATCAAGCAGAAGAAATTCTAGAAGAAAGCAAAGCTGATTTAATTTTCATTGCGCGAGAATCGCTACGCGATCCATATTTTCCGATGCATGCCGCACAAATTTTAGACGAAAATTTAGAATGGCCAAATCAATATGTACGTGCGAAGCGTGAACGTAATAAGAAATCGATTTAGTAAAGTCGAAACAAACACTATCTAGCATAAAGGTCGTTTTTCAGTTTTTGGAAAACGACCTTTTGTTGTTTAAACAAACCGTGATTTTTTTTCAAAAACAGTTGAAACGCTATAAGTCAAACGTTTGTTTATGTATATTAGCAACCTGTTTTAAGAAAAATATACGAGCATAATATGTGTGGAATTGTTGGATATATCGGTCATCGTGAGGCATGGCCAATTGTTTTAAAAGGATTAAAAAGATTAGAATACAGAGGCTATGATAGTGCGGGAATAGCCCTGATTAACAACAGCGGCCAGCACATTTACAAAAAAGTAGGTAAGGTTGCTGCTTTAGAAGAATTTGCTGCTGACAAAGATAAAACGGGGAGCATTGGTATGGGGCACACGCGTTGGGCGACTCATGGAGAACCCAGTGATAGAAATTCACATCCCCACACCTCAAACAACGGAAAATTATCCATCATTCATAACGGAATAATTGAGAACTACGCTACGTTAAAAGAAGAATTGCTTCGTCGGGGTCACGAATTTAAAAGCGATACAGATACCGAGGTGCTGATTCATTTAATAGAAGAAATTCAAAAAATGGAGCAGCTTGACCTTTTCGAAGCGGTACGGATTGCGCTTCATGAAGTAACTGGGGCATATGCCGTGGTCATCATGGACAATGAAAATCCAGAGCATTTGATTGCCGCTAGAAAAGGGAGTCCGATGGTAATTGGTGTAGGCGAAGGCGAATATTTTATTGCTTCAGATGCTACTCCTATCATTGAATACACTAAAAATGTAATTTATTTGAATGATAATGAGTTAGCTTTCATTACTCGAGATAGTTTATTGGTTAAAAAACTCGATAATAAGGTTCAAACCCCTTTAATTCAGGAGCTGGAATTGCAGCTGGAAATGTTAGAGAAAGGTGGATTTGAACATTTCATGTTGAAGGAAATTTATGAACAACCACGCTCCATTCGCGATTGTATGCGCGGCCGCATATATCCACAGGAAGGTAAGGTACAGCTGGGTGGTATAAAAGAATTTACTGAAAAGCTTAAAAACATTGATCGGATTATTATTGTGGCTTGTGGTACGTCGTGGCATGCAGGTTTGGTTGGCGAATATTTAATTGAAGAATATGCACGGATACCTGTAGAGGTTGAATATGCTTCCGAATTTAGATACCGCAACCCAATTATTACTGAAAAAGATGTTGTTATTGCTATTTCGCAATCGGGTGAAACGGCCGATACCATGGCGGCAATAGAGATGGCTAAAGAGCGTGGAGCCACTATTTTTGGTATTTGTAATGTAGCTGGAGCCTCCATCCCGAGATTGTCGCACGGAGGGGTTTATACCCATGCAGGGCCTGAAATTGGTGTAGCTTCTACGAAAGCCTTTACCG